>NZ_JAMLIX010000002.1:0-300000 GCF_023953965.1 Bosea sp. (in: a-proteobacteria)
CCCGCTTCTTTGGACGGGGCTGGCATCCCGGCCTCGGGGGGCGGGAAGGCCGCGGGGGGGGGCGGCCGCCGGGGGGCGCCCGCCACCGCCGCTTCTCGTGCGTGTCGCGATCACGATTCCCCATTCGCCTTCCGATCCCGCGCTCGCCGATCTCCTGCGCCGCTTCTCGGCGCTGCTCGTCGATGCGATGGCGCGGTTCGACGATCTCGTCACGATCAAGACGCCGCCCTCCGGCTCCACCGCCCCGGAAGAGGTCGATTACCTGTTCGAGCTGGACGTCCAGCCCGATGGCGGCGGGACGGAGGGGTTCGGCCGTCTGCGCTCCGTCAGGGACGGCCGCATCGTCTGGACGACCTCGTCGGGCAGCGCCTCCTTCGCGGCGTTGGGAGACAGGGAGCTCGCCGAGATGGCGCGGCGGCTGGCGACGCAGCTGACCGAGCCCTTCGGCATCATCCTCGCCGATGCGCGCCAGTTCCTGCCCTCCGGCGCCATCGGCTGCATCCTGCTGGCCTACGATGCGAGGCGCGCCCTGCAGCCGGCCCGGCACCGGGCGGCCCGGCTCTGCCTGAACCGGTTGGTCGAGGAGGAGCCGGGCTTCTATCCGGGCTGGGCTCATCTGGCGATCGTGATGCTCGGCGAGGCCGGGCTCGATCCGGATGCGCCCGGCGCCGACGAGGGTGGGGAAGAAACCGGCGCCATGCGCGATCGCGCACTCGCCGCGGCGTTGACGGCCCTTCGCCTCGCGCCGTCCGGAGCCCGCGCCTATCAGGCGATGATGAAGGTGCTGCTGCTGCGCGGCGCGACCGAGGCGGCGATCCGGATGGGCAGCATGGCCCGGACCCGCAATCCCTACGACCCGGAGGTCCTCGCCGATGTCGGGGCGCTCTACGTCCGGCTCGGGCGCCCTCTCGAGGGGGTGCCGCTGCTGGAGCGGGCAACCGATCTCAGCGTCGGTCGGCCGTCGCGCTACGATTTCTATGCGTTCCTCGGCGCCTATCTGATCGGCGCGGGGAAGGACTCCGAGAGCTACGAGGGCATGCTGGCGGCGGATACGAGCCCGCTCAGCCTGCTCGGCCAGGCGCTCAAGGCGGCCGCCGACGGCGATGCTGCGCGGCAGGCGAAGGCGCTCGCCCAGCTCGCCGTGAAATCCCCCGCCTTCGCACGCGATCCGCGCTCCTTCCTCGAGCGGCGGGGCTTCGCCGGGCCGGTGATCGACAAGATCCTGACCGCGCTCGGGCTGAAGAAGCCGTAGTGTCCGCGCGGGCTTGCTCGCTTAACCGCGCCGGCAGGGTTAATCTGCCGGTCGATACCGTGATTCGTTCCCCGTCCCGCTTCTGAATCGTAGCGCGAGCGCTGCCGTGGCACCTGTGCGCCTGAAAGCCCTGCATCCTCTCGCCGGCGCCGTCACCGGCCTGTCGGTCGGCGCCGTGGCCGCGATCCTGCTTCCGGGCGGGCTCGGCGCGGCGCTGGGCCTCATCGCCGCGGGGAGCGGGCTGATGCTGGCGATGCACGCCTTCGAGCGGCGCGGGCTTGCCCGCCACGAGCAGGCCATGGCGGGCCTCGGCGAGGTCAAGGTCAGGCTCGCCACCAGCGCCATCCGCCTCGACGCCCTGTCGCAGCGCGTCGAGCAGATGCCGATGCGCGATGCCGATGCCGCCCCGGCGCGCGCCGCGATCCATGAGCTGACGGCCGAGGTCGGCCTGCTCGGCGACCTGATCCATCAGGTCGCGACCACGCTTGCCGACCACGAGACCGTGCTGGCGCGCCTGCCGGAGCCCGCCACCGCATCCCCCGCCCCGGCGCCCGAGGTGGTGCTCGATCCGGAAGCGGCGCGCCGGGCGCGGGCCGAGGCGCTCGCCGCCGAGCGCGCCGCTGCCGCGGCCGCCGCGCGGGAGGAGGCCGAGGCCGAGCGGGCGGCGCTGATCGGCAGGGCGCTGAGCGAGGGCCGGCTCGAGGTCCATCTCCAGCCGATCGTCTCGCTGCCGCAGCGGCGCACCTGCGGCTACGAGGCGCTGGCACGCCTGCGGCTGGACGAGACCACGCTGCTCCTGCCGCATGAATTCATCGAGACGGTCGAGGCGCGCGGCTTCGGGCCGACGCTGGACGCCCTCGTCCTGACCCGGACGCTGGCCATCGCCCGCCATCTCGGCCAGAAGGATGCGGGGCTCTTCGTCTCATGCAATTTCAGCGCCGCGACCTGGGGCTCGTCGCGGGCGCTGGCGGCGCTCACCCGCATCCTCGACAAATACCGCGACCACAGCGGCCATCTCGTCATCGAGATGCCGCAGGCGGTGTTCCGCGCGCTCGACCCGACCAGCCTCGGCCTGCTCGGCGCGATGTCGGCGAACGGCGTGCGCTTCGCCCTCGACCAGCTCGCCGATCTGCGCCTCGATCCGCGCGCCCTGTTCGACCGCGGCATCCGCTACGTGAAGGCGCCCGCGGCGCTGCTCCAGGCGCATCTCGAAGGCCGGGTCGGCAGCGATATCGCCGCCGGCGACCTCGCCGCCCTCCTGGCCCGCATGTCGATCGTTCTCGTCGCCGACCAGGTCGAGGACAACCCCGCCGCCGCCGACATGATCGAGCTCGGCGCCGCGATGGGGCAGGGGCTGGCCTTCTCGCCGCCGCGCCCGGTCAAGCCGGGGGTCTTCGCCGAGCCGGCCCCTGCCGCCGCGCCGGCGCCGCCGGCCGAAGCCGCGACGGCGCCGGAGGTCGAGCCCGCGCCTGCCGCCCGCCCGGAGCGGTTGCCGTTCCGGGCCGTGCTGCGCCGCGCCAGCGCCTGATGCGCGCGGCCGGTTCCTTTGCCGGCGAATCCCGTCTGGATCATCGCGCGTCCTGCCGGACACGGTAACGATGATCTATCTCATTGTTGGAGCATCGGAATTTTCCGAAAAGTGGATTCCACTTTTCGCATCCGATGCTTTAGATCAGCATCGCGGGGAAGCGCGGGCCTTCCGCTCGCGCAGCCGCCGGAGATCGAGACAGTGTCGCCATCGGGGATCGCTTCAACCCTTCCGCTTTCGGGCTTTTCCGAGATCGCGGACCGTTTCGATCTCTGCCTGTGCGATGTCTGGGGCGTGGTCCATAACGGCGTGGCGGCCTATCGCGACGCCCTCACGGCGCTGACGCGGATGCGCGAGCGCGGCACGAGCGTCGTCCTCGTCACCAATGCGCCGCGCCCGGCCGAGGTGATCGTCGGCCAGCTCGATCGCTTCGGCGTGCCGCGCGCGGCCTGGGATGCGATCGTCACCTCCGGCGATGTCTGCCGCCTGCTGATCCGCGAGCGCGCCGGCGAGCCGGTGTTCCGCCTCGGCCCCGACCGCGACCTGCCGCTGATCGCCGGGCTCGACGTGCGTGAGACCGGCCCCGACGAGGCGGCCTATGTGCTCTGCACCGGGCTGTTCGACGACGAGACGGAGACGGCGGCAAGCTATGCCGATCTGCTCGCCGGCTTCGCCGCGCGCGGGCTTCCGCTGATCTGCGCCAATCCCGACCTCGTCGTCGAGCGCGGCGGGCGCATCGTTCCCTGCGCCGGCGCGATCGGGCTCGCCTATGAGGAGATCGGCGGGCGGACGATCTATGCCGGCAAGCCGCACCGGCCGATCTACGAGGCGGCGGTGGCGGCCGCCGAAGCCGCCCGCGGCAGCCCGCTCGCCCGCGACAGAATCTGCGCCGTGGGCGATGCGCTCCGCACCGACATCGCCGGCGCCGATGCCTTCGGCGTGACGGGGATCATGGTGCTGGCCGGCATCCACGCCCAGGACCTGATGCAAGCCTCATGGGACGAGCGCCACGGCTGGTTTCGCCGGCAGGCGCATCGCCCGGCCTATGCGATGCCGCATCTCACCTGGTGAGGTCGGCTCAGAGCATTTTCGAGCGAAGTGGACACCGGTTCGCGTGAGAAAAATGCGATACAAAAAGATGGAGTATTTTTGCGGTTCGAAGAACGCGGAAATGCTCTATGCGGCGGCGCAGACCGATTCGATCTTCGTCTTCAGCATCTGCGCGTTGAACGGCTTTACGATGTAGTTGCTGACGCCGGCCTTCTTCGCGGCGACGACGTTCTCGGTCCGCGATTCGGCGGTGACGATGATGAAGGGCGTTTCCGCCAGCGCCTCCTCCTCGCGCACCTTCCGGAGCAGCTCGAAGCCGGTCATCGGCTCCATGTTCCAGTCGGAGATCACCAGCCCGTATTTCTTGTCGCGCATCTTCTCGATGGCGCTCGAGCCGTCCGAGGCATCGTCGACATTCTCGAAGCCGAGCTGTTTCAGCAAATTGCGGATGATGCGGACCATCGTCTGGTAATCGTCGACGACGAGGATCGGCATGGATGGATCGAGAGCCATGGCGCTGCTCCGGGCATGGCGGTCGCGGGGCCGGAAGATGCCGGCCCGTTCCGCTCTCCTGGGTTGATAGCCGGGGCGTCTTGCAAACCGGTTAATCCGATCGGAGAGTGACGCAAGGTCAGGCGCCCGCGCGCAGCCCATGGCTTGACGTCCGCCCGGCCTTCGCAGCAAAGACGGCGATCGCCCGGTTCCCGCGGGCGCCTGGACGTTTTCGACTGATGCCATCCCCCGTCGATCTGCCGCCGCGCGAGGAGCCGGCGGCCGTGGTTCTCGACCTCGCCAAGCCGCTTCCCGATGCCCTGCGCGGCGCCGTCCTGGCGCTGGGCAATTTCGATGGCGTCCATCGCGGCCATGCCGAGCTCGCGCGCGTGGCCGCGGCGCTCGCCGCCGAGCGCGGCACCCGGCCGGCCGCCTTCACCTTCGAGCCGCATCCGCGCAGCGTCTTCCGCCCCGACGAGCCGGTCTTCCGGCTGACCTCGCCGCAGCTCAAGCTGGAGCTGCTCGCCGAGGCGGGTCTCGCCCGGGTCTTCGTCCTACCCTTCGACCGCGAGATCGCGGCGCTGACCGCCGAAAGCTTCGTCGACGACCTGCTGATCGGCAGGCTCGGCGCCGCAGGCCTCGTCTGCGGCTATGATTTCCATTTCGGCAAGGGCCGGGCCGGCTCGCCGGAGATGCTTGAGGCCCGCGGCCTCGCCGCCGGCATCCCGGTCGAGGTCGTGCCGCCCTTCGCCTGGCGGGGCGAGCCGGTCTCCTCGACGCTGATCCGCACGGCGCTGGAGGAAGGCGACGTCGCGCGCGCCGCCGCCTTCCTCGGCCGGCCCTGGATCGTGCGCGGGGTTATCGGCCATGGCGACAAGCGCGGCCGCGATCTGGGCTTCCCCACCGCCAACATGCAGCTTGCCCGCGATTGCCGCCTGCGCCACGGCATCTATGCGGTGCGGATGAAGATCGACGGCGTCTGGCATGACGGCGCAGCCAGCTTCGGCCGCCGCCCGACCTTCGACGACGGCGCGCCCCGGCTGGAGACCTTCGTCTTCGATTTCTCCGGCGATCTCTATGGCCGGCGCGTCGACGTCGCCTTCGTCGACTGGCTGCGCGGCGAGGAGAAATTCGCTTCGCTCGAAGCGCTGATAGCCCAGATGGATGCCGACTGCGCCCGCGCGCGGGCGATCCTGGCCAAGACACCGCCCTTCCTTCCGTAGGCCGCGCCTGCTAGAAGCCCCCCATGCTCGCCCAACGCGCCCTGCCGATCGATCTTTCCCGGCGAATTACAGGCCCGGCTGCCGCCTCGCGCTAGATTGAGCGCGGGTGCTTGCGCAGTCGGGGTTGAAGACCGCTTTTCCCGTTTCATGCGGACGCCCGAGGCCCCGAACGGCCCGCCGTCCCGACTGTCCGAGCCGGATGATGACCGACAAGACGAAGACCGCCGAAGCTGCAAAGCCCGCAGGTGAGGGCGTCGATTATTCCCAGACGCTGTTCCTGCCCAGGACCGAGTTCCCGATGCGCGCCGGCCTGCCCCAGCGCGAACCGGAGCTGCTCGACCGCTGGGCGAGGATCGATCTCTACCGCAAGCTGCGCGAGGCCGGGAAAGCCCGGGACCGTTTCGTCCTGCATGACGGCCCGCCCTATGCCAACGGCAACATCCATATCGGGCACGCGCTCAACAAGGTGCTGAAGGACCTCGTCACGCGCTCGCAGCAGATGCTCGGCTACGATTCCAACTACGTGCCGGGCTGGGACTGCCACGGCCTGCCGATCGAGTGGAAGATCGAGGAGCAGTACCGCGCCAAGGGGCTGAACAAGGACGACGTCCCGGTCGTCGAGTTCCGCAAGGAATGCCGCGCCTTCGCCGAGCACTGGGTCGACGTCCAGCGCGAGGAGTTCAAGCGCCTCGGCGTCGAGGGCGACTGGGACCATCCCTATCTGACGATGGCCTATTCCGCGGAGGCGCAGATCGCCCGCGAGCTGATGAAGTTCGCCGAGACCGGCCAGCTCTACCGCGGCTCCAAGCCGGTGATGTGGTCGGTGGTCGAGAAGACCGCGCTGGCCGAGGCCGAGGTCGAATACGAGGAGCATGTCAGCGACACGGTCTATGTGGCGTTCCCGGTGCTGAACGCGCCGGCGGCGCTTACCGGATCGGCGATCGTCATCTGGACGACGACGCCCTGGACGATCCCCGGCAACCGCGCGATCTCCTTCTCGAACCGGATCGCCTACGGCCTCTACAAGGTCACGGCCGCGCCGGAGAACAACTGGGCCAAGGTCGGCGCCACCTATATCCTCGCCAGGAACCTCGCCGAGAGCGTCTTCAAGGCCGCCAAGGTCGAGGCGTTCGAGCTTATCGCGGATGTCTCCGACGCCGAGCTCGCCGCGCTGGCCGCCGCCCACCCCTTGCGCGGACGTGGCTACGATTTCGATGTGCCCCTCCTCGACGGCGACCATGTCACCGACGATGCCGGCACCGGCTTCGTCCATACCGCGCCGGGCCATGGCCGCGAGGACTTCGACATCTGGATGGCCAATGGCCGTGGGCTGGCCGGGCGCGGCATCGAGACCCGCATCCCCTACACCGTCGACGCCGACGGTCGCTTCACCAAGGAGGCGCCGGGCTTCGAGGGCGCGCAGGTCATCACCGACAAGGGTGAGAAGGGCAATGCCAACGACGTCGTCATCAAGGCGCTGGCCGAGGCCGGCAACATCATCGCGCGCGGGCGGCTGAAGCACCAGTATCCGCATTCGTGGCGCTCGAAGAAGCCGGTGATCTTCCGCAACACGCCGCAATGGTTCATCGCCATGGACAAGGCGGTCGATACGCTCGGCAATCGCACGCTGCGCGAGGTCGCGCTCGGGGCGATCAGGGAGACGGAGTGGGTTCCCGCCGCCGGCGAGAACCGCATCACCGGCATGATCGCCAACCGGCCGGACTGGGTCGTCTCGCGCCAGCGCGCCTGGGGCGTGCCGATCACCGTCTTCGTCGAGAAGGAGACCAAGGCGATCCTCGTCGATGCCGGGGTCAACGCCGCCATCGCCGACGCCTTCGAGGCGGAAGGCGCCGATGCCTGGTTCACCGATCTGGACGGCGCCCGCTTCCTCACCCCCTTCGGCTACGATCCGGCCCGCTACGAGCGCGTGACGGACGTGCTCGACGTCTGGTTCGATTCAGGCTCCACCCATGCCTTCACGCTGGAGCGGCGCGACGACCTGCGCGCCCGCCGGCGCGGCGAGGGCGGCAAGGACCGGGTGATGTATCTCGAAGGCTCCGACCAGCATCGCGGCTGGTTCCATTCGAGCCTTCTGGAAAGCTGCGGTACGCGCGGCCGCGCGCCCTACGACATCGTTCTCACCCATGGCTTCTGCCTGGACGAGAAGGGCGAGAAGATGTCGAAGTCGAAGGGCAACGTCACCGCGCCCCAGGACGTCATCAAGGATTCCGGCGCCGACATCCTGCGCCTGTGGGTCGCGGCGGCGGATTATTCCGACGATCTGCGCATCGGCAAGGAGATCCTCAAGACCTTCGTCGAGACCTATCGCAAGCTGCGCAACACCATGCGCTGGATGCTCGGCACGCTCGCCCATTTCAGCGAGGACGTCCGCGTCTGCGACCCCCAGACCATGCCGGAGCTGGAGCGGCTGATGCTGCATCGCCTCGCCGAGCTCGGCCCGCAGGTCGAGGAAGCCTATCGCACCTATGACTACAAGAAGGTGGTGTTCCTGCTCTCGCAGTTCATGAACACCGAGCTCTCGGCCTTCTATTTCGACGTGCGCAAGGACGCGCTCTATTGCGACCCGCTGTCGAGCCATATCCGCAAGAGCGCGCTGACCGTCGTCGATCATCTCTTCCGCTGTCTCACGACCTGGCTCGCGCCGATCCTGGTCTTCACCGCCGAGGAAGCCTGGCTCGACCGTTATCCGGACCAGAAGGCGGGCGAGGGCTCGGTCCATCTCGAGCGCTTCGTCGCGGCCGAGGCCCGTTGGCTCGATCCGGAGCTCGCCGAGCGCTGGGGCAAGATCCGCCGCGTGCGCCGCGTCGTCACCGGCGCGCTCGAATTGGAGCGGGCCGCCAAGCGCCTCGGCTCCTCGCTGGAGGCGGCGCCGCAGGTCTTCGTCGCCGATACCGATCTGCGTGCCGCGCTCTCCGGCGTCGATCTGGCCGAGATCTGCATCACCTCCGGCATCCGGGTCGAGAGCGGCGATGGACCGGCCGACGCCTTCCGCCTCGCGGAGGTGCCGGGCGTCGCGGTCGTGCCGCATCGTGCCGCCGGCATCAAATGCGCCCGCTCATGGAAATATTTCGATCCCGCGACGGCCGATCCGGCCTATCCGCAGGTGACGCCGCGCGATGCGAAGGCCCTGAAGGAGCTGGGGGTGGGGGGCTGATGGCACCGATGCGCCGCTTCGGCCTCACCGTCGTCCTGATCGTCTTCCTGGCCGATCAGGCGCTGAAGCTGTGGCTGCTCTTCGGCGCCGGGCTCGCCGAGAACGGCCCGTTCGAGCTCGCCCCCTTCATGACGATCGTGCTGGCCTGGAACCGCGGCATCTCCTACGGGCTGTTCCAGCAGGGCACCGATCTCGGCCGCTGGCTGCTCGTCGCCGTCTCCTTCGTCGCGGCCGTCTGGCTCTGGCGCTGGATGTGGCGCGAGCGGCGCCGCTTCACCGTGCTGAACCTCGCGCTGATCATCGGCGGGGCGCTCGGCAACGGCGTCGATCGCGCGCTCTACGGTGCCGTCGTCGACTTCGTCCACCTGCATTGGGGCAGCTTCAGCTGGTACATCTTCAACATCGCCGATGTCGCGATCGTTGTCGGCGTGCTCGGCCTCATGTATGAGTCCTTCCGCCCGCGTGCGGAAAACACGGCCTGACGACGGTTTTGCCATCGTTTCGCCGTTCGTCTGGGGTTTCAGACGGGACGGGAATTTGTCCGAAGGGAGATTTGACATGGCCGGACGCATGCGCGTGGCTCCTCTGCTCATCGCCGGCGGGCTGGTGCTCGCAGCCTCGCCCGCCTTCGCGCAGGAGGGCATGCTGTTCTACAACCTGATGAAGGGTGTCTTCGGCAAGGGCGAGGCCGGCGATATCGACTACCGCAATCGCGCGCCGCTGGTGGTGCCGCCGAATTCGACGCTGCCGCCTCCGCAGCAGGCGGCGAGCGAGCGCAACGCCGCCTGGCCGAACGATCCCGATGTGCAGCGCCGCAGGGACGAGGCCAACCCGGCTCCCTTCACCACGGTGCTCGGCCTGCAGAGCAATCCGCGCATGTCGCCGCAAGAGATCCGCCGCGGCCGGACGACGCGCCAGCCGACGGGGTCTGCGAGTACGTTGGGCGACAGTGCCTACGACACCGCCATCCAGCCGATCCGCGTCGGCCGCGAGCTCGCCGCGCGCCAGAACCAGATCGACCAGGATGCGCTGGCCTATGGCGCCGAGCCGCCGCGCCGCACCCTGGCCGAGCCGCCGGCCGGCTATCGCCGCCCGGCCTCGACGGCCCCGCTCGGCCCCGGCCAGGCCGGCCCGGTCGAAGACAAGCAGGCCGTCGGCGCGCGTGAATTCTCGACCGGCCGCGGCCCGGTGATGCGGTGAGCCGGCCGGCATCGGCGGGAGCGTGATCGCGGCTGCGCTTCGCCCCTTGCCGAAGCGGCGCCGCCTGACCAATTTGTCTTTGAGGGCGGGCGCGTCGCGTCCGCCCTTTTTCGCTTCGGGAGACGGTATCAGGTGAATATCCATGCGGGCCGGACCGGGCAGGCGGCGCCGGTCGAAACCTTCCGGTTGGCCAACGGCCTCGATGTCGTGGCCGTGCAGGACCGGCGTGCGCCGGTCGTCACGCATATGGTCTGGTATCGCAACGGCTCGGCCGACGATCCGGCCGGCCGCTCGGGCATCGCGCATTTCCTCGAGCATCTGATGTTCAAGGGTACGGAGCGCTGGCCGGCCGGCGCCTTCTCCAAGATCGTCGCCGGCTTCGGCGGCCAGGAGAACGCCTTCACATCCTTCGACTACACCGCCTATTTCCAGCGCGTGCCCAAGGCGCATCTGCGCGCCATGATGGACTACGAGGCCGACCGGATGACGGGCCTCTCCTTCGACGAGGAGGTGGTTGCTCCGGAGCGCGACGTGGTGCTGGAGGAGCGGCGCATGCGCGTCGATGCCGATCCGGCCGCCCAGCTCGGCGAGGAATTCTCGGCATCGCTCTTCTTCCATCACCCCTACGGCACGCCGATCATCGGCTGGGAGCACGAGATCGAGCGGCTGAGCCGCGACGACGCCTTCGCCTATTACCAGCGCTTCTACACGCCCGAGAACGCGATCCTCGTCGTCGCCGGCGACACCGATGGCGCGCAGGTGCGCGCGCTCGCCGAGGAGACCTATGGCAGGATCGCCGCCCGCGGCGCAGCACCCGTGCGCTGCCGCCCGATCGAGCCCGAGCCGCGCGCCTGCCGCCGCGTTCAGCTCAACGATCCGCGGGTGCAGCAGCCCTCGCTGCGCCGCGGCTGGCTGACCCCGACCTACATGGCCGGCGAAAGCGACGAGGTGCTCGCGCTCGAGCTCGTGGCCGAGATCCTCGGCGGTGGCACCACCTCGCGGCTCTATCGCAGGCTCTGCGTCGAGGCGGAGCTCGCGGCCGGCGCCAGCGCCTATTTCATGGGCTCGATGGTCGACCGCGCCGCCTTCCAGCTCTCGGTCAGCCCGCGCCCCGGCGTCGCGATGGCGGCGCTGGAAGCCGGGCTCGACGCCGCGCTTGCGGCCTTCCTTGCTGACGGGCCGAGCGAGCTGGAGCTGGCGCGGGCCCGCACCCGGCTCGTCGCCGAGACGGTCTTCGCCCGCGACAACCAGTCCTCGCTCGCCCGCATCTTCGGCGCGGCGCTGGCGGTAGGAGAGACGGTCGAGGACGTGCTCGCCTGGCCGGGGCGCATCGAGGCCGTCGGCCGCGACGCGGTCGTCGAGGCGGCGCGCCGCTATCTGAAGTCCGACCGCAGCGTCACCGGCCTCTTGCTGCCGGCCTGACGCCGCCATTCCGCCGACAGGAAGCGCCATGAACGCCCCCATTCCGACACCGACGCTCGATACGGCCGGGCCCGCCATCGCCGTCAAGACCGTCCGCTCGCCCGGCGGCGTCGAAGCCTGGCTGGTCGAGGAGCACAGCCTGCCGCTGATCGCGGTCGATTTCGCCTTCGACGGCGGCGCCGGCTGCGATCCGGACGATGCCGCCGGCAGCGCCTATCTCATCTCCGGCCTGCTCGACGAGGGCGCCGGCGATCTCGATGCCGAGGCCTTCCAGGGCCGGATGGCCGACCACGCGATCGATCTCGGCTTCGAGGCCCGCCGCGACGATTTCCACGGCCATCTCCAGACGCTCTCGACGCATCGCGACACCGCCTTCGACCTGCTGGCGCTGGCGCTCAATGAGCCGCGCTTCGATGCCGACGCCGTCGCCCGCGTCCGCGCCCAGATCATCGCCGGGCTGCAGCGCCAGGCGCAGAACCCTGAAGCGATGTGCCGCAACGCGCTCTATGCCGCGGCCTTTCCGGGCCATCCTTACGGCCGGCCGGAAAAGGGCGACATCGACAGCGTCTCCCGGCTGGAGGCGCCGGCCCTGAAGGCGCTGATGCCGGCGCTGCTCGATCGCGGCGGCTTGAAGATCGTCGTGGTCGGGGACATCACGGAGAGCGAGCTCGCCCAGCGCCTCGATCCGCTCTTCGGCGGCCTGTCCAAGAGCGCGCCGCGCCCGCGCCCGGCAAAGCCCCTGCCGATCCAGGGGCTGGGCCAGACCCATCTCATCGATCTCGACGTGCCGCAGACCGTGCTGCGCTTCGTCGGGCCGGGGCTGATGTGGGACGACCCCGATTTCATCCCGGCGAGCGTGCTGAACCACATCCTCGGCGGCTCGGCCTTCACCTCGCGGCTGTTCATGGAGGTGCGCGAGAAGCGCGGCCTCGCCTATGGCGTCTCCTCGAGCCTCGTGCCGCTGCGCGAGAGCGCCATGCTGGTCGGCGGCACCGCCACCCGCAACGACCGCGCCGCGCTGGCGATGCAGGTGATCCGCGAGGAGATGGGCAAGCTCGCGGAGGACGGCCCGACCGAGCACGAGGTCGAGGAGGCCAAGCGCTACATCGTCGGCTCCTATCCGCTGCGCTTCGACACCTCGCCCAAGATCGCCGGCGAATTGCTGCACCTGGCGCTGCGCGGCGACGGGCCGGATTTCCTCGCCCGCCGCAACGGCCTCTTCGCCACTGTTACGCTCGACGACGTGAAGCGCGTCGCGCGGCGCCTCTTCGGCAACCCGGACCTGCTCGTGCAGGCGGTCGGCAGGCCGGTCGGGCTGGTCTGAAATAGCCTTCTTCCCGCGTTGAAACGGATTCACTCCATGCTTCAGCAAAGCTTCGATCTCGCGCTCGAATCCAGCGTCGGCGAGGGCGGCATTCCCGATGCGGCCTTCGACAAGGCGCTGGCTGATCTCGAACCGGCGCTGGCGAGGCTGCGCGCGCAGGCGAAGGACGGCTCGCTCCCGCTCCTGAAGCTGCCGGGCGACACCGCCGATCTCGCACCGGTGAAGGCCGCCGCCGCGCGGCTGAAATCCGGCGGCACCACCGACGTTCTGGTGCTCGGCACCGGCGGTTCCAGCCTCGGCGGCCAGACGCTGGCGCAGCTCACCGGCTACGGCATCGCCGGGCTTTCGCAGTTCGCCCCCGATCCGCGCGTGCATTTCATCGACAATCTCGACCCGGCGACCTATGCGGCGCTGCTGGCGAAGCTGCCGCTCAGGACGACGAAGTTCGTCGCGATCTCGAAATCCGGCGGCACCGGCGAGACGCTGCTGCAGGCGATCGCGGCGATCGAGGCGCTGCGCGGCGCCCATCTCACCGATCGTGAGATCGGCGAGCATTTCCAGGGGCTCTCCGAGCCGGCCAGACCCGGCAAGCTGCACCCCTTGCGCGCGCTGCTCGAACCCTTCGGCACACCCTTCCTCGAGCATCATACCGATGTCGGCGGGCGCTATTCGGTAATGACCAATTGCGGCCTGCTGCCGGCCGCCGTGCTGGGCCTCGACATCAAGGCGCTCAGGCACGGCGCAGGCCGGGCGGTGGCGCCGCTCTTCGCCGGCAAGGGCGTCCGCGAGACGCCGGCGGCGGTCGGCGCGGCGCTGCATCTTTCCGCGATGCGCTCGGGCAAGAATATAGCGGTTCTGATGCCCTATGCCGACAAGCTCGCGCTGCTCACCCGCTGGTGGATGCAGCTCTGGGCCGAGAGCCTCGGCAAGGACGGAAAGGGCACGCAGCCCGTCGGCGCGCTCGGCCCCGTCGACCAGCATTCGCAGCAGCAGCTCTACCTCGCCGGGCCGAAGGACAGGTTCTTCACCGTCATCACGACCGATGTGAAGGGCAAGGGCCCACGGATCGATGCCGGTCTCGCGGAGAAGATCGGCCAGGCCGATTTCGCCGGCAAGACCATCGGCGACCTGGTGGCGGCGCAGGGCGTCGCGATGATCGACACCTTCGCCCGCAACGGCTGCGCGGTGCGCCGCTTCCATGTCGCGCGGATCGACGAGGCGAGCCATGGCGAGATGCTGATGCATTTCATGCTGGAGACGATTCTGACCGGCTACGCCATGGGCGTCGACCCCTTCGACCAGCCGGCGGTGGAGGAGGCCAAGCTCCTCGCCAAGCGCTATCTCGCCGAGGGGCGGGCTTGAGTCGCGGTCCCTCGGGATGACCGTCCGCCGCCTCGACCCCGTCCTGGTCGACCGCATCGCCGCCGGCGAGGTGATCGAGCGGCCGGCCGCCGCCGTCAAGGAGCTGGTCGAGAACGCGATCGACGCCGGGGCGCGTAGCGTTGCCGTCACCATCGCGGGCGGCGGGCGCGGGCTGATCCGCGTCGTCGACGACGGTGACGGCATGACGCCGGACGACCTCGCGCTCGCCGTCGAGCGCCACGCCACCTCGAAGCTGCCGGACGGCGACCTCTTCGCCATCCGCTCGCTCGGCTTCCGCGGCGAGGCCTTGCCCTCGATCGGCTCGGTCGCCAGGCTCTCGATCGCGACACGCCGGCACGACGCGCCGCAGGGCGTGGGCCTCGTCGTCGAGGCCGGCGAGAGGGGCGCCGTCCGCCCGGTCGCGGCCGCGCCCGGCACCCGCATCGAGGTCAGCGATCTCTTCGTCTTCACCCCGGCGCGCCTGAAATTCCTCAAGAGCGACCGGGCCGAGGCCCAGGCCGTCACCGAGATGCTGCGCCGCCTCGCCATCGCCCACCCGCAGATCCGCTTCTCGCTCGCGGGCGAGCATGCCGGCGCCTTCGACTGGCCGGCCGAGCCGATCGGCGAGGAGGGGCTCCTGCGTCGGCTGGGCCGGGCGCTCGGGCGCGACTTCCCCGAGAACGCGCTGAAGATCGAGGCCGAGCGCGAGGGCATCCGCCTCCTGGGCTTCGCCGGACTGCCGACCTTCCATCGCGGCACCGCGGCCGGCATCCATCTCGCCGTCAACGGCCGCCCGGTGCGCGACAAATTGCTTCTGTCGGCGGTGCGCGGCGCCTATGCCGATGTCGTCCCCTCCGACCGCTACCCGGTCCTCTTCCTCGATGTCGGCTGCGATCCGCGCGCGGTCGACGTCAACGTCCACCCGGCCAAGAGCGAGGTGCGCTTCCGCGATCCGGCGCTGGTGCGCGGTCTCGTCGTCTCGGCCCTGAAGGCTTCGCTCGCCGCCGCCGGCCACCGCGCCACCACCACGGGCGGCGCCCGCACGCTCGATGCCTTCCGCGCCGTGCTCGCGATGGGCGGCGGCGGCAACGCGATCCCGCGTCCTTCCTTCCCGCAGGCGCCGGCCTGGAGCGCGCCGACCGCCGCGCCGCAGGCCGGCTTCGCCGATGTCGGCGCCCCTTCCACGGACACCCGCGCGCATCTCGCCGAGCCCTCGTCCGATGCGCTCGACCGGCCGCTCGGCGCCGCGCGCGCCCAGCTCCACGAGACCTATATCGTCGCCCAGACCCGCGAGGGCGTCGTCATCGTCGACCAGCACGCCGCCCATGAGCGGCTGGTCTATGAGCGCCTCAAGGCCGAGCGGGCCCGCAACGGCATCGCCCGCCAGCCCTTGCTGCTGCCCGAGGTGGTCGAGCTCGATTCCGTCGACGCCGCCCGGCTGATCGCGGCGGGTGCCGAGCTTGCAAGCCTCGGCCTCGTGCTGGAAGCCTTCGGCCCCGGCGCGGTTCTGGTGCGCGAGGCGCCGAGCGCGCTCGCCGGCGGCAATCTCCAGCGCCTCGTCCGCGACGTCGCCGATGCGCTGGCCGAGCACGGCACGGCGGGCTCGCTGGAGCGCCGGCTCGACCATGTGCTGGCGACGATGGCCTGCCACAACTCGGTGCGCGCCGGCCGCCGCCTGCGCCCCGAGGAGATGGACGCGCTCCTGCGCGAGATGGAGGTCACGCCCAATTCCGGCCAGTGCAACCACGGCCGCCCGACCTATGTCGAGCTGAAGCTCAGCGATATCGAAAGGCTGTTCGGGCGCAGGTGAGACGATCATGACCCTGGCACAACCGAGAACCTGCGGCACATGCACGCTGTGCTGCAAAGTCTATCACATCCCCGAGCTCGACAAGAGAATGGGGTCGTGGTGCAAATTCTGCGTGCCGGGCAAGGGGTGCGGCAATTACGAGGCGCGCCCGAACACGTGCAGGACGTTCAACTGCCTTTGGATCATCACGGATATTCTCGGCCCGGAGTGGAAGCCGGAGCGCTCGAAGCTCGTCATGGCGATCGACCCGGAAACCAATTTCCTGAAGATACAGGTCGATCCGGGCGCGCCGCGCGCCTGGCGGGCGGAGCCGTATTACAGCCAGATCAGGCATTGGGCCGTCGCCGGGGACCCGACCGGCAGGCGGGTCATCGTCTTCGTCAACGACAGGGCGACGGTGGTGTTGCCGGACGGCGAGCATGACATAGGCGTCATAGCGCAGGGGGAGAGGATCCAGATCAACCGGCCGACATCGCCCAATGGCAGGTTCAGCGTCGTCAAGAGCTGAAGCGCCGGCTAGATCATCGCGCGTCCTATCGGACGCGATAACGATGATCTATCTCATTGTCGGGGCATCGGATTTTTCCGAAAAGTGGATTCCACTTTTCGGTCCGATGCTCTAGCGCATGCCGTTAGGGAGATGGTGAGGGGTCAGGTCGGCCGGTAGAAGCCGCGATCGATGTTCCAGAGCGTCATGCCGGCATCGCCGGATTGTGGAAACCACTGCTCGTCGATGATGGCCTGAAGCTCGCGGCGGGCAGCGATGTAGTCGACGGCGAGATTGGTATGGGCGGCCGTGAGGCGGACCTGCATGTTGGGGTGCCCAAACAAGCTCATCAGAATTCGCCTCTGGTCTCCGGGACGGGCTTTGAGCTCGTTCTGGATCGCTAAAATCTTCTTGTAGCGCCTGTTGTAGCTGGCGTTCTCGTTGCGCTCGATAGCGTCGTATTGCTGGATGCAAAGCTGCTCGAAGAGGCGTTTCAGCTCTTCTGATGTCAGCGATTTCAGCTTTGATGGGGTCATTTCAACACCTCGAAAAGCCTGAGAGCCCGATGGCCGACTTCCACGTGTTCGGTCCAGATCTTCTCTCGCAAGTAAGCTCTGGGTGACAGATTGCCAAATTCGGGATTCGCCCTTGTATACCACCCCGTGATCTCATGGCGCTTATAGCGAGGGATACTGACCACGTTCGCCACGCCGTCAATATCGGAGCGCGGAAACGGGCCGAAGATAAGCTCTCGGCAGGCTTAGGCGGTGTGGATATTTGCCATAGGATTGTCATTCCGGGGCTTCGCGGAGCGAAGAACCCGGAACCCACGACCGGGTGAGCCCTGACAACCGCGCATCGGATGTCTCACGCAATCGTGGGTTCTTAGGTTCGCGCCTATGGCGCGCCCCGGATTGACAGCGGTGGTGTCGACCGGGAGCGATCCGTCAAATGTCCACACTGCTTAAGGCTTATCCGGCCCGCAAGATCATCACCTGCGTCTCGCCATAGGCCCGCCGTTCCAACTCAGCAAAGCCCTCCGGCGGGTCGATTTCGGCATCCGCCGCCTCTTCCAGCACGATCAGCGCCTCCGGCGCGAGCCAGCCGCCAGCGCGGGCGGAAGCGAGCGCCTTCTCGCCCAGCCCCTTGCGATAGGGCGGGTCGCAGAAGACGAGGCTAAAAGGAGCCATGCCTGTGATCGCGCCGAGCTTGGTCGCGTCGCGGCGGAAGATGCGGCTGAATCCCGCGAGCCCGAGCGCCATCTGGTTCTCGCGGATCAGGCCGCGGGCCTCGGTGCCGTCATCGACCATGAGCGCGAAGGCGGCCCCGCGCGAGAGCGCCTCGAAGCCGAGCGCGCCGGTGCCGGCGAAGAGGTCGAGCACGCGCGCGCCCTCGACCGCGCCGCCATAGGCATGGGCGAGCACGTTGAACAGGGATTCGCGCAGGCGGTCCGAGGTCGGCCGGATGCCGCCGATCCCCGGTTTGGGACCGGCCAGGGGCCGGCCGCCGAGACGCCCGCCGACGATGCGCATCGCCTAGCCGCGCTTGCCGCCGCGCGGCGCGCCGCCGCCGGGGCGCGGGCCCCGGCCGCTCGGCCGCCCGCCGCCCGGCTTGCCGCCGAAGGGGCGCCCGCCGCCGCCCGGCCGCTCCGAGGAGCGGGAACCGAGGCTCTTGGCCGCGGAGCCCTTGCCCCCGAAGCCCTTGCCTCCGAAGCTCTTGCCCCCGAAACTCTTGCCGCCCGGCTTGTCGCCGAAACCGCGGCCGCGTGGCCGGTCTTCCGCCGGGCGCTCCTCGCGCGGAGCGCGCTCCTGCCGGGGCCGCTCATCCACGCGCTCGCGCCCGCCGGCCTCGCCAGCGCGCGAGCGCCGCATCGGCCTTTCGCCGTCGCCGGGCCGGGCGAAGGAACGCGGCGCGCGTGCCTCCTCGCCCCGTTCGGGGCGCGGCTTGCGGTCGGGCCGGCGCCTGCCGTCGCGCGCCGGCGCGGCGGGCTCGTCGGTCGTGGGCGCGCTGATGCGCTCGACCAGCACGCGTCGGCCCTTGGGGTCGGCGATCGGCGTGTCGCGCCGGCGCTGGAGCGTGCCTGAAGCCTCGCGCTCCTGCCGCTCCAGCTTCGGATCGGCTCCGCGGCGCGGTGGCGCCTTGCGGGCGCGCTGCGGCTCGGCCTCGGCGTCGCGCCAGACGGTGCGCGTCCAGGGCCTATCGCCGCGCGAGGGGCGCGCCGTCTCGTCCGGGCCGTCCTTCGCGACGGGCCGGCGGCGCGGGCGATCCTCGGCGGCAGGGGCGGCGCGCGGCGCGGCGGGCAGGGCGTCGCGTCGCGGCGATTCGAAATCGGCGCCGGCCTTGGCGGCAAGCTCGACGCCGAGCTGGTCCTGCAGCACGCGCGAGCGGATCTCCTCGGCCTCGCCCTCGGCGAGGTCGCCGAGCTGGAACGGGCCGAAGGAGACGCGGATCAGCCGGTTCACCGTCAGCCCGAGATGCTCGAGCACGGTCTTGACCTCGCGGTTCTTGCCCTCGCGCAGATCGACGGTGAGCCAGGTGTTGGAGCCCTGCCGGCGCTCGAAGCGGGCGATCACCGGCCCGTACTGGATGCCGTCGACGGTGACGCCGTCCTTCACCGTGTCGAGCACGTCCTGCGTCACCTCGCCGAAGGCGCGCACGCGGTAGCGCCGGAGCCAGCCGGTCTCGGGCAGCTCCAGCACCCGCGCGAGCCCGCCATCGTTGGTGAGCAGCAAGAGGCCCTCGGTGTTGATGTCGAGCCGGCCGATCGTCAGCACGCGCGGCAGATCCTCCGGCAGCGCGTCGAAGACGGTCGGCCGGCCTTCGGGATCGAAATTGGTCGTCACCACGCCGCGCGGCTTGTGATGGAGCCACAGCCGCGTGCGCTCGCGCGCCGGCAGCGGCTCGCCGTCGACCAGCACGGTGTCGGTCGGCTTCACGTCGAAGGCCGGGCTCGCCAGCACCGTGCCGTTCACGCTGACGCGGCCTTCCGCGATCATCGCCTCGCTGTCGCGGCGCGAGGCGACGCCGGCGCGCGCCATCACCTTGGCGATGCGCTCCGGCTCCGCGGCTGCGATCAGCTTGCGCTCGGGTGCGGCGTCGCGCTCCGGCCGGCGCTGGCGCTCCTCGCCGGTGCGCGGCCGAAAGCCGCGGCCTTCGCCCTCGGCCTTGAAGCGCGCCGGCCTGTCGCCGTCGAAGCGGCGCGGGCTCGGGGCCGGGCGCTCGTCGCCTGCCGGGCGCTCGAAGCGGCGGGCCGGGCGTTCGTTGCCATCGGCATGGCCGCGGAACGGCCTGCGCTCGCCATCGCCTGCGGGGCCGCGGCCTTCGCCGCCGGGTCGGCTGCCGAAGCTCTTGCCTGCGGGGCCCTTGCCGCCGCCACGGCTGCCGCTGCCGCCGCCCTTGCGGGGTCCGCGGCCTCTGCTGTCGTTGTCTTTCATGGCTGCTCCTGAGCCGGCCGAGCACAACCGCTTTGCGGGAAGGGCCTGGCTCGCTTATTCGCTATGACCGGCGCTTGTAGCAGAGGCTGTCCCGCGCCGCGAGCGTCAAAGCCGGGGTTTTCGATGTCTGAGCCGCAACGGGTTTCCACCGTCGACGCCATGGCGGCGGCCTTCGACGAGGCGAGGGCGGCCGCCGCGCGCGGCGAGGTGCCGGTCGGCGCGGTGGTGGTGCGCGAGGGCGCGATCCTCGCCCGCGCCGGCAACCGCACGCTGGAGCTGAAGGACCCGACCGCCCATGCCGAGATGCTGGCGCTGAGATCGGCCTCGGCGGCTCTCGGCAGCGAGCGGCTGGCCGGCTGCGATCTCTATGTCACGCTCGAGCCCTGCCCGATGTGCGCGGCGGCGATCTCGTTTGCCCGGATCAGGCGGCTTTATTTCGGTGCGGTCGATCCGAAGGGCGGCGCCGTCGAGAACGGCGTCAGGCTCTATGACAGCCCGACCTGCCACCACGCGCCCGAGGTCTATGGCGGCCTGCGCGAGAGCGAGGCCGCCGCGCTGCTGCGGGCATTCTTCCGCGAGCGGCGCTAGCCTCCGAGCGCGTGCGCCAGGGCGCGCTTGACCTCGTCCTTGACCGGCTCGGCCGCCGCCAGGATCGCCTTCGCCTTGAAGAAGTCGAGCCCGCCGACGCGGTCCATGCCGGCCCGGATCAGGATGTCGGGCGGCCCGCGCTCGATCATGCGCTGGACCAGCGTGCGGGTGAGGATCTGCGAGGCGCCGACGAGCGCCTCCATTGCGCCGGGAATGCGCGTCTCGCCCGCCTCGGCCCCCGGCGCGCTGACGTCGACCGCGACGACGATGCGGCCGGGCGCCGCCAGTTCCGCATAGGGCAGGGGGTCGATGGCGCCACCGTCGATCAGCACGCGCCCGCCGAGCGCGACCGGCCGCACCAGCCCGGGAATGGCGAGCGAGGCGGCGACCGCCGGCGTCAGCGGCCCCTCGCTCAGCGCGACGCGGGCATGGCGGTGGTAGTCGGCCGCGACCGCCGTGAACGGGATCGCGAGCTCCTCGAAGCGGTCGGGTACGGCTTGCGGCCAGAACAGATCGAGCAGCCGTTCGCCGTCGATGAGGACGGGGTTGCCGAGCCCGCGCATCAGATCGGCGAGCTTGCCGACGCGGCAGTCGATGAGCCGCGCGATCACCCGCGCCCGGTCGCGGAAGGTCGAGAGCGCATGCGCGCGCAGCTCGCGGCCGGAGAGCCCGGCGGCGAAGGCCGCGCCGATGATCGCCCCGATCGACGAGCCGGAGATCCGCGCCGGCCTGAGGCCGAGCTCGTCGAAGGCCTCCAGCACCGCGATATGGCCGAGGCCGCGCGCCCCGCCGGCCCCGAGCACGAGCGCGATCTCGGGCGTCGGCGACATCGCGGTCGTCAGTCCGTGGCCTGCGCCAGGAACGGCTTCAGCGCGGCAAGCGTATCCTGCGGGTTCTCCTCGGGCAGGAAATGCCCGCTGTCGATCGCCCGTCCCTCAGCCTGTGGCGCGAAGGTCTGCCGCCAGATCGCGAGCGGGCTTGCGCCCTTCGCCGGGATGCCGGCTTCGCCCCAGAGCACCAGCGTCGGGCAGAGGATGCGGGTGCCGGCGGCGAGATCGGCCTTGTCATGCGCGACATCGGTGGTGGCACCGGCGCGATAGTCCTCGCAAGCGGCATGGGTCCGCGACGGGTCGCTGAAGGATTCGGCGTAGGAGCGCAGCGCCAGCGGATCGAACAGGTCGAGCTTCTTCGCCCGGCTCCAGCTTGCGATGGTGTGGTCGAGCCAGCCGACCGGATCGGCCTTGAGCAGGTTCTCGGGCGTCGGCTCGGGCTGGGCCAGGAAGGTCCAGTGATAGACCTGCATGGCGCGGGCCGCATCCATGCCCTCCCACATCGAGACGGTCGGCAGGATGTCGAGCAGGACGAGCCGCTCGACGCGGCCCGGATGGTCGAGCGCGAGGCGATAGGCCACCCGCGCCCCGCGATCATGGCCGATCATGCAAAAGCGCAGATGGCCGAGCGCCTGCATCACCGCGACGATGTCCTCGCCCATGCCGCGCTTGCTGTAGGTCGCGATGCCGCCGTCGCCATGCGGCGCGGCCGACCAGCCATAGCCGCGCAGGTCCGGGCAGACGACGGTGTGCGTCTTCGCCAGCTCCGGCGCCATCCGGTGCCATTCGGCATGGGTCTGCGGAAAGCCGTGGAGCAGCACCAGCGGCGGGCCTTCGCCGCCGACGCGCGCGAAGATCTTGCCGACCGGCCCGTCGATCCAATGTGCCTTGAAGCCGGGGAAGAGACGGTCGATGTTCGCCATGCCTCGAAGCATAGCTCCGGCCGTGGCGTCCTGTCAGCCCTGTTCGCGCTTCACCGCCTGCCAGCCGATGTCGCGGCGGCAGAAGCCTTCCGGCCAGTCGATCCGGTCGATGGCCCGGTAGGCGCGCGCCTGCGCTTCGCCGACCGTCTTGCCGAGCCCGACGACATTCAGCACGCGCCCGCCATTGGCGACGAGATCGCCATTCACGAGCTTGGTGCCGGCATGGAAGACGATGGTCTCGTCCAGGGCTTCCGCCTTCTCGACGCCGCGGATGACGCTGCCGGTCTCCGGCCTGCCGGGATAGCCCTTCGCCGCGAGCACGACGGTCAGCGCCGCCTCGTCGCGCCAGCGCAGATCGACCGTGTCGAGCACGCCGTCGCAGGCGGCCAGCAGGGCCGGCACGATGTCGCTTTTGAGGCGCGGCATCAGCACCTCGCATTCCGGGTCGCCGAAGCGGGTGTTGTATTCGATCAGCTTCGGCCCCTGCGCCGTGATCATCAGCCCGGCGAAGAGCACGCCCTGGAACGGCGTGCCGCGCTTCACCATGCCGGCGAGCGTCGGGCGGATGATCTCGGCCATGACGCGCTCCGTCATCGCCGGCGTCATCACGGGCGCGGGCGAATAGGCGCCCATGCCGCCGGTATTGGGGCCGGTGTCGCCGTCGCCGACGCGCTTGTGGTCCTGCGCCGAGGCGAGCGGGAGCGCGTGCGTCCCGTCGCAGAGCGCGAAGAAGCTCGCCTCCTCGCCGACCATCCATTCCTCGATCACGACCGCGGCGCCGGCCGAGCCCAGCCCGCCTGCGAACATCATCTCGATCGCCGCATTAGCCTCCTCCGGCGTCTGCGCCATGATCACGCCCTTGCCGGCGGCGAGCCCGTCGGCCTTGATCACGATCGGCGCGCCCTTGGCCGCGACGTAAGC
Source organism: Bosea sp. (in: a-proteobacteria) (assembly GCF_023953965.1). Classification (NCBI taxonomy): domain Bacteria; kingdom Pseudomonadati; phylum Pseudomonadota; class Alphaproteobacteria; order Hyphomicrobiales; family Alloboseaceae; genus Allobosea; species Allobosea sp. The sequence continues at coordinate 23,022 of NZ_JAMLIX010000002.1, forward strand.
CTTTGCCGCAGCGGCGTCGCCGAAGCGGCCGAAGCCGGCGGTCGGGATATTGAATTCGGCGCAGAGCTCCTTGGTGAAGCCCTTCGAGCCCTCGAGCTGGGCCGCCGCCTTCGACGGGCCGAAGACCTTGATTCCGGCCGCGTTGAGATCGTCGGCGATGCCGGCGACCAGCGGCCCTTCCGGCCCGACCACGACGAGGTCGATGCCCTGCAGGCGGCAGAAGGCGACGACGCCTGCGTGGTCGGCGACATCGACCACGACGTTCTCGCCGCATCGCGCCGTGCCGGGATTGCCCGGCGCGATGAAGAGCGTGTCGCAGAGCGGCGAGGCCGAGATCGCCCAGGCGAGCGCATGCTCCCGTCCGCCCGAGCCGATCAGAAGAATCTTCATGGTGCCGTCTCCGCTCCGTCAGGGGCGGAAATAGCGGCACCCGGGGGCGCGGGCAACGCTTCTGCTGTCTCTTCCGTCCCGCTATGGTCCGGCCATGGATCGCGAATCGCATGAGACGACCGGCAATGCGCCCGAATGGAGCGTCTCGGACCTGTCCGGGGCGCTGAAGCGCACCATCGAGGATTCTTTCGGCTTCGTGCGCGTGCGCGGCGAGATTTCCGGCTATCGCGGCCCGGTCGCCTCCGGCCATGTCTATTTCTCGCTCAAGGACATGAACGCCAAGATCGACGCGGTGATCTGGAAGGGCGTCTTCGCCCGGCTGAAGATGCGCCCGCAGGAGGGGCTGGAGGTCGTCGCCACCGGCAAGGTCACCACCTTCGCTGGCAAGTCGAGCTATCAGATCGTCATCGATTCGCTGGAACTGGCAGGCGCCGGCGCGCTGATGGCCCTGCTGGAGGAGCGGCGCCGGCGGCTTGCGGCGGAAGGGCTGTTCGCCGAGGAGCGCAAGCAGCTCATCCCCTATCTGCCGACCGTCATCGGCGTCGTCACCTCGCCGACCGGCGCCGTCATCCGCGACATCCTGCACCGGCTGGAGGACCGTTTTCCCCGCCATGTCCTGGTCTGGCCCGTCAGGGTGCAGGGCGAGACCAGCGCCGCCGAGGTCGCGAACGCCATCGCCGGCTTCAACGCGCTGCCGCAGGGCGGGCGTATCCCGCGGCCGGACGTCGTCATCGTCGCGCGCGGCGGCGGCTCGCTTGAGGATCTGATGAGCTTCAACGAGGAGGTCGTGGTCCGCGCCGCCGCCGCCTCCGATATCCCGTTGGTCTCGGCCGTCGGCCACGAGACCGACTGGACGCTGATCGACCACGCCGCCGATCTGCGGGCGCCTACGCCGACCGGCGCTGCCGAGAAGGTCGTGCCGGTCCGGGCCGAGCTGATGGGCCTCATTGCCGATCTCGCGCGCCGCCATGCCGGGGCGATGCTGCGCCTGTCGGATCGCCGCCGCGGCGATCTGAGGGCGCTCGCCCGCGCGCTGCCGGGGCCCGAGGCCGTCCTCTCCGGGCCGCGCCAGCGGCTCGACCTCGCAGCGACCAGGCTCGCGCCGGCGCTCGCCCGCAATGCGCGCGAGCATGAACAGGCCCTGCAGGCCCTGTCGCGCCGGCTGGAGGCGCGCTCGCCGCGCGTCGCGCTCGCGAGGCTGCGCGCTGAGCTTGCCGGTTTCGGGCGCGTGCTGGCCGCCGCGCGGGGCAATGCCATCGCCCGCGAGCGCACCCGCATCGCCCATGGCCGCGACAGGCTAGCGATGCTGGAAGCGCGGGCGCAGAACGCCTTCGGCCAGAGCCTCGCCCAGCGCCGCGAGCGCGGCGCCGCCCTGGCGGAACGGGCCGGGCGCGCCTTCGGCCAGGGGCTGCACCGGCGCGCCGACCGGCTCGGCTCGCTCTGGGCGCTGATCGGCTCGCTCGGGCCGGAAGCCGTGCTCGCGCGCGGCTATGCCCTGATCCGCGACGACGCCGGCGGGCTGGTGCGCAGCGTCGAGGCCGCCTTGCCGGGCCGGGCGCTCACGGTCCGGCTGGCGGATGGCAGCTTCGGCGTCACCGTCACGGGCGGGGAAGCGAGGCCGCCGGCGGCCCGGCCGGCCCGCAAGGGGCCGGCGCCGGGCGGACAGGGCGACCTGTTCTGAAGCTCAGGGCGCGGCGAGGAACGCTTTCACCCGCTTCAGCGCGTCCTCGCGCGCGGCCATGTTGGTGCCGACCGTGACCTTGCCGGTGGCGCTGGGGGAGGAGGGGATGTTCTCGCGCTCCCTCACCTCCAGCCGCGGATGGTCGAAATCATGCAGGGCGCCGGGATAGAGCACGAGATCGACCGGCTCGCCGCGCGCCTGCGCGGCCTTGGCGAGATGGCTGCAGGGCGCGGCCGGGGTCCAGTCGTCGGCGTCGCCGATCAGGATCATCAGCGGGATGCGGGCGGAGAAGCTCGGCGATTCCGACTGGGTCCGGCAGTTCGGATAGAAGGCGGCGGCGCGCCTGAAATCCGGCCCGCCATCGGCGGGCGCCCGGTCCCTGCGGATCGCCGTCAGCACGGTCAGGCCCCCGCCCGACCAGCCCAGCAGCGCGATGGCATCGGGCCTGACGTCGCCACGCTGCTGCAGCCAGATCCGCGCGGCCATGGCATCGGCGACGCGCTCGCGTCCGGCCCTGACCGTCAGGTCCTTCACGCCGCATTGCGAGCCGAGCCCGCGCGAGCCGTAGCTGTCCGGCATCAGCACGACAAAGCCCGCGGCGGCGAGCCGCTCGCCCCAGTCGGCATGCCTGAGCGAGAGCTTGCCTTGCTCGCGCCACAGGCCGCCGCAACCATGCAGGGCGACCACGGCCGGGAACGGACCCTCGCCGGGCGGCCGGTAGAGGACGCCCATGAGCGTTCCATGGTCGGCCGGAATCGCGACGCGCTCATAGCCGCCGGCGTGGGCGGGTTGGGCTGCGAGCAGCGCAAGGGTCATCAGGCACGCCGCGAGGCGCTGGAGACTGGACATCGCCGACCAGAGGATTATCACAGGCGGCCGAGTATCCCGGCTTTCCGTTTCCCGATCAATGATTTGATGCGATTTCGATGAATATCAGCGAGCGCCTTCCGCCGCACGGCCCCGAAGCGGTCATCGATTACGGCCCCGGCGATTTCCGCGTCGTCAAGCCGGGCGCTTTCGTGCGCTGCGCCGTGACGGGCGCGCCGATCCGTCTCGACGATCTGCGCTACTGGTCGATCGAATGGCAGGAGGCCTACGCCACCTCGGAAGCCGCCCTGCTCAGGCTCAAGCGCGCCGGCCGGGCGTGACGGTGGCGAGCAGGTCCGCAATCGCGGCCGGTTCCGCGAAAGCCAGCGTGACCGGAACCACGACGAGCGAGCCCAGCGCCTCCTCCGGCCAGAGCGGCGCGAGCTTGGTCCAGTCCTTCTCCGTCGTCGCGATGAGCGCGCCGTGCCCCCGTGCTGTCGCGAGCACGGCGGCGATATCCGCTAAGCCATAGGCGTGGTGGTCGCCATGGACCTGCTCGGCAACGAGGCTCGCGCCCGTTTCCCTGAGCGTCGCGGCGAATTTTTCCGGCCGCCCGATCCCCGACAACGCCACGACCTTCGCCCCGGCGAGCCGGCGTGCGGCGGCTTCCGCGGGCTCCAGCCTCGCCGCGACGACCGGCTTGCCCTGCGTGCGCGCGAGCGCCGCGACTCGCTCCCCGGCCTCGCCCCGGCCGATCACGATGACGGCGTCGGCTTCGTCCATCTGCATGGCGAGCGGGGCGCGCAAGGGGCCGGCCGGCAGGCATAGGCCATTGCCGGCGCCGCTCGCCCCGTCCACCACCGCAAGCTTCAGATGCCGGGTGAGCGCCGGATTCTGCAACCCGTCATCCATGACGACGAGGCTCGCGCCCAGGCCCCGCGCCAGCCGCGCGCCGGCCGCCCGGTCGCGGGCGATGACGGTGCGGGCATGGCGGGCCATCAGCAGAGGCTCGTCGCCGACATCGGCGGCGCGATGCCGGTCGGGGTCGACCTCGACCGGCCCGGAAAGCCTGCCGCCATAGCCGCGCATCAGCACGAAGGGCTTTTCGCCCCGCTCCGCCAGGAGGCGGACGACGGCGATCGCTGTCGGCGTCTTGCCGGCGCCGCCGGCGACGAAATTGCCGATGCAGATCACCGGCAGCCCCGCCTCGATGCCCGGCTGCCGCATCCGCCGCGCGGTGATCCGCCCGTAGACGAAGCCGAGCGGCTGCAAGAGCCGGGCGAGCAGGCCGGGCTTATCCCGCCACCAGAAGCGTGGCGCGCTGAGCCGCATCAGGAGACGCTCTCGCGCTGGCCGAGCGCGACCCGCATCAGGAGCGGCTCGATGGCGTCGAGGGTGCGGCCGAGCGCGCCGCCGAGCCCGGCCGCGGTCTGCGCGGCGGCCCGCGCCGCCTGCCGGGCGCCGGCCGGGTCGTTGAGCCAGCGCAGCACGGCGCCTGCCAGCGCCTGCGCGTCGGTGACCTCGCGCGCGCCGCCGTCACGATCGAAGGCGGCGAAGATCTCGGCGGCGTTGTGGACATGCGGTCCGTGCAGCAGCGCGCAGCCGAGCTTGGCCGGCTCGATCGGATTGTGTCCGCCGATGCCCTCGACCAGCGAGCCGCCGAGGAAGGCGACCTGGGAGAGCCGGTAGAACAGCCCGAGCTCGTTGACGGTATCGGCGATGTAGAGATCGACGGTCCGCTCCGGGCTCTCGCCGGCGGCCCTGCGTGAGACGGCAACCTCGTTCGCCTCGACCAGCGCCTCGATGTCCGGGCCGCGCTGCGGGTGGCGCGGCGCGATGATGGTGAGCAGCTTCGGCAGATAGGGCTTGATGGCGAGATGGGCGGCGAGCACGAGCTCGTCCTCGCCCGGATGGGTGCTGGCGGCGATCCAGACCGGGCGACCGGTCGTCTGGCCGTCGAGGATGGCGAGCGTGTCGGAATCGGCGGGCGGGGCCGGCACGTCGAATTTCAGATTGCCGGCGACGCTGACGCGCGGCGCGCCGAGCTGGGCGAGCCGCTCGGCATCGCCCTGCGACTGGGCGAGGCAGGCTTCGAAGCAGGAGAGCAGGAAGCACGAGGTCCTGGGCATCCTGTACCAGCGCGCGAAGGAGCGCTCCGACATCCGGCCGTTGACCATCACCACGGGGATGTCGCGCCGCTGCGCCTCGACCAGGAGGTTCGGCCAGATCTCGGATTCGCAGATCAGGCATAAGCTCGGGCGCCAGTGATCCATGAAGCGGCGCATGTAGCGCGGCACGTCGAGCGGGATGTACTGGTGGATCGCGCCGCCCGGCAGGCGCGCGGCCATCAGCCTGGCCGAGGTGACGGTGCCGGACGTCACCAGCACCGCGAAACCCCGCTTCTGCAACTTGGCGATCAGCGGCAGCAGCGTCACCGTCTCGCCGACGCTGGCGCCGTGCAGCCAGACCAGGGGCTTGTTCGGTCGCTTGACGCTCGCCTGGCCGCGCCGCTCGGCGAGCCGGGCGGGATCCTCCTTGCCGCGCCGCCGGCGCCAGATGAGAAGCCCCGCCGCCGCAGGCTCGAGCAGGGCCGTGGCGTAGCGATAGCCGTGCAGGATCGCGCCCTTGCCGCTCATGCCGGTTGCTCGCGCAGACCGGCGCCCGGGTCGCGGCTGCCGACGAGCGCGTAGCCGCGGGCATGAACGTCGTCGAGGCTTGCCTGCAGCTCGAGCCGCGCCGCTTCCTGCGTCGCCTCGTCGGCGTCGCGCGCGACCAGGATCGGCTCGCCTACGACGATGGCGCAGCGCCCGAAGGGCAGGCCGATCGAGGCGCGGTCCCAGCTCTTGAAATCGATGCGGCGGCTGGTCACGACCGCGACCGCCCGGATCGGCCGGCCGGACGCTCGCGCCAGCGCGATGATGCCGGGCCCGACGATGCGGGCGCGCTTGGGCACGTCGGCGGTGAGCACCATGGTGTCGCCGGCCGCGAGCCGGCGCATCATGGCGAGGAAGGCGCTGGCGCCGCCCTTCTCGCGGATCTTCCTGCCGAGCGCGCCCGAGCCGCGGATCGCGCCGATGCCGAGCTCGCGCAGCGCCACCGCGTTGAAGCCGCCATCGCCATGGCGCGAGACCAGCGAGCAGGCCGGCATCCACTCCGGCCGGGCGAAGGGGATCATGATGTGCTGGCCGTGCCACATCGCGAAGATCAGCGGCAGCTCCGGCCGGACATGATCGTAGATGTCGGCGGGCTCGAAGGCGATCCGGTTCGTGCGCCGGACGAGGCGCAGATAGCCGGCGAGCAGCCGGCCGAGCGTTTCCTGCGCCATGCGCGTCTTGAGGATCGAAAAGCCCATCGGCCTCTACGCTCAGCCCTTGCCGGTCTCGGGGTCGAGCAGCCGGTGGAGATGGACGATGAAATAGCGTGTCTGCGCCTGGTCGACCGTCTGCTGTGCCTTGGCCTTCCAGGCTGCATGGGCGCTGGCGTAGTTGGGGAAGACGCCGACGATGTCGAGCTTCGACAGATCCTTGAAGGTGATGCCTTCGAGCGAGGCGAGCTCGCCGCCAAGGACGAGATGGAGGAGCTGTTTCTGGTCCGGTTCCGCGCTCATCGAATCCTCCTGCAAGGGCTTACGTGGCGCCCCATAAGTCATCCCGGCGTTCCCTGCGAGCGGGCCATGCCGGGCACGTCGAAAAAAACCGTCAGGCGGGCTGCGTCCGTCCGTCGCGCAAACGTTCGACCGCCGCCTGCAACGGCAAGGCGAGGCTCTCGGTGCTCGCCGCGAGCAGGCCGTGGACGGGCACGTCGCGATTATAGGCGACGGGCCGGCCCTCGCCGTCGGTGAGCCGCCCGCCGGCCTCGCTCAGCACGAGATCGGCCGCCGCCAGATCCCAGTCGCGGGCATCGGGCGAGATCAGCCCGGCATCGATCGTGCCCTCCGCGATGCGCGTCAGCCTGAGCGCGAGCGAGGGGATCCGGCCGACGGCCTGGAAGCTCTCGAACTGCGCCAGCGCCTCGAGCATCGGCCTGGGGCCGGCGATGCGCGCGCCGGTCAGGCTTTGCGCGGCGGAGGTGCGGATCGCCGCGCCGTTCAAGGTCGCGCCGCCGCCGAGAAGCGCGCGATAGGTCGCCCCGCAGGCCGGGGCATGGACGATGCCGAGTACGGGCGAGCCCTGGTCGAGCAGCGCGACGCAGACCGCCCAGTCCGGCGAGCCCTGCATGAAGGCGCGCGTGCCGTCGATCGGGTCGACGACCCAGACGAAGCGGCGCGACAGCCGCTGGGCGTCGTCGACCGTCTCCTCGGAGAGCCAGGCGGCGTCCGGCAGCAATTCCGAAAGCCGGATCCGCAGGAAGGTGTCGACCCCGATATCGGCCTCGGTCACCGGCGATCCGCCGCTCTTCGACCAGGTCCGCGCCGCGGTCGCCGCGCCGGGCCGGAACAGCTCGAGCGCGATCGCACCGGCTTCCAGGCAGCTTTCACCGGCGGCCCTCATGAGTTCGGCCGCGATCGGTAGCGTGGTAGGATTCATGCTCTCCCTATCGGCCGCGAAAGGCGCTGTTTCAAGCCGAAAATGCGGCCGGGCCTCGAAAGATTCCGTCAAGCATCCGGCGGAAAACCGCTGGTTCCGGGTGGAATCGCGGCAAAATCATCTTCCTTTAACCCAACCCCTTAAGCGCTCGGACACGGGCCGGCCGCCATCCTCGCAAGGCAAGCACGAGAGCCCCGGCATCGACAGAGGGCTCCGCTGCGGCAGGGATCAGAGAGGCGTTATTACCGATGGCCAGCGTCACGCCGGCCGCCGGGGAGGGCGGTCTTGCACCGCTCCTTCCCGGCGGTCCGACACAAACAGCGATCGTTTCCCGCAACCCGATGCCGCCCCGGCCGGTCGCCCCGGCGATCGAGCGCGTCGGCTCCGTGCGGATCCTGCGTGGCGCCGCCGCCTGGCGCGGGGTCGCGCTGCGCATGGCCCATCCGGCCGGCGACGACGAGCGCTTCGAGCTGGCGCTCACGGCGGGCGACGGCCGCTCGGTGGTGGTGGCCTCGGCCGGCGCGGACGACGCGGTCGCGCTCTGGCGGGATTTCGGCCGCACCAGCGGGCTGACTCTCCTGCTCGAGACCGCCGAGGGCGTGGTGAGCGAGCCTTATCCGCAGCTCGGGCGGCTGGCGCTGGGCGCGGTTCGCATCCGCCGCCGCCATGGCCTGCTCCGGGGCCGCCGGCCGCGCTTCCTCACCCGCCGCAAGACCGGGCGCCTCGCCGAGCTGCCGGTGATCGTCGGCGGCGACAGGATGACGGATTAGCCCAAAAGCCAGTTCCGGCTCATCGCATCGAGCGCGAGCCCGGCCGCCAGCATGAGCCCGGCATCCCGGTTTGAACGGAACAGACTGAGCGCCTGCGCCGCGCTCGCGCCATTGATCCGCGTCACCTGCCGGGCGAGATGGAGCGCGAAGGCGGCAAAGCCGAGCCAGGCGGCGAGGCCGCCGCCGACCTGCCAGATCGCCGCGCCGGAAAGCCCGGCGGCGAGCGCAAAGCACAGCGCCACCGCTTCGCGGGTATGGCCGCCGAAATAACGCGCGCTCGAGCGGATGCCGGCGATGACGTCGTCCTCGAGGTCCTGCATCGCGTAGATCGTGTCGTAGCCGACGGTCCAGGCGATGGCCGCGGCGTAGATCAGGAAGGCCGGCGGGTCGAGCCGGCCGAAGACGGCGCTCCAGCCCATCAGCCCGCCCCAGGAGAAGGCCAGCCCCAGCACGAACTGGGGCATGTCCGTCACCCGCTTCATGAACGGATAGACCGCGACGATCGCAAGCGAGGCGATGCCCAGCAGGATGGTGAAGCGGTTGAACTGCATGAGCACGACGAGGCCACCGAGCGCCTGCGCGACCATGAACAGCGCGGCGGCCTTCGCCGTCACCTGCCCGGAGGGGAGCGGGCGGCCGCGCGTGCGCGCGACCTCGGCGTCGAGCTTGCGGTCGACGATGTCGTTGAAGGTGCAGCCCGCCCCGCGCATCAGGACCGCGCCGACGAGAAAGATGAGGCAGTGCCAGGGATCGGGGTAAGGCTGGCCGGCGGCGATGGCGGCAAGCCCCGCCGCCCACCAGCATGGCAGCAGCAGGAGCCACCAGCCGATCGGTCGTTCGATGCGCGCGAGCTTCAGGAACGGCCGGATGGCGCGCGGCGCCCGGCGATCGACCCAATGCCCCGTGATCGCATCGGGAAGCGGGGCGTCGCGGCCCGGCGTCGCCTGCGCCGAATTGGGGCCCGACATCGCCTCGCTGCGCCCGCTCAGAGAGCGCCCCGCGGAATGCGCATTCCGCCGCCGGCGCCGCCGGTGATGGAATCGGCGCCGCCGAACGGGTTGGCGCCCTGTGCCTGCTGCCGGGCGCGGCGCTCCATCTGGGCCTGCTGCTTCACGGCGTTGCACGCCTGGGCGCGGAAGCCCACCACCTTCTTGTTGTCGGCCTGCATGCCCTCGATGAAGGAGGCCGGGATCTGGCACCAGTCCTGGTTGGCGGTGGCGAACTTGATCGCGGCGTCGCCGTTGTTGGCGAGGCGGCCGAAGGCGCTGCAGGCTTCCTGCGGCGTCATCTTCTTCTTGGCCTTCTGGGAGGCGGAGAGCCGCGCCACGATCGACTGGCGCTCGGTGAGCAGCTTCTGGATCTGCTCGCAGCCCGAGACCTGCGCGCTCGCCGGATGAGCCGCCAGGAACGGTGCCACGGCAAGGCCGATCACCGCGATTGCGCCTGAAGCCATCCTACGCCGCATGGTGTCCTTACTCCCGATTGCCGGCCCCGCCCGGCCGATCCCCGAATGCGTCCTTAACAGCCGGCGCCGCCGACGCCAACGACTCTTGCGCATCCACCGATAGACCTGTGGGAAGCGCAAGCTGCTACAAGGCGATTATGGCGTTTTTGACGCCGCCCACCACCCGTGTCGTTTCCCGGAGCCGCCAGCGCCCATGTCCGCCCCCGATTTCGCCCGCCACCGGCTCTTCGTCGAGCCTGCGCTGTCTGCGGCCGCGATCCTCCCGCTCGACCGCGACCAGGCCAATTACCTCCTCAACGTCCTGCGCCTGCGGGCCGGGGACACCGTCCTCGTCTTCAACGGGCGCGACGGCGAATGGCTGGCGTGCCTCGTGCCGGAAGGGCGCAAGCAGGCGAGCCTCGAACCCGTCCGGCAGACGAAGCCGCAGCCGCCGGCGCCGGACCTGCATTATCTGTTCGCGCCGCTGAAAGCTGCGCGGCTCGACTACATGGCGCAGAAGGCGGTCGAGATGGGGGCCGGCACCCTCCAGCCGGTGCTGACCCGGCGCACGCAGGTCTCGCGGCTCAACCGCGAGCGCCTGCGCGCCAACGCCGTCGAGGCGGCCGAGCAATGCGGCATCCTGAGCCTGCCGGTGATCGCGCCGGAGCGCCCGCTCGAAGCCGCGCTGGCGGAGCTTTCGCCGGAGCGGCTCCTGGTCTTCTGCGACGAGGGGATGGGGCAGGAAAGCCCGGTCGCGGCGCTGGCGGCGCGCGAACCGGCCCCGCTTGCCGTGCTGATCGGCCCCGAAGGCGGCTTCGACGAGGCCGAGCGGGCGCTGATTAGGGCGCGGCCCAACACGCTGCCGGTCTCGCTCGGCCCGCGCATCCTCAGGGCGGATACCGCGGCGGTGGCCGCGCTTGCTCTGGTCCAGGCGGTTCTCGGCGACTGGCCGAGAGGTTGACCGGCCTGCCGTCAGCGCCGGTCGCCGTTGCGCTCCGGTCGTTGTCGAGTGCCCGGCGCTCGCCTATGTCTCTAGCTTCCTCAGCCAGCCTCGAGCCCGCGCCTTCGGCGCCGGGGCCGGTCGTCATGCCTCGATTGCCGGAGTACCCATGGCCCGCGACGTGTCCGATTCGACCCCGATCGGCTCCAAGGCCGAGCTGATCGCCTGGATCGCCGCCGGCGAGAAACCGGCCTCGTCCTTCCGGATCGGGACCGAGCACGAGAAGTTCCCGTTCTACCGCGGCGATCTCGCGCCCGTGCCCTATGAGGGGCGGGCGGGGGCCGGCGGCATCCGCGCCTTGCTGGACGGCATGCGGAAGCGGCTTAACTGGGAGCCGATCCTCGATGCCGGCCACATCATCGGGCTCGCCGGTCCCGATGGCGGCGGGGCGATCTCGCTGGAGCCCGGCGGGCAGTTCGAACTGTCGGGCGCGCCGCTCAGGACGCTGCATGAGACGCAGGCCGAGCTTGTGGCCCATCTCGCCGATGTCAAGGCGGTGGCGGCGCCCCACGGCATCGGCTTCGCCGCGCTGGGGGCGTCCCCGCTGTGGACGCTGCGTGAGACGCCGGTGATGCCGAAGGGGCGTTACAGGATCATGGCGAACTACATGCCGAAGGTCGGCACGCGGGGCCTCGACATGATGTTCCGGACCTGCACCGTGCAGGTCAATCTCGATTTCGCCAGCGAGGCGGACATGGTCCGCAAGCTCAGGGTCTCGCTGGCGCTGCAGCCGCTTTCCACCGCGCTCTTCGCCTCCTCGCCCTTCCTGGAGGGCAAGCTCAACGGCTTCCAGTCGATGCGCTCCGAGATCTGGCGCGACACCGACAAGGCCCGCTCCGGCATGCTGGCCTTCGCCTTCGACGAGGGCATGTCCTATGAGGCCTATGTCGACTGGGCGCTCGACGTGCCGATGTATTTCGTCAAGCGCGGCGACACCTATCACGACGTCGCCGGCGCCTCCTTCCGCGACCTCCTGGCCGGCCGGCTGCCGCAGCTGCCGGGCGAGTGCGCGACGATGTCCGACTGGGCGAACCACCTCTCGACCCTGTTCCCGGAGGTCAGGCTCAAGCGCTTCCTGGAGATGCGCGGCGCCGATGCCGGCCCGGCCGGGATGCTGACCGCGATGCCGGCCTTCTGGGTCGGGCTGCTCTACGACACAGCTTCGCTCGATGCGGCCTGGGACCTCGTCAAGGACTGGAGCACGGCCGAGCGCCAGGCGCTGCGCGATGCGGTGCCGCGGCAAGGGCTCGCCGCCGGGATCGGCGGGCGCAAGCTCATCGAGATCGCGGTCGAGGTCGTGGAATTGTCGCGCGCGGGCCTCGCGCGCCGGGCGTGTCGCGACGCGGCGGGGCAGGACGAGACGCACTTCCTGGCGCCGTTGCAGGAGATCCTGCAAAGCGGCCGCAATTTGGCCCTGCGCCTGGAAGAGCGCTACCGCGATGCCTGGCACGGCCGGGTCGAGCCCGTCATGACCGAGATGGAGCTTTGAAGCCCCGGCGGGCGTAAAAAACGCGATTTTGCGCGGATTGCGCCGTTGGAATTAACGAGTTGGACGAAGCTTGCCGCTAGTCTTGCGGCATGAAGCAGATCTGGGCCAGCTTTGCCGAGCTTGTTCGTGACGACCGCGGGGCGACCGCGATCGAATACGGGCTCGTCGCGAGCATCGTGTCGATCACGATCATCACCTCGGTCACCTTCTATGGAACGCGGGTCAATTCGTTCCTGATGGCCGCGGCCGCGTTCCTCAACGGCCCCTGATCTCGTCTGTCCCTATTCCGCCGCCGTCTTGAAGCTCGCCAGGTTGTCGAGGCTCTGGATGATGTGCTCGGCGAGCGCGTTCGACAGAACCGAGGGGTCGAAGCGGGTGCGCAGGAGCCCGATCTTGCAGGAGGGCAGGGTGGAGAAGCCCTCGGAGGGTCCCAGGATGCGCATGCCCGGTCTCACCGCGCTCTCCGGCAGCACCGAGACCGCAAGCCCCGCGAGCACGGCCGCGCCGACGGCGGTGGAATTCCAGCTCGCATAGAGCACGCGGAAGCGGCGCCCCTTCGATTCGAGCGCCTCGACCGCCGCCAGCCGCCAGTTGCAGGTCGGCCGGCCGAGCGCCAGCGGCAGCGGGTCCTCCTCATGCGCGCTCTGGCGCGCCGAGGTGACCCAGAGCAGCGGCTCGATGCGGATGATCTCGCCCTGGCTGCGGCTCTCGACATGGGTGATGATGGCGAGGTCGATATCGCCGGTCGCGATCCGCTCCGCCAGCATCGGCGTCGGCTCGCAGACCACCGTGACCTCGGCGCGCGGGTTGGAATGGGCGAAGCGCGCCAGGATCTCCGGCAGGTAGCGGTCGGCATAGTCGTCGGGCACGCCGAGCCGGATGCGCCCCTTCAGGTCCGCATCGGCGAAGGCGGCGACGCATTCGAGGTTGAGCCGCACGATCCGGCGGGCATAGTCGAGCAGGCGCTCGCCGTCCTCGGTCAGCTTGGCATGGCGCCCGTCGCGGCCGAACAGGGGCCGCCCGATCCGCTCCTCCAGCCGCTTCATCTGCATCGATACGGCCGATTGCGTCTTGAACACGATCTCTGCGGCGCGGGTGAAGGAGCCCGTGTCGGCGATGGCGACGAAGGTCTTGAGCTGATCGGCGTCGAGCACATGGGCCATGGGCGCTTCTCGTTCGCTGTCCATCAATATCAGTGTTGCAAGACATCATAACCATTCGTTTGGCTGATGGCCAGAGCCCCGCTAGGGTCAAAGGCGTTCTCCGAATGTCCCCCGTCAATGGCGCGTCCGGGCGGGGTGGAGACGCCGATTATCGCCGTTCCGTGCCAGGAGGCCGTCATGCTGCTCATGACCATTGCCGCGAAGTCGCTCTCGTCCGTTTCGGCCGGCGCCACGCGCGCCGCCGCCGTCGGAACCGCCGGAATCCGCCAGGTCGCGCGTGCGCTCATCCATCGCCGCGAGGTGATGCGCCTGGCCGAGCTCGACGAGCGCGGCCTGAAGGATATCGGCCTCGTCCGCTCCGATGTCGACGGGGCGCTGGCCACGTCCTGGCTCGGCGATCCCTCTTCCGTCCTGGCGCAGCGCGCGGGCTCTGCCGCGAGCATCGCCGCCGCGCGGCGCGACCATGCGCTGCGCCATGCCGGCGCGGGGCCGGCCCCGGCGGCCGGGACCGATCTCACGGTCGCACGCTGCGCCTGACCCGTTGGCGCCGCGTCACTGCGGGCGGAGGCTTCGTGCTTCCGCCCTTTTTCATGCGGGCGCTGACCGTCAGCGGCGTCCCTGCCCGCCGCCGAGCATGGCGTCGAGGATCGATTTCAGCGCGTTCTGGTGATCGTCCTGGATCTGGCGGCCATGCTCGAACATCTGGTTGAGGGCGTCGAGGCCGATCGAGCCGGCGCCCGGCGCCGCGCCCGAGGGCGGGGCCTCCTCGGGCTCCGGTTCCGGCGCGGGCGCGCGCCGTGGGGCGTTGCGGGGAGCCGGAGCCGGCTCGGGCTCGGCTGCCGCGCCGCCGAACATGCCGCCGAGAATCTGGCCGAGCGCGCCGCCGAAGGGGTCCGGCGGGCCGGGTTGAGGCGCGGCCTGCGGCTGGCCGCCGGCTTGGCCGCTTCCTCCGAACATGCCCTTGAGGATCGCCTCGAACGGGTTTCCCGGCATCTGCGGCTGCTGCGGCATCGGCTGCATTCCCGGCATCCGGCCGCGCATCATCTCGGCGAACTGGCCGAGGATGCCGCCCCAGCCCTGGTTGCCGGCGCTCTTGGTCAGGCCGCCCATCAGCATGGCGGCGATGACCGGCAGCATCTGCTTGAGGATGGCCTGGCTGACGCCGCTGGTCGCGGCGGCCTGCGCCGCGATCGCCTGGCTGACCTCGCGCGAGCCGAAGAGCTGGCCCAGCACGTCGTTGCCGGCGCTCTTGGCCTCGGGCGGAATCCCGTAGCCGCCGGCCTCGAAGAAGCGGGCATAGGGCGAGGCCGTCATCATCTGCGCCAGCGAGCCGAAGGCGTAAGGGTCCTGCGTCTGCCGCTGCAGCCCCATCGAGAAGGCCGGCAGCAGGGCGTCGATCGCGGCCTGCGTCTGCTGCAGGCTCAGGCCGTATTGCTGGGCGAGGTTCGGCATGGCCTGGCCGTTCTGGGCCGACTGCATGATATCGAACAGGTTCATCATGGACGCTTCCTCCCCGGCCGGCTTCGGCTGCGTGGCCGCGGCGACGATAGCAGGGTGTCCGCGCCCCGCAAATTCGCTTCCTTGACATCGCCCCGATCCCGCCGAAAGAAGACGCGGGATTTTGACCGGAGATTTTCCAGCGCGTGATGAAGCCGCCGCTCGCCATCCTGCTCTGCGCCCCGCGCGGCTTCTGCGCCGGGGTGGTGCGCGCCATCGACGCCGTCGAGAAGGCGCTGAAGCTGCATGGCGCGCCGGTCTATGTCCGCCACGAGATCGTCCACAACAAATACGTGGTCGAATCGCTGAAGCGGAAGGGCGCCGTCTTCGTCGCCGAGCTCGACGAGGTGCCCGATGCGACGCGGCCGGTGATCTTCTCCGCCCATGGCGTCGCCAAGGCGGTGCCGGCCGCCGCGAAGGCACGCGCCCTCTTCGCCATCGACGCCACCTGCCCGCTGGTCACCAAGGTCCATCGCGAGGCCGAAGTGCATCACAAGCGCGGCCGCCATATCCTGCTCGTCGGCCATGCCGGCCACCCGGAGGTGATCGGCACGATGGGCCAGTTGCCCGAAGGCGCGATCACGCTGATCGAGACGCTCGACGACGTCGCGGCGCTCGAGCCCCCGGCGGGGCAGGCGCTCGCCTATGTCACCCAGACGACGCTCTCGGTCGACGACACGCGCGAGATCGTGGACGCATTGCAGGCCCGCTTCCCGGAGCTGATCGCCCCGCACAAGGAGGACATCTGCTATGCCACGACCAACCGCCAGGAGGCGGTGAAGCGCGTCGCCCCGCAGGTCGACGGACTGATCGTCGTCGGCTCGCCCAATTCCTCGAACTCGCAGCGTCTGCGCGAGGTCGCCGAGCGCGCCGGCTGCCCGGTGGCGCGGCTCGTCCTGCGCACGGACGAGATCGACTGGGCGGTCTTCGGCCAGATTCGCAGCCTCGGCATCACCGCCGGCGCGAGCGCGCCCGAGGTGCTGGTCGAGGAGATCATCGACGCCTTCGCCGAGCGCTACGAGGTCAGCGTCGAGACCGTCTCGACCGCCGACGAGAATGTCTTCTTCCCGCTGCCGCGCGAATTGCGCGGCGAGACGGCGCCGGACGCGGCCGAGTAACCTGAGCAGAGAGCCTTCATCTTGGCCGTCTATACCGAAGTGCCCGATGACGAGATGGCCGCCTTCGTGGCGCGCTATGGCATCGGCGATCTCCTCTCCGCCAAGGGCATCGCCGAGGGCGTCGAGAACTCGAACTATCTGATCCGCACAACGCAGGGCGCCTTCATCCTCACCCTCTACGAGAAGCGGGTGAACCCGGACGAGCTGCCTTTCTTCCTGGGGCTGATGCAGCATCTGGCCAGGCGCGGGGTGATCTGCCCGCAGCCGGTCAGCGACGGGCGCGGGCAGATGCTCGGCCGCCTCGCCGGGCGCCCGGCGGCGATCGTCACCTTCCTCGACGGGCTTTCGGTGCGCCGCCCGACCGCGGCCCATTGCCAGGAGCTCGGCCGCGGGCTTGCCCTGCTGCACGAGGCCGGCGCCGATTTCGCGATGGAGCGGGTCAACGCGCTCTCGGTTCCCGGCTGGCGCCCGCTTGCCGCGCAGGCCGGCACCGATGCCGACAGGGTCTCGCCCGGGCTCGCCCGCCGCGTCGCCGCCGAGATTGCGGTGCACGAGGCGCGCTGGCCGCAGGATCTGCCGCGCGGCGTGATCCATGCCGATCTCTTCCCCAACAACGTCTTCTTCATCGGCGGCAGGCTCTCGGGGCTGATCGACTTCTACTTCGCCTGCACCGACGCCTTCGCCTATGATCTGGCGATCTGCCTGAACTCCTGGTGCTTCGAGGCCGACGGCTCGTTCAACCTGACCAAGGGCCAGGCGATGCTCGCCGGCTACGAGAGCGTGCGCCCGCTGACCGAGACGGAGGTCGAGGCGCTGCCGCAGCTTTGCCGCGGCTCGGCGCTGCGCTTCCTGCTGACGCGGCTGGTCGACTGGCTGAACGTGCCCGCGGGCGCGCTGGTCAAGCCGCACGACCCGCTCGAATACGACCGCAAGCTCGCCTTCCACCAGCGCGTGCTCGACGCCCGCGAATACGGGCTGAAGCGGTGAGCGGCACCATGGTCGATGTCTGGACGGACGGGGCCTGTTCAGGAAACCCCGGCCCCGGCGCGCTTGGGGCTTGCCCCATTCGCGCAACTCGAAATCGCCGGGGCCTGCCATGAGCACCATGGTCGATGTCTGGACGGACGGGGCCTGTTCAGGAAACCCCGGCCCCGGCGGCTGGGGGGCGATCCTGTGCTATAACGGCGTCGAGAAGGAGCTCTGCGGCGGCGAGGCCCAGACCACCAACAACCGCATGGAGCTGATGGCGGCGATAGCCGCGCTAGAGGCGCTGAAGCGCCCCTGCACGGTCGCGCTCCACACCGACAGCCAGTATCTGCGCCAGGGCATCACCAGCTGGATCCATGGCTGGAAGAAGAACGGCTGGAAGACGGCCGATCGCAAGCCGGTCAAGAACGCCGAGCTCTGGCAGCGCCTCGAAGCCGCGCTCGGCCGCCATAAAATCGAATGGAAGTGGGTCAAGGGCCATGCCGGCGACGCGATGAACGAGCGCGCCGACGCCCTCGCACGAGCCGGCATGGCGCCGTTCAAGGGCGGCTGAGACCCGCCTGCTCAGTCCAGCGGCTGGCGATAGACGATGAAGCCCGACTTGTCGGCGACCTTGTCGTAAAGCTCCCGCGCCTGGAGGTTGGATTCCTGCGTCTGCCAATAGACGCGGAAGCAGCCCTTCTCGCGCGCCATTCCGTTCACGGCCTCGATCAGCCCGCGCCCGACGCCGCTGCCGCGCGCCTCGGGCACCGTGAACAGATCCTGCAGGTAGCAGATATTCCGCTCGCTCCAGGTCGAGCGGTGGATCACCCAGTTCACCATGCCCAGCGCCTCGTCGCCCCGGAAGGCGATGAAGCCGCCCATCGGCTCGCTCCCGCCGGTCAGCCGGCCGAAGGTGATCGCGTCGACCGCGGGCGGCAGCGTCGCTTTGTAGAAGGCGAGGTAGCCGTGCCAGAGCGGCGTCCAGGCGTCGCGGTCGGTCGCGGCGAGCGGGCGGATGGTGATCTCGGGCATCGGTTCGTTCCTTCTCACGGCGACTTTAGCCATACCATTGTCATTCCGGGGCTTCGCTGACGCGAAGCCCCGGAATGACAATGGTGGTCATAAAAAAACCCGCGCAGCGGCTGCGCGGGCTTGCTCGGGTCCCCGGCTTGCCGCTCAGAGCTTCTCGAGCATCGCCGCGGCGCCGGAGGCCTCGGCCTTGCCGGCGGCTTCCTCGACGCTGAGCACCCTGACCACGCCGTCCTCGACCAGCATCGCATAGCGCTGCGAGCGCGTGCCGAGGCCGAAGCCCGAGCCGTCCATCGACAGGCCGATCGCCTTGGCGAAATCGGCGTTGCCGTCCGAGAGGAACTCGATCACGCCGGCGCCGCCGGTCGCCTTCGACCAGGCGTCCATGACGAAGACGTCGTTGACGCCGGTCACCATGATGGCGTCGACGCCCTTCGCCTTGATCTCGGCCGCCTTCTCCAGATAGCCCGGCAGGTGGTTGCGGTGGCAGGTCGGGGTGAAGGCGCCGGGCACCGCGAAGAGCACGACCTTCCTGCCGCTGAACAGATCGTCGGTCGTGCGCGCGGCGGGGCCGTCTGCGGTCATGACGCGGAACGTCGCCTGGGGAAGCTTGTCACCCACCTTGATGGTCATCGGCTGTCTCTCCGTGAAGCCCGCGGCCTTGCCGGCCGCTGCGCCTGACGGATTAGGGCTTGCCGGCGGGGATGTCGAGTTCCAGCCGCGTCTCGACCGGGCGTGGCGCCCCGCGCACGGTGAAGATCAGCGGGGTCGGCCCGGCCGCGCCCTTCGGCCGCTCGTCGATCCGGATCTGGGCGAGGACCGTGCCGTCCTCCTGCGGCGTCAGCCGGGATCGGCCGAAGGACCACATGCCCGACCCCTCGACGAAGACGTCCTCGATCCGGCCCTCCGGCGGCGGCTGCAGGATGAGCCGCAGGCCCGGATCGACCACGGTCTCGTCCGGCCCGGCTTCGAGGATGGCGATCTTGCCCTTGTGCGCCCCCGGCTTGACCGGGACCGGCACGCGCGCCTCGAAGCTTTCAAGCCGCGCCGAGGTCACCGTCGTCACGCCGGGCTCGAGCCACAGGCTGGCCTCGCCCTTGGCCGGGATGCAGATCCTGTCGCAGACCGCGTAGTCGAGCTTGAGCACGACCATCACCGGCCGCGACGGATCGACCGGCTGGACCGAGATCGGGATCACGATCTCGCTGACATAGCCGACCGAATAGCCGGCCGAATCCTGGAAGCGCTCCGGCACCGGCCAGCGCACGTCGAGCCCGCCGATATTGGTCGAGCCGGTCCAGTCGAAGGCCGGCGGCACGCCGAACTGGCCGGGGCTGCGCCAATAGGTCTTGTAGCCCGGCGACATCACGATCTCGACACCGACGCGCTGCTTGCCGGTCGCGGTGGTCGGGCCGGCGATCAGGCGCAGCTTCGCATGCTCGCTCTCCGACCAGGGCGAGATCGCAGCCTCCGTCGTCGCCTCCTCGGCGTGGGCCGCGGGGCCGAGCGTCAGAGGCAGCAGGATGAGCAGGGGCAGAATGCGGTTCACGACCCTGCCTTTAGCGATCGCGAGCCTGAAAAGCGAACAAAACCTGTCGTCCTCCGCCGTTTCGCGCCGCTGCGGCGCGCCGGCAATCTCGCGCAGGATTGGGGCACAATCGCGATATCGCCAGCGCGGATGCACACGAACGTGATCCGGCGCGTGCCGTGGGTAAAGCCGATTCCACTTTCCGGTCCGATGCTCTAGCATGGGCGTCATGAAGATCGGCTCACAATCGCGCATCGGCGGCCGCAGCTATCTCGACGGGCAATGCCTGATCGCGATGCCGGGCATGGCCGATACGCGCTTCAGCCGCAGCGTGGTCTATGTCTGCGCCCATTCCGAGGACGGGGCGATGGGCATCATCGTCAACAAGCCGGCGGGGGCGACGAGCTTTCCCGACCTGCTCGTCCAGCTCGACGTGATTCCCTCCGAGGAGGTGATCCGCCTGCCGAGCCGGGCCGAGCGCATGCAGGTGCTGCGCGGCGGACCCGTCGAGACCAAGCGCGGCTTTGTCCTGCATACCGCCGATTTCTTCCTCGAATCGGCGACCCTGCCGATCGACGACGGCATCTGCCTGACGGCGACGCTCGACATCCTGCGCGCCATCGCCACCGGCGGCGGGCCCGAGAACGCGGTCCTGGCGCTGGGCTATGCCGGCTGGGCGGCCGGCCAGCTCGAGGCCGAGATCCAGTCCAATGGCTGGCTGCATTGCGCCGCCGATCCGGAGCTTCTCTTCGACGAGGTCGTCGAGACGAAATACCAGCGCGCGCTCGGCAAGATCGGCATCGACCCGGCGTTTCTATCGCGGGATGCGGGGCACGCCTGAGGGAACCCCATTCGTCATTCCGGGTTCGCGCCTGCGGCGCGCCCCGGAATGACAGGGGTCTCGAAGCCCTGCGATCAGGTGCTTACGCCGCTTCCGTCGCCGCCGCCGCGCCCATCAGGCGGCGCGCCTCCGCCGCCGTCATCGGCTGGCCGAAGATGTAGCCCTGCGCGTATTGGCAGCCGAGCTGGTAGAGCTCGATCGCATCCGATTCGCTCTCCGCGCCCTCGGCCACCACGTCCATGGCGAGGTCGGCGGCGAGCTGCACGATCGAACGCAGGATCACCGGCGGGCGGCCATTGCCCATCTGGCGCACGAAGCTCTGGTCGATCTTGATCGTGTCGAAGGGGAAGCGCTGGAGATAGGACAGCGAGGAATAGCCCGTTCCGAAATCGTCGAGCGACAGGCCGGCACCGAGATCGCGGATGCGTTGCAGCATCTGCGCGGCATATTCCGGGTTCTCCATCACCAGGCTCTCGGTGATCTCGAGCTTGAGCGTGCCAGGCAGAACGCGCCTCCGCCCGAGTACGGTCTTGACGTCGTGCAGGAGGTCGTGGCGCAGCAATTGCCGGCTCGACACGTTGACGCTGGCGAAGATCGGCGGATCGACCTCGAGCGCCGCCTGCCAGGCTTCCAGCTCGCGCGCCGTCCTGTCCATGACATAGACGCCGAGATCGACGATCAGCCCGGTCTCCTCGGCGATGGCGAGGAAATCCTGCGGCATCAGCCGGCCCTCGCGCGGATGGTCCCAGCGCACCAGCGCCTCGAAGCCGGCGATGGTGCGGTCCTCCAGCCTGACGATCGGCTGGTACATCACCTGGATCTCGCCGCGCTCGATCGCCCGGCGCAGGTCGCTTTCGAGCGCGAGCCGGTCGTTGCGGTCGGTGCGCATCGCCGGGACAAAGACCTCGATCTTGTTGCCGCCCTGGCGCTTGGCATGAGCCATGGCGAGCTCGGCGTTCTTGAGCGCGTCCTCCTTGCGGAAGGCCGGCGCCGGGTCGAACAGGGCAAGCCCGATCGAGGGCGTCAGCACGATCTCGCGCTCGGCATAGGTGATCGGCGTCGAGACGGCGCGGCGCACCAGTTCCGCCAGCGCCAGGATGCGCTCGGGGTCGCGCTCGGAGACCAGGATCATCGCGAAGGTGTCGCCGCCGATGCGGGCGAGCGTGTCCTGCGCCCTGAGCAGCCGGCCCAGCCGCCGCGCCAGCGTCAAGAGGATCGAATCGCCGGCCGCGAAGCCGACCGATTCGTTGACCTGCTTGAAGCGGTCGACATCGATGACGAGCACGGTCGGGCGGATATTGTCGTCGGCGCGGGTGAAGCCGAAGATGGCGCCGAGCCGGTCCTGGAACAGCTTGCGGTTGGGCAGGCCGGTCAGGTTGTCGTGGACGGCGTCGTGCAGGAGCCGCTCCTGCGCGGTGCGCTGCTCGGTGACGTCGGCGAGCGTGCCGATGACGCGGATGACCTCGCCGTCCGAGCCGATCACCGGCCGCGCCTTGACGTTGACCCAGTGATAGGCGCCGCTCGCGGCACGCAGGCGCAGGTCGAGATTGAGCTTGCCGCGGCGCTGCTCCAGCACGGCGTCGAGCGTGACGCGGTAGCGGTCGCGGTCGGCGACGTGCATATGCTCGAGCCAGCGCGCGGCCGAGCCTTCGAGCGCCCCCTTGGCCAGGCCGAGCAGCGTCTCGATCTGCGGCGAGACGAAGACCTTGTCGGAGGAGACGTCCCAGTCGAAGACGAGGTCGCCCGAGCCCGAGAGCGCCAGCGCCCGCCGTTCCGTGTCCGAGACCAGCCCCTGCGAGATCGCGCCGCCCGCGAAGGCGTGCTGGATCACGGTGAAGCCGATCAGGAGCACGATCAGGACGAGCCCGCCGAGCAGGGCCGGCGCGACCAGATCGCGCTGGAACTGCCCGGTCACGGTGAAGCCGGCCGCCGTCACCCAGACGGCGAGCAGGAACCAGGTCGGGATCAGCATCACCGCGCGCTCGTAGCCATGCGTCGCCAGATGCACGACGAGCACGAAGCCCACCGCCGCGACGGCGGCGATCGAAATGCGCGCGATGCCCGACGCCATCGGCGCGTCGAAGACGGCAAGCCCGATCAGACCGGCAAGCCCGAGGATCCAGATCGCCGTGACATGGCCGTAGCGCACATGCCAGCGTTGCAGGTTGAGATAGGCGAAGAGGAAGACGAGCAGCGTCGCCGCCAGCACCACCTCGGCGCCGGCGCGATATATGCGCTCGATCTGCGGCGTCAGCGGGAACAATCGCTGGAAGAAGCCGAAATCGAGGCCGGCATAGGCCAGGACCGCCCAGGCCAGCGCCGCCGCCGCCGGGAAGATCACCGCGCCCTTGACCACGAAGATGATGGTCAAAAACAGCGCGAGCAACCCGGCGATGCCGATGATGATGCCCTTGTAGAGGGTGAGCCCGTTGGTCTTCTGCCGGTAGGCGTCCGCATCGTAGAGATAGAGCTGGGGCAGGTTGGGCGATTTCAGCTCCGCGACGAAGGTGACCGTCGTGCCCGGATCGAGCGTGATCAGGAAGACGTCGGCGTCGGGGCTCGCCTCGCGCTCGGGCGAGAGGCCCTGGCTCGCGGTTACCGCCTCGATGCGCCTGTCGCCGAGATCGGGCCAGATCACGCCAGAGCCGATCAGCCTGTGGAAGGGCGCGACCAGGAGCCGGTCGATCTGCTCGTCGGAATCGTTGGTCAGCGCGAAGACGATCCAGTCGGGCCTCGCGCCCGCCTCGCGGGCCTTGACGGCGATGCGCCTGACGATGCCGTCCGGCCCCGGCGCGGTCGAGATCTGGATGACGTCGCCGTCGGATTTGTTGCGCTCGACGATATGGGTCAGGTCGATCACAGGGGCATCGACCGGCACGCGCGCCGCTTCCACGGCAAGCGCCGGTGCGACAGCCGCCAGACAGAACCAGATGGCAAGCCCGACCACGGTAAGGCCGATCCGGAAGAGGCGCGCAAGGTTGGACAAGCTGTGCTCGGCTATCAGGCGGGAGGCGGTGATGCGGTGTTCGCTGAGAAGCCCTACCGGCCGCTCGTGGCGAGGGCAAGGCCGGGCGAGGCCGTGGTCGACCGCCGCGGTCACGGCCTCGCTCCGGGCAGCGTGTCGCTGGAGAGCACGGCATAGAGCAGGTGATCGGCCCAGTTGCCGTCGATCCTGAGATAGGCGCGCGCCAGCCCCTCGCTCCGGAAGCCGACCCGCTCGAGCAGCCGCCGCGACGGCTGGTTATGCGGCAGGCAGGCCGCCTCGACGCGATGCAGGGCGAGGTCGGAAAAGGCGAAGCGCACGGCCCCGCGCACGGCTTCCGTCATATGGCCCTTGCCGGCATGGCGCTGCCCCATCCAGTAGCCGAGCGTTGAGGCCTGCGCGACGCCGCGCCGGATCAGCCCGAGCGTCAGCCCGACGAGGAGCGCGTCGGTGTGCGCGTCGAAGATGAAGAGCGAGTAGGCTTCGTCGGCTGCGATCTCGCGCTCCGCGCGCTTGGCGCGCAGGCGGAACGAGGCGCGCGTCAGGTCGTCCTCGTTCCAGCTCGGCTCCCAGGGCGTCAGGAACGCCCGGCTTTCCGTGCGCAGCGCCGCCCAGGCCGTATGGTCGCCGGCCTGGGGCGCGCGCAGATAGAGGTTTTGCGTCCGGATCAGCGGGCGGCTCGGCGGCTCGCTCGGGAAACGGAACAGCGCCATCGCGGCTCAATCCGCGGCCCGTGTCGCCTGGCGCAGGCGCTTGGCCGGCGGCAGGCCGTGGACCGGGCCGACGGCCGCGATCGTCGGCTGGTGGCCGAGCAGCGAGCGGCCGGCGGCGCGCACGTCCTCGAGCGTCACGGCATCGAGCCGCGCGGCGAGCTCCTCGCGCGGGATCGCCCGGTTAAACAGCAGCACCTGCCGCGCCATCTGCTCCAGCTTGCCGCCGGGGCTTTCCAGCGAAGCCAGGAGCCCGACCTTCATCTGGGCGCGGGCGCGGGCGACCTCGACCTCGCTGACGTCCTCCGCCGCCTGCCTGAGGCAGCCGAGCGCGACCTCGATCAGCTCGCCGGCATCCTCCGGCGCGGTGCCGGCCCCGATGCCGAAGACGCCGCAATCGGAGAAGGGCCAGTGGAAGGCGTCGATGGCATAGGCGAGGCCGCGCTGCTCGCGCACCTCCTGGAACAGCCGCGACGACAGCCCGCCGCCGAGCACGGAAGCGAAGATCTGGAGCGGGTAATGCGCGCCCTGCGCGAAGGGCAGGCCGGGCAGGCCGAGGACGAGGTGGACCTGCTCCTCGTCGCTGCCGATCCGCGCCTCGCCGCCGCGATAGGCGCCGGTCTCGCGGATGAAGGGCTCGGCCGGTTTAGCCGGCAGCGTCGACAGGTGCTCGCGGGCGAGCGCGACGAGCTCCTCATGGTCGACGGCGCCCGACGCCGCGAGCACGATGTTGCCGGCGTGATAATGCCGCGCGAGATAGGCGCGGATCGCGGCCGGGGTGAAGCCTTTCACCGTCTTGGCGGTGCCGAGGATCGGCCGGCCGATCGGCTGGTCCGGGAAGGCCGCCTGCAGGAAGCGGTCATAGACGAGGTCGTCCGGCGTGTCCTGCACCGCCGAGATTTCCTGCAGGATCACGCCCTTCTCGCGCTTCAGTTCCTCGCCGGTCAGGGAAGGGGAGGTGACGATGTCGGCGAGGATGTCGACGGCGAGGCCGAGATCCGAGCCGAGCACGCGGGCGGTGTAGCAGGTATATTCGACGCTTGTCGCGGCATTGAGATCGCCGCCGACGCTTTCGATCTCCTCGGCGATCTGGAGCGCGCTGCGCTTGCCCGTGCCCTTGAACGCCATGTGCTCGAGCAGATGGGCGAGCCCGTGCTCGTTCGGCAATTCGTCGCGCGCGCCGGCCCCGATCCACAGGCCGAGCGAGACGGTCGCGGCATGGTCCATGCGCTGCGAGACGATGCGCAGACCCGACGGCAGCGTGGTCAGCGCCACGTCGGGGTCGTGCAGCCCTTGCGGTCCGGCGTTCACGCCGCCGCTCCGCGCACCGCTCGCGCATGCTGGCGCACGAAGGCCTCGACCTTGCCAAGATCGTTCGGCAACAGCGTCAGGCGCTCCTTGCGCTCCATCAGGTCGCTGAGATGGGCCGGCAGCGCGGGCGTGACCCCGCTCGCCGCCTTCACCGCCGCCGGGAACTTGGCCGGATGGGCCGTGCCGAGCACGATCATCGGCGTGGCGGGATCGCGCTTCAGCGCCCGCCGGGCGGCGCCGACGCCGATCGCGGTATGCGGATCGATGAGATAGCCGGCCTCGGTCCAGCATCTCGTGATCTCGGCCGAGACCTCGTCCTCGCCGAGCGCCGCGGCGTCGAACTCGCCGCGGATGCGGGCGAGTGGCTCCTCCGCGATCGCGAAGCGGCCCGATTGCTGGAGCGACTGCATCAGCCGGCGGACGGTGGCGCCGTCGCGGCCATGCGCCTCGAACAGCAGCCGCTCGAAATTAGAGGAGATCTGGATGTCCATCGAGGGCGAGGTCGTCGCCGCCACGCCGCGCATCTCATAGGCGCCGGTTTGAAGCGTGCGCGCCAGGATGTCGTTGCTGTTGGTCGCGATGATCAGCCGCTCGATCGGCAGCCCCATGCGCTTGGCGACCCAGCCGGCGAGGATATCGCCGAAATTGCCGGTGGGCACGCTGAAGGAGACCCGGCGGCCCGGCCCGCCGAGCGAGACCGCAGCCGTGAAATAATACACGACCTGCGCGGCGATGCGCGCCCAGTTGATCGAGTTGACGCCCGACAGCCCGAGCTCGTCGCGGAAGGCGTGATGGTTGAACATCGCCTTCACCAGGTTCTGGCAGTCGTCGAAGGTGCCCTCGACCGCGATGGCGTGGACATTGTCCGCTGCGACCGTCGTCATCTGCCGGCGCTGCACCTCGGAGACGCGCCCCTCGGGGTAGAGGATGAAGACATCGACGCTCTTCAGCCCCTTGAAGGCGTCGATCGCCGCCCCGCCGGTATCGCCCGAGGTCGCGCCGACGATGGTGGCGCGCTGGCCGCGCTGGCCGAGCACATGGTCCATCAGCCGCCCGAGCAGCTGCATCGCCACGTCCTTGAAGGCGAGCGTCGGGCCGTGGAACAGCTCGAGCACGAAGAGATTGTCGCCGATCTGCGTCAGCGGGCAGACGGCCGGATGGCGGAAGCCGGCATAGGCATCGCGGACCATGCCGGAAAGCGCCGCGCTTTCGATATCGCCGTCGCTGAGCAGCCCGAGCACGCGCTCGGCGACCGCCGCATAGGGCCTGCCGGCGAAACCGGCGATCTCCGCGGCTGAAAGCGCAGGCCAGCTCTCGGGCAGGTAGAGCCCGCCGTCGCGGGCAAGCCCCGCCAGGAGCGCGTCGGAAAAGCTGAGCGCCGGGGCTTCCCCCCGGGTGGAGACATGCAGCACGGTCGTGGCCTCGATAGTCTTTCCCGATGCTATAGGCCGCTCCGGCGCATTCGGCAAAACCGTCGGGCGTCAGTGCGCGGCCGGGCCCCGCCGCGCCTGCCACGCGAAGGCCGCGAACACGCCGATGAGCGTCAGCGCCAGCCCGAACCAGGTCAGCGCATATTGCAGGTGGTTGTCGGGCACGCGCGCGATCAGCTCGCCGACATCGACGCCGGCCGGCGGCGTCAGCCCGTCGCCCTCGCGGGCGGCCTCCAGATAGAACGGCGCCGGCGGCTGGCCGAGCGCGGCGGCGATCGCGGCTGGATCGCGCGTGTAGAATTCGCGGATCGCCGGCAGGTCCTCGGGCGTGAAGCTGTTGCGCGCCTCCGGCGCCCGCAGGAAGCCGGTGACGGTGTCGGCGCCGCTCAACGGGCCGATCTGGCCGAGCCGCTCTTCCGGCACGAAGCCGCGATTGACGAGGATGACGCCGCCATCCTCCAGCCGGAAAGCCTGGAAGATCCAGCGCCCGAAGCCGGAAAGCCCGCGCGAGCCGGGCGGGCCGGCGCCGATCGTGGTGCGCACGCCGGCGATCTTGTCGTCGATATAACGGCCCTTCGCCACGACATGGGCGAGATCGAGCGCGGCGGCATCGAGCTTTCCCCAGTCGGAGCTGGGCGGCATCGGGGCCGGCGCGCCCGCTGCCTCGCGCTGCAGGCGTTCGAGATAGGCGTGCTTCTCGCCCATCCGCTGAAGCTGCCAGATGCCGAGCCCGCACAGGATGAGCACTCCGATGATGGTCGCGAGCGTCGGCAGCAGCAATCCGGGCTTGCGGGTGGCGGTCACGTCTGGCGCCTGCCTTCCTCGGCCTTGTTGGCATATTGCAGCGCGATCGCCAGCCCCTTCATCGGCCTGAGCAGGCCAAGGCTGAGAACGAGCGCCAGCGGCAGCCACATCAGCATGTGCAGCCAGATCGGCGGCTCATAGGCGATCTCGACGTAAAGCGCCAGGCCCAGCACGATGAAGCCGGCGATCAGCATGATGAAGACCGCCGGGCCATCGGCCGAATCGGCGAAGGCGTAATCGAGCCCGCAGGCGCTGCATCGAGGCTTGAGCTTGAGGAAGCCGTCGAACAGCCGGCCTTCGCCGCAGCGCGGGCAGCGCCCGGAAAGCCCCGTCGACCAGGGCGGGGCAGGGGTGGGTTCAGGACCGGCCATGACAGCCTCCGAAGCAGGAAAGGCGGCCTCACGGCCGCCTTTCGTCAGGTGATAGCGGCGGGTGCGGCTTCAGTGCCCGGCGCCCACATGCGCACCGGCGCCCCAGACGTAGATCGCGAAGAACAGGAACAGCCAGACCACGTCGACGAAGTGCCAGTACCAGGCGGCGAACTCGAAGCCGAGATGCTGGTCCGGCTTGAAGTGGCCGAGATAGGCACGGTAAAGACAGACGGTCAGGAAGATCGTGCCGATCAGGACGTGAAAGCCGTGGAAGCCCGTCGCCATGAAGAAGGTGGCGCCATAGATGTTGCCGCTGAAGCCGAAGGTGGCGTGCGAGTACTCGTAAATCTGGCAGATCGTGAACAGCGTGCCGAGGATCACGGTCAGCCACAGGCCCTGCTTCAGCCCGGCGCGATCGTTGTTGATCAGGGCGTGATGCGCCCAGGTCACGGTCGTGCCCGAGGTCAGCAGGATCAGCGTGTTGAGCAGCGGCAGGTGCCAGGGATCGAAGGTCTCGATGCCCTTCGGCGGCCAGTGCCCGCCGGTGAAGTCGTAGCGGAGGAAGTTGATCTCCTCGCCGGCGAAGAGGCTCGCGTCGAAATAGGCCCAGAACCAGGCGACGAAGAACATCACCTCGGAGGCGATGAACATGATCATGCCGTAGCGGTGATGGAGCTGGACGACGCGGGTGTGGTGGCCTTCCTTCTCGGCCTCGCGCACCACGTCCATCCACCAGGAGAGCATGGTGTAGAGCACGCCGATCACGCCCGTCCCGAAGACCAGCGGGCCGATATGCATACCGCCCAGCGGCAGCGCCTTCATCCACATCACCGCGCCGATCGCCATGATCGTCGCGCTCGCCGCGCCGACGAGCGGCCACGGGCTCGGATCGACGAGGTGGTAGTCGTGGTGCTTCGTATGGGCCCCGGCCATCGTGTTCAGTCTCCGCCTACGGCTTTTTTCTACAGTTTCGGATTGCCCGCGTCACCCTCGAGCGCGCTTGCCTTGTCCTCCGTCACGGGCTGGCCCGATTTGGAGGCGAAATAGGTGTAGGACAGCGTGATGGCGTGCAGCCCGTCGAGCTCGCGGTTCTGCGCGATCTCCGGGTCGATATAGAACACCACCGGCGCCTCGAAGCTCTCGCCGGGTTTCAGCGTGTGCTCCGTGAAGCAGAAACACTGGATCTTGACGAAATAGGCCGCGCCCTGCGCGGGGGCGACGTTGTAGGTCGCGATGCCCGTCACCGTGCGCTGCGAGCGATTGGTGATCTTGTAGAACACGGTCTCGGTCGCGCCGACATGGACCGTGGTCTCGGGGCTCTCGGCCTCGAAGGTCCAGCCGAGCCCCGGCGCGACATTGGCGTCGAAGCGCACGGCGACCGTCCGGTCGAGGATCTTGCCGGCGGCGGCCGTGCCGACGATCGGCCTGCCGCCGAAGCCGGTGACCTTGCAGAACAGGTCGTAGAGCGGCACCGCCGCGAAGGAGGCGCCGAGCATGCCGCAGGCGACGCCGACGCAGATCAGCGCGGTGCGCGCCGGGTTGCCTCGCGGTGCCGGGGGGACGGGGCCGGCCATCACAGCGGCCGGTTCAGGATCGCGGGGCCGGTCTTCACCAGCGTCACCACGAAGAAGAAGATCACGAGCCCGCCCAGCACCAGCGCCAGCGCGACGGAGCGGCGGCGGCGGCGCGCCATGTCCTCGGGCGAGAACGGGGCGGGGGCGGCTCCCTGCTGGCGCGGCTCGCTCATCCGATCAGCCTCGGAAGCGGCCACATCAGGTTAAGCCCGTTCTCGACGAGCAGAACGGCGAAGAGCAGGAACAGATAGATGATCGAGAAGCCGAACAGCGACCAGCAGGCCTTGATCGCGGCCGGACCCTCGCTGCGCAGCCAGACGCGCAGCGAAAGCGCGATCATGACGAGGCCCGTCGTCACCGAGACGGCGAGATAGAGCATGCCGCCGAAGCCCATCAGCGCCGGCAGCACCGCGACCGGGGCCATGACCAGCGAATAGAGCACGATCTGCCGCCGCGTCGCGGCGGGGCCTGCGACATTCGGCATCATCGGGATGCCGGCGCGGGCGTAGTCGGCGGATTTCACCAGCGCCAGCGCCCAGAAATGCGGCGGCGTCCACAGGAAGATGATCGAAAACAGCACCAGCGAATGCCAGCCGAGGTTGCCGGTCACCACCGCCTCGCCGATCATCGGCGGGAAGGCGCCGGCGGCGCCGCCGATCACGATGTTCTGCGGCGTCCAGCGCTTCAGCCACATCGAATAGACGACGGCGTAGAAGAAGATGGTGAAGGCGAGCAGCGCCGCCGAAAGCGCGTTGGCGACAAGCCCCAGAACCAGCACCGAGCCGACCGACAGCGTCAGCCCGAAGGCCAGCGCCTCCGAGGGCAGGATGCGGCCCGACGGGATCGGCCGCCTAGCGGTGCGGCTCATCAGCGCGTCGATATCGGCGTCGTACCACATGTTGAGGCAGCCCGACGCGCCGGCCCCGACCGCGATCGCCATCAGCGCGGCAAGCCCGATCACCGGGTGCACGAAGCCCGGCGCGGTCGCCATGCCGGTCAGCGCCGTCACCACGACCAGCGACATCACGCGTGGCTTCAGCAGCGCGAAGAAGTCGCGCGCCTCGCCGGTGGAGGCGGTCAGGCTCTGGGTGCTGGTCTCGAATGCGGCGGACATCGGTCGGGTTGTCTTCGTACTCTGGTGGGCGCGCCCCTCGGGGCGCGTGGCGTGGTCGCAGGCGGCGGGCCGGACGAGGCCCGCCGCCCCATGTTCAGTCTCAGTGGTTCGAGCCGGTGATGCGCGGCAGCGTCTCGAACTGGTGGAAGGGCGGCGGCGAGGACAGCGTCCATTCCAGCGTCGTCGCGCCTTCGCCCCACGGATTGTCCCCGGCGAGTTCCTTGCGGCTGAAGGCGACGATGATGCCGTAGAGCCAGACCAGAAGGCCGAGGGCAAAGATGTAGGAGCCGATCGACGACCAGAAATGCCAGCCGGCGAAGGCGTCCGGATAGTCCACATAGTGACGCGGCATGCCGGCGAGCCCGAGGAAATGCTGCGGGAAGAACAGGAGGTTCGCGCCGATGAAGGCGAACCAGAAATGCAGCTTGGCGACGCCGTCCGGCAGCACGTAGCCGCTCATCTTCGGGAACCAGTAGTAGAAGCCGGCGAAGATGCCGAACACGGCGCCCAGCGACAGCACATAGTGGAAATGCGCGATCACGTAATAGGTCGCGTGCAGCGAGCGATCGACGCCGGCATTGGCCAGAACCACGCCGGTGACGCCGCCGACCGTGAACACGAAGATGAAGCCGATCGCCCAGATCATCGGCCCGGTGAAGCGGATCGAGCCGCCCCACATCGTCGCGATCCAGGAGAAGATCTTGATGCCGGTCGGCACCGCGATCACCATCGTCGCGAACACGAAGTAACGCTGCGTGTTGAGCGAGAGCCCGGCCGTGAACATGTGGTGCGCCCAGACGATGAAGCCGACCACGCCGATCGCCACCATCGCATAGGCCATGCCGAGATAGCCGAAGATCGGCTTCTTCGAGAAGGTCGAGACGATGTGGCTGATGATGCCGAAGGCCGGCAGGATCATGATGTAGACTTCCGGGTGCCCGAAGAACCAGAACAGGTGCTGGTAGAGGATCGGGTCGCCGCCGCCGGCAGGATCGAAGAAGGTCGTGCCGAAATTGCGGTCGGTCAGCAGCATGGTGATCGCGCCCGCCAAGACCGGCAGCGTCAGCAGCAGCAGGAAGGCGGTGACCAGCACGCCCCAGGCGAAGAGCGGCATGCGGTGCATGGTCATGCCCGGCGCGCGCATGTTCAGGATCGTGGTGATGAAGTTGATCGCCCCCAGGATCGAGGAGGCGCCGGCCAGATGCAGCGACAGGATGCCGAAATCGACCGAGGGGCCGGGATGGCCGGCGGTGGCGAAGGGCGGATAGACCGTCCAGCCGGTGCCGACGCCGTGAGCGCCCGGCGCGCCCTCGGCGAACATCGAGATCACCATCAGCACGAAGGCGGCCACGAGCAGCCAGAACGAGATGTTGTTCATGCGCGGGAAGGCCATGTCCGGCGCGCCGATCATCAGCGGCACGAACCAGTTGCCGAAGCCGCCGATCAGCGCCGGCATCACCATGAAGAAGATCATGATCAGGCCGTGGCCGGTGACCACGACGTTGTAGCTCTGGCCGTTGGCGAAGAGCTGCACGCCCGGATACATCATCTCGATGCGGATCAGGATCGAGAGGAAGCCGCCGACGAAGCCCGCCATGATCGCGAAGATCAGGTAGAGCGTGCCGATGTCCTTGTGGTTGGTCGACAGGAGCCACCGGCGCCATCCGGTCGGGTGGTCGTGATGGGCCTCGTCGTGATGGTGGCCGTGCGCGTGCGGAGCCGCTGTTGCCATCGTTGTTCTCCTCAGGCGACTTACTTGGACGCGGCGGCGAGCTTGCCGCCGGCGTCTTCTGCATTGGCGAATTCCTTCTTCGCCTCGGCGAGCCAGGCAGCGTAGCGCTCCTCGCTGACGACGCGGAAGGCGATCGGCATGAAGGCGTGTTCCTGGCCGCAGACGAAGGAGCACTGGCCGTAATAGATGCCCTCCCGCGTGGCCTTGAACCAGGTCTCGTTCAGGCGGCCGGGGATGGCGTCGATCTTGATGCCGAAGGACGGCACGGTGAACTTGTGGATGACGTCCGAGCTCGTGACCTGGACGCGCACGATCTTGTCGACCGGCACGACCACCTCGTTGTTGACGGCGAGCAGGCGCGGCGCCTCGGCCTCGGTGATCTTCTTGGATGCGATCGCCTTGGCGCGCTCCTCCTCGTTCAGCATCAGCGAATCGAAGCTGAAGCCGCCGCTCTCCTTCGGATACTCGTAGGACCAGCGCCACTGGTTGCCGGTGACCTTCAGGGTCAGGTCGGACGGCGGCACCTCGAGCTGGAGCCTGAGCAGGCGGAAGGAGGGAATCGCGATGACGACGAGGATCAGCACCGGGATCACGGTCCAGATCACCTCGATCACCGCGTTGTGCGTGGTCTTGGAGGGGACCGGGTTCGCCTTCGCGTTGAAGCGGAACATGACATAGGCGAGCAGCACGAGCACGAACAGCGTGACCGCGACCATGAGGCCGTTCAGCCAGTCATGGAACCAGTGGATGTATTCGGCGACCGGGGTGGCGGCGCCCTGCAGGTTGATCTGCCAGTCAGAGGGCATGCCGGTGCCGGCGATCGCCGGAACTGTCGCCAGCGCGGCGACGGCAAGGGCCGTGGCGGCCGCTGTTGCAAAGGTCCTGCTCAGAAATCGCATCGATCCCACATGCTCCTCAATCGACCTGCACGGGAGCCGGCCGGCTTACGTCCTTGTCGCGGCCCCATGCACGAAGGGGCGACCGTGAAGTCGCCTCGTTCTTCGTGATTGCGATAAATCAAAGATCACGCTTGCGCCAGAGGGGCAATGAGGACGGCCCCCATGCGCCGTGCGGCATAATCGCGCGAGCCCGCGGCGCCCCTGCCGGGCGCCCGTCCGCCTTGACACGGCCGGGAGCGCATGGTCCCAACGCGTTTCATGTTGAGAGGTGGCGGGATTCTCTGGCGCGGTCGGCGTTTTGCCTGAATTCTGCGCTCCTGCTGTGGGTTCGTTCAAGTCCGGTCTGGAGGATGGCAGGGATGCTGAGGATCATCGGAGCGGCCGGCGCGCTCGCGCTGGCGCTGATGGCGACGAGCCTCGCCGCCGGCTCCGCCCTCGCGCAGGGCGCGGTGCGTTCGACGCATGGCGACTGGCAGATGCGCTGCGAGGTGCCGCCGGGCGCCAAGACGGAGCAGTGCGCCCTCGTCCAGAACGTCGCGGCCGAGGACCGGCCGAATCTGACGCTGCTCGTCATCGTGCTGAAGACGGCGGATCAGAAGAGCAGGCTCCTGCGCGTCGTCGCGCCGCTGGGCGTGCTGCTGCCGTCCGGCCTCGGCCTCAAGATCGACGACAAGGACATCGGCCGCGCCGGCTTCGTGCGCTGCCTGACCACCGGTTGCGTTGCCGAGGTCGTCATGGACGACACCCTGCTCGGCCAGCTCAAGGGCGGCAAGAGCGCGACCTTCATCGTATTCCAGACGCCGGAGGAGGGGGTGGGCGTGCCCGTCTCGCTCGACGGCTTCGGCCCGGGCGTGGAGGCGCTGCCGTGATCGACCAGACTCTGACCGCGGGCCGCTGGCTCGCCTTGCCGCTGATCTGCCTCGGGCTTTCCGGCTGCGGCTCCTCCCAGCCGGGGGAGCAGGGCTCGATGAGCACGCTGAGCAACATCGTCATGTTCCAGTCCACCACGCCTCCGCCGGCGGACCAGTTGCCGAAGGACGACGACCAGGAAGCGCCGCTGTTCTGCCCCGAGGTCATCATTTCCGAAGGCGGCGCCGCGACCCGCGCCCAGTCGGGCCAGGATTCGGGCGGCCTGCACTATCAGGTCTCGATCACCAATGTGGCGCGCGAATGCACCGCGACCGGCAACGGCGGCTTCCGCGTCAAGATCGGCGTCGAGGGCCGCGTGCTGCTCGGCCCGGCCGGGCGCCCCGGCAGCTACGGCGCCACGCTGACCACCACCGTGACGCGCGGGACGGGCGTCGTCGCGCGGCGCAGCGCGCGCGTCGGCGGCACGATTCCCGCCGGGCAGGCGGGCGTCGACTTCACCCATATCGAGGAGGGCATCATGGTACCGGCCGGCCAGGGTGATGTCGAGATCTTCGTCGGCCTCGGCGGTGGCGGGCCCGCCACCGCCGCCCGTCGGCGCGGGCGGTGAGGCGTTTGCCATGTGAAAGACGCCGGCGTGCCGATTGACTAAGCCGGCGCGTCTTGTATCTGTGCCCAAGCCGCATATCCCCGCGGGAGAGACCGGACCGATCCGTCGGAACCGGCGCCGAAGGCGCAACCGCCCCGGAAACGCTCAGGCAAAAGGGCCGCAGGGGATTTGGCGCTCTGGAAAGCGGCGGGCAGCGATGGCCGCCCACCGAAGGGTGTAACCCGTCGCGGCTTCGTGCCGGCGGGGAAATCTCTCAGGTCCCGAGACAGAGGGGGCGCGTCCCGGACATTTCGTCCGGGGCTGGCGCACGACTCTGGGAGGGGCATGCCATGGCTGCCGAGGCCACCACCGACACCGCCGGCGCGCCCGCGCCGCTGAAGACGCCGCTTCACGCCCGCCACGTCGCGCTCGGCGCCCGCATGGTGCCCTTCGCCGGCTACGACATGCCGGTGCAGTACCCGTCGGGTATCCTGGCCGAGCACAACTGGACGCGGGAGAAGGCCGGTCTCTTCGACGTCTCGCATATGGGCCAGTGCTTCCTGGTCGGCCCCGGCCACGAAGCCACGGCGAGAGCCCTCGAGGCGCTGATTCCCGCCGACATCGTCAATCTCGCCCCCGGCAAGCAGCGCTATTCGCAGCTCCTCAACGAGGAGGGCGGCATCCTCGACGATCTGATGGTGACGCGCTCGATCGAGCCCGACGAGGACGGCGCGCTCTTTCTCGTCGTCAACGCCGCCTGCAAGGAGGCCGACTACGCCCATATCGAGGCGCGCCTGCCGGCCGATGTGAAGCTGATCCGCGCCGAGCATCGCGGCCTGATCGCGCTGCAGGGGCCGGGCGCGGAGGCCGCGCTTTCGGCGCTCGCGCCGGAGGCCGCCGCGATGGGCTTCATGACCGCGCGCAGCATGAAGGTCGCCGGCGTCAAGGCCAATGTCAGCCGCTCCGGCTATACCGGCGAGGACGGCTACGAGATTTCCGCCGCCGCCAGCCGGATCGGCGAGATCTGGGACACGCTGCTGCTCGACGCCGCCGTCAAGCCGATCGGGCTCGGTGCCCGTGATTCGCTGCGGCTGGAAGCAGGGCTTTGCCTCTACGGCCACGACATCGACGCCTCGACCTCGCCGATCGAGGCCGGCCTCAACTGGTCGATCCAGAAGCGCCGCCGCGAGGAGGGCGGTTTTCCGGGCGCCGCGCGCATCCAGCGCGAGCTCGCCGAGGGTGTCTCGCGCATCCGCGTCGGCCTGAAGCCCGAGGGCCGGGCGCCGGCCCGCGAGGGCACCGAGATCGCCACGCCCGAGGGCGAGGTGATCGGCGTCGTCACCTCCGGCGGCTTCGGCCCGACGCTGAACGGCCCCTGCGCCATGGGCTATGTCGCCCCGGCCCATGCCGCGCCGGGGACCGCGCTCAATCTCATCGTGCGCGGCAAGCCGCTGCCGGCCGTCGTGGCGCCGATGCCCTTCGTGCCGAGCGGCTACAGGCGCTGAACCCCTTTCCAGACATCGCCCGCCAGACATCGCCCGCCAGGAGGACACCATGGCCGAGACCCGTTACAGCAAGGACCACGAATATATCCGCATCGAGGGTGACCTCGGCACCATCGGCATCTCCGACTATGCCCAGTCCCAGCTCGGAGACGTCGTCTTCGTCGAGCTGCCGGTGGTGGGCAAGGCGCTGGCCAAGGGCGGCGAGGCCGCCGTGGTCGAGAGCGTCAAGGCCGCGTCCGAGGTCTATGCCCCGGTCTCCGGCGAGGTCGTCGAGGTCAACGGCGAGCTCGAGGCGGCGCCCGGCACCGTCAACGAGGACCCGGCCGGCAAGGGCTGGTTCCTCAAGCTCAGGATCAAGGATGCCTCCGAGCTCGACGCGCTGATGAGCGAGGCCGAGTACCAGAACTACGTCAAGTCGCTCTGAGGGCGTGACGTCGCAGAAGGCCGCTGAGAGCACGACAGGAACCCCCATGCGCTATCTTCCGCTCACCGAGACCGATCGCGAGGACATGCTCGCGCGCATCGGCGTCTCCGATATCGATGCGCTGTTCAGCGACGTGCCGGCCGGCAAGCTCCTGAAGGCCCCGCTCGACCTGCCGCGCGCCAAGGGCGAGCTCGAGGTCGAGCGCATCCTCGGGCGCATGGCGGGGAAGAACATCGCCGCCTCCGCCGTGCCCTTCTTCGTCGGCGCCGGCGCTTACAAGCACCATGTCCCGGCGACGGTGGACCATCTGATCCAGCGCTCGGAATTCCTGACGAGCTACACGCCCTACCAGCCCGAGATCGCGCAGGGCACGCTGCAATATCTCTTCGAGTTCCAGACCCAGGTCGCGGCGCTGACCGGCATGGAGGTCGCCAACGCCTCGATGTATGACGGCTCGACCGGCACGGGCGAGGCGGTGCTGATGGCGCACCGCGTCACCCGGCGCCGCAAGGCCGTGCTCTCCGGCGGGCTGCACCCGCACTACGCCGCGGTGGTCGAAACCCTCTCCGAGATGGCGAACGACGAGGTCGTGGCGCTTGAAGCCGACGTCACGGGCAGCGAGGACATCCTCTCGCAGATCGACGACAGCGTCTCCTGCGTCGTCGTGCAGTCGCCCGACGTCTTCGGCAATCTGCGCGACCTGAAGCCGATCGCCGAGAAGGCCCATGCCCATGGCGCGCTGCTGATCGCGGTCTTCACCGAGGTCGTCTCGCTGGGCGCCGTGACGCCGCCGGGCGCGCAGGACGCCGACATCGTCGTCGGAGAAGGCCAGTCGATCGGCAACGCGCTGAATTTCGGCGGCCCCTATGTCGGCCTCTTCGCCGCCAAGTCGAAATATATCCGCCAGATGCCGGGAAGGCTCTGCGGCGAGACGGTCGATTCGGCCGGCCAGCGCGGCTTCGTGCTGACGCTCTCGACGCGCGAGCAGCATATCCGCCGCGACAAGGCGACCTCGAACATCTGCACCAATTCCGGTCTCTGCGTGCTGGCCTTCACCATCCACATGACGCTGCTCGGGCAGGCCGGTCTTACCCGCCTCGCCGAGGTGAACCACGCCAACGCCGTGAAGCTCGCCGACCTCATCGCGGGGGTGAAGGGCGTCTCGGTCCTCAACGAGAGCTTCTTCAACGAGTTCACGGTGAAGCTGCCGAAGCCCGCCGCCGCGGTGGTCGAGGCTTTGGCCGGGAAGGGCGTGCTCGGCGGCGTGCCGGTCTCGCGGCTGATGCCGGATGCCGGGCTCGACGACCTGCTGCTCGTCGCCGCGACCGAAGTGAATAGCGATGACGACCGGGCGGCCTTCGCCAAGGCGCTTTCGGAGGTGCTGTGATGCTGAACCGTCAGGGACGTCCCACCCAGGCCGGCGAGGCGGTTCGTGAGGACCGCGCCACCTTCACCGGCAACAAGGCCCTCCAGCAGATCGAGCCGCTGATCTTCGAGATCGGCCACGACGAGGCGACCGGGGTCGATATCGACAAGCCCGCCCCGTTCAGGTCGCGGCTGGGCCAGCATGCCCGCCAAGGCGAGATCGGCCTGCCCGGCCTCTCCGAGCCCGAGGCGATGCGCCACTATGTCCGCCTCAGCCAGAAGAACTACGGCATCGACACCGGGCTGTTCCCGCTCGGCTCCTGCACGATGAAGCACAATGCCCGCCTCAACGAGAAGATGGCGCGGCTGCCGGGCTTTGCCGACGTGCACCCGCTCCAGCCGCTCTCGAGCGTGCCCGGCGCGCTCGCGCTGATGCTGGAGCTCGCCCGCTACCTGATGACGCTGACCGGCATGCCGGCCGTGGCGCTTTCCCCCAAGGCCGGCGCCCATGGCGAGGCCTGCGGCATGATGGCGATCAAGGCGGCGATTGCGGCCAAGGGGGAGGGCGCCACCCGCAACGTCGTGCTGGTGCCCGAATCGGCGCACGGCACCAATCCGGCGACCGCCGCCTTGATCGGCTTCTCGGTGAAGGCCGTGCCGGCGAGGCCCGACGGCACCGTCGCGGTCGCGGACGTGAAGGCCCTGCTCGGGCCGGACATCGCCGCGATCATGCTGACCAACCCGAACACCTGCGGCATCTTCGAGCCCGAGATCGTCGAGATCGCCGCGGCGATGCACGAGGCCGGCGCCTATTTCTACTGCGACGGCGCCAATTTCAACGCCATCGTCGGCAAGGCGCGCCCTGGCGACCTCGGCGTCGACGCCATGCACATCAACCTGCACAAGACCTTCTCGACGCCCCATGGCGGCGGCGGTCCGGGCGCCGGCCCGGTCGTGCTGTCGCAGCGGCTCGCGCCCTTCGCGCCCGTGCCCTTCATCCATGTCGAGGCGGATGGCAGCCCGCGTCTGGTCGAGACGCGCGAGGAGGCGCCCGCCGGCAACAAGCCCTTCGGCCGCATCACCGCCTTCCACGGCCAGATGGGCATGTATGTCCGCGCGCTCGCCTATATGCTCAGCCACGGCTCGGACGGCATGCGCCAGGCGTCGGAGGACGCGGTGCTGAATGCCAACTATATCCGCGCCGGCCTCTCCGACCTGATGTCGCTGCCCTTCCCGGACCACCCCTCGATGCACGAGGTGCTGTTCGACGACGACTGGCTCAAGGGCACCGGCGTCTCGACGCTCGATTTCGCCAAGGCGATGATCGACGAGGGCTACCATCCGATGACGGTGTATTTCCCGCTCGTCGTCCATGGCGCCATGCTGATCGAGCCGACCGAGTCGGAATCGAAGGCGACGCTCGACCTCTTCATCGCCACGCTGCGCGACCTCGCCATGGCCGCCAAGGGCAACGACAAGGAGCGCTTCACCGGCGCCCCGCATCACGCCCCGATCCGCCGTCTCGACGAGACCCGCGCCGCGCGCCAGCCCGTGCTGAAATGGGAGAAGCCGGCCCCGGCCGAGGCGGCGGAATAACACCGCCGGCGATCTTAAGCCTTCCTTGACCATGTCGGGGAATGATGTCCCGGTGCCGCTCCGCGCGGCCCGGGGGTTTTGATGTCAGTGCGTTCCTCCATCCTTGCTGCTGCGGCCGCTCTCCTCCTGGCCTCGACGGCGCTCGTGCGTGCGAACGAGCCGAGCTACGGCCCGAACACCTATGACCGCACGCTCGAGGCGCTGATCGCCCATGAGGACATCGCCAATCGCGGTGGTTGGCCGAAGGTGCCGGCGGGCGCGACCGCGCTGAAGCCGGATTCGCAAGGGCCGGACGTCACCGCGCTGAAGCAGCGCCTCGTCGCCGGCGGCGATCTCGCGCCCGAGGCGGTGGACGGCGATGTCTATGATGCCGCCGTGACCGAGGCGGTGAAGCGCTTCCAGCGCCGCCACGGCCTGTCGGATCTCGGCACGGTCGGGCGGCTCACCCTGAAGGCGATGAACACGCCGGTCGAGGCACGCCTCAACCAGCTCACCGCCACGCTGGAGCGCCTCAAGGGCAACGGCTTCAACTTCGCCAGCCGCTATGTCGTGGTGAACATCCCCGGCGCCAGCGTCGAGGCGGTCGAGAACGGCACGGTCCGTGAGCGCCATCTCGCCATCGTCGGCCGGCCGGACCGGCCCTCGCCGGTGATCCAGGCCAACATCACCTCGGTCAACCTCAACCCCTACTGGACGGTGCCGATGTCGATCGTGAAGGCCGACATCATCCCGCATATGCGCAAGGATCCAGGCTTCATCGCCAAGTCGAACATGAAGCTGCTGGGCGCCGAGAACAAGGAGATCGACCCGGCGAGCGTCAACTGGTCCGGCCTGACGAACCCCTATTTCTACGTCCGGCAGGAGCCGGGGCCGACCAACTCGCTCGGCCAGCTCAAGATCGACATGCCCAACAGCGATGCGGTCTATATGCACGACACGCCGAAGAAGAGCCTGTTCCGCAACGATGTGCGGTTCAACTCCTCCGGCTGCGCCCGCATCGAGGGCGTGCGCGACCTCGCCGCCTGGCTACTGGAAGGCTCGGAATGGACGCGGTCAGCGATCGAGGACGAGATCGCCAAGGGCGAGCGCAAGAACATCGCGCTGAAGAAGCCGGTGCCGGTCGCCTGGGTCTATCTCACCGGCTGGCAGGGGGCGGACGGGCAGGTCCAGTTCCGCGACGACATCTACGGGCTCGACACGCCGCAGGGCATCGTCACCTCGACGATCCAGCCGCGCAAGCCCAAGCCGAAGGCGGCGGCCCTCCCGCCGGCGCGCCCGGCCGCAGCGCCGGTGACGGCGAGCAACTGATCCGGCTTCGAGCAAGCCCGCCCTTCGTCATTCCGGGTTCGCCCTGCGGGCGCCCCGGAATGACGAGCTTCGGAAGCAAAAACGCCGCGCTCGCAAGAGCGCGGCGTCGAACCTTGCGGCGATCGGCTAAGCCTCAGTTGAGCTTGGCCTTGACCTCGCTGAGCCCGGCGGCGAAGGCGGCTTCGCCCGCCTTGCCGGCCATCTGGCCGCGCAGGATGGTCTCGGCTGCCCTGGTGGCGGCTTCGGCCGCCGCGGCGCGGACATCGGCCTCGGCCTGGCTTTCGGCCTGGGCGATCTTCTCCTCGGCCGCCTTGGTGCGGCGGGCGACGAAGTCCGCGAGCTTGGCCTCGGCTTCGCCCGCGAGGCGCTCGGCCTCCTCCTTGGCGGAGGCGATGATCCCGGCGGCCTCGGCCTCGGCGGCCTTGCGCTTGGCGTCGTATTCGGCGAGCAGCTTCTCGGCCTCCTGGCGCAGGCGGCGGGCTTCCGCCAGCTCCTGCGCGACCTTCTCGCCGCGGGCGTCGAGCGCCTTCACGATCGCGCCCGGCACGCCGAACTTGACCAGGATGGCGAGGAAGATGACGAGCGCGACGCCGACCCAGAACGTATCCATCCGAACTCTCCTCAGCCCTTCGCCAGGGCCTGGTCGACAGCCGCCGCCGCCTCTCCGGCCTTGGGAGCCTGCCCGGTCAGCTTGGTGACGATCGCCGCGGCGACATCGCTGCCGAGATCGCGCACATTGCCCATCGCGTCGGACTTGGTCCTGGCGATGGTCGCCTCGGCCTCGGCGAGCTTGGCGGCGAGATCCGCCTCGGTGGCGTGGCGCTTGACGTCGCTGGCCTTGGCGCCGGCTTCGCGCGCGCTCTGGGCGATGCCCTGGGCGTTCTTGCGGGCCTCGGCCAGGGCCTTCTCATAGGCTTGCGCCATCTCCTCGGCCTTGGCCTGCATCTGGCTTGCGTGGTCGAGGTCGCGGCCGATCGTGCTCGCCCGCTCCTCCATGATGGAGCCGAGCCGCGGCAGCGCGATCCTGGACATCAGCCAGTACAGCGCGCCGAAGCAGAGCGCGAGCCAGAACAGGTTGCTGGCGAAATGCGCGGGGTCGAAGGGCGGAAAGGACGATTTCTCGCCGGTCAGACCCGGCGTGGACGCTTCAGCCGCTCCCGCCAGCAGAGCGGCGAACGAGCCGACAGCCAGCGGCCATCCTTGTCGCGCGAACCCTGAAGATCGAACCGGCATGGCGAGCCTTTCAGCGCTTAAGACTTGGAAACCGCCGCGCGCGGGCCGGGATGGCCGCGACGCGCGACGAGGAGCGGCCGACGAAAAGCGTCAGACCACGAAGAGCAGCACGAGCGCGACGACGAAGGCGAAGATGCCCAGGCCTTCGGCGAGCGCCGCGCCGATGAAGGCGCGCGGGAACTGGCCGTCCGAGGCGGAGGGGTTGCGCAGCGCGCCCGAGAGGAAGTTGCCGAAGATGGTGCCGACGCCGATGGCGGCGAGGCCCATGCCGAGCGAGGCGAGGCCGGCGCCGATGAACTTGGCTGCAACAGGATCCATGGTCTTTCTCCAGTGTGGAAGGTTTTGACGGGTGGGATGAACTCTCGCGCGCGTTGCGCGGCCTTCAGTGGCCGGGATGCAGCGCGTCGTTGAGATAGACGCAGGTCAGGATCGCGAAGACGTAAGCCTGCAGGACGGCGACCAGGACCTCGAGCGCGGTCAGCGCGACCGCCAGCAAGAGCGGCAGCGGCGCGATGGCGTAGTTCAGCACGGCGCCGGAGCCCAGCAGCACGACGACGAAGCCGCCGAAGACCTTGAGCGCGATATGGCCGGCGAGCATGTTGCCGAAGAGACGAAGCGAGAGCGAGACCGGCCGCGAAAGGAACGAGACCGTCTCGATCAGCACCATGAAGGGCAGGAGCCAGCCGGGCACGCCGGACGGCACGAACAGGCCGAAGAAATGGCTACCATGCTTCATCACGCCGTAGACCACCACGATCGAGATGACGAGCAGCGCCAGCGCGGCGGTGACGATGATCTGGCTGGTGACGGTGAAGGAACCGGGAAGCAGGCCGAGCAGGTTCGAGGCCAGCACGAACATGAACAGCGAGAACACGAACGGGAAGAACCGCAGGCCGTCCTTGCCCATCACGCCCGTCATGGTCGCGGCCACGAATTCATAGGCCATCTCGGCGAGCGATTGCAGCCGGCCGGGAACGACCGCCCGCTGGCTCGAGCCATAGATCATGATCGCGGAGATGACGCCGATGACGATCACCATCCACAACGAGGTGTTGGTGAAGGACAAATCGAGGCCGAACGGCTTCAGCTCCACGATGGGAGCGATGTGGAATTGGTGGATCGGATCGATTCCGCCGCCGGCCGCCATGTCTCGTTCCTCGTCGCGCGGCCGGGAGGGCCGCCTTTCGATCAATGCGTCTCCGGCCCGCCCTTCGACCCTGAGGTCGGACGCGAACCGAGCCGATAGACGGCCTTCAGGCCGGCGATGGTTCCGATCACCACGAAGGCGATCAGCAGGAACGGGGACGTTCCCAGCCACCGGTCGCCGAGGTACCCGATCAGGGCGCCCGCGATGATGCCGCCTGCGAGATCCGTCGCGGCGCGAAAGCCCGAGGACATCGCGCCCGCGAGCGCCTTGTCCTCTCCAGCCGGACCCGCGCCCGGCTTATCGTTCGCCTCGGCCCGCTGGATCGCGGACTTCAGGGAACCCAGTCTTGCGCGCAACTCCGGGTCTGAGGCGTTTGGGTCGGGTTCGGACATGGTCTTTGGCCTCCGTCTCGACCGCGTTTACGCCGCGATCCGGCGAAAAACCACTATAACCACGACCAAACCCGCGCATCGAGCCGTCGTCAGCACGGCCTCCTTTATTGGCAGCCCCCCGCGCTGTCAAGGCAGGTGGATAATGCTTAATTCATTGAAATATATGATAATTCTGGCAAGGTGCGACATTCTTGCCGCATTGCGGCAGCGAATGTGGCATTTTTTCAGCGGCGCCGGTGCATTTTGGCGCCTTCCGGGCGCGCTTCGCCGCCGGTCGCCGCGCCGATGGCGGTGGAGCGCGCCGATGCCGCTCTGGCCCCCCGCCGGAGGATGCTGCATAAGCGCGTCATGCCCGCCGATTTCAGCCGCGAAACGCTCGCCATCGCCGCCGGCCGCTGGCCGCTCGCCGGCATCGACGAGGCCGGGCGCGGGCCGCTCGCGGGGCCCGTGGTGGCGGCCGCCGTGATCCTCGATCCCGAGCGCGTGCCGGCCGGGCTCGACGATTCGAAGAAGCTGCCGGCGGCGATCCGCGAGGAGCTCTACGGCGAGATCATGGAGCGCGCGCTGGCGGTCTCGGTCGCCAGCGCCACGGCGGCCGAGATCGACGGCGTCAATATCCGCCAGGCGACGCTCAGGGCCATGTGCCGGGCCGCGGCGGCGCTGCCGCTCGCGCCTTTGCATGTGCTGGTCGACGGCAACGATCCCCCGGCGCTGGCCTGCGGCTGCGAGGCGATCATCCAGGGTGACGGGCAGATCGCCTCCATCGCCGCCGCCTCGATCGTCGCCAAGGTGACGCGCGACCGGATGATGGCGCGGCTGTGCCGGCGCTACCCGGCCTATGGCTTCTCCGCCCATGCCGGCTATGCGACGCCGCAGCACCGCCGCGCCATCGCCGAGCACGGCCCCTGCCCGGAGCATCGCTATTCCTTCGCGCCGGTGAAGGGCGTCTGGTTCCGGTAGGGCGGCATCCCGCAGGCCGCGCGCATGCTGCCGCAACGGCACGTCCGTAACCTTAATCGCCGTTAGGAATTTCCGTTCATTGCCAATGGGCTAGGCAAAAATTGCAGCCCCAGAATGGGACGCATTTTTTTTACAGCGGAAACCCGGCCTTTACCCTGACTGACCAATATCGCGCTCGTTGAAGTTGCGTAGCGGTCTTTGCGTCATGGGTATCTCGCGTACCGGGACCGCCAG
Organism: Bosea sp. (in: a-proteobacteria); assembly: GCF_023953965.1. NCBI lineage: Bacteria > Pseudomonadati > Pseudomonadota > Alphaproteobacteria > Hyphomicrobiales > Alloboseaceae > Allobosea > Allobosea sp. The sequence goes on from NZ_JAMLIX010000002.1 coordinate 67,822, forward strand.
TGCTCCCGTCCGGATTCAGGTTTCGCGTACCGGACGGCCTGCGCTGGGGGCCCGGATGAAGGCCAAGGGCCTTCCCAAACACAGCCTTGCCGATCATAGCGGCACAGCCGCGGAGCTGCCGCTCGACCAGATTCTGGTCGGCGATTGCGTCGCGGCGATGAACGCCCTGCCGCCGGCGAGCGTCGACCTGATCTTCGCCGATCCGCCCTATAATCTCCAGCTCGGCGGCGATCTGCGCCGGCCCGACGACAGCCTCGTCGATGCCGTCGACGACGACTGGGACAAGTTCGCCTCCTTCTCCGATTACGACGCCTTCACCCGCGACTGGCTCACGGCGGCGCGCCGCCTGCTCAAGCCCGACGGGGCGCTGTGGGTGATCGGCAGCTACCACAATATCTTCCGCGTCGGCGCGACGTTGCAGGATCTCGGCTTCTGGATGCTGAACGACATCGTCTGGCGCAAGGCCAACCCGATGCCGAACTTCCGCGGCCGGCGCTTCACCAACGCGCATGAGACGCTGATCTGGGCGGCACGCGGCGAAACCTCCAGATACACCTTCCATTACGAGGCGCTGAAGGGCGGCAACGACGACCTCCAGATGCGCTCGGACTGGTATCTGCCGCTCTGCACCGGCGAGGAGCGCCTGAAGGACGCCGGCGGCGCCAAGGTGCACCCGACGCAGAAGCCGGAAGCCCTGCTCGCCCGCGTGCTGCTCTCGGCCTCGAACCCCGGCGACGTCATCCTCGACCCGTTCTTCGGCACGGGCACGACCGGCGCCGTCGCCAAGGCGCTCGGCCGCCGCTTCATCGGCCTCGAGCGCGATCCGGTTTATGCGAAGGCTGCGCGTCAGCGCATCGCGGCGGTGACGCCGCTTGCGCCGGAAGCCTTCTCCGTCGCCCCCTCGAAGCGCAGCGAGCCGCGCGTGCCGTTCCTCAGCCTGGTCGAGGCCGGGCTGGTCAGGGCGGGCGAGACAGTCCACGACGAGAAGCGCCGCCACAAGGCGACGGTGCGCGCCGACGGCACGCTGATCCTCGGGCCCGCGGTCGGCTCGATCCACAAGATCGGCGCGCTGGCGCAGGGCCTGCCGGCCTGCAACGGCTGGACCTTCTGGCATGTCGAGCGCAAGGGCGGGCTGACGGTCCTCGACGCGCTGCGCGGCGAGATCAGGGCGCGGATGGCGGCGGCCTGAGCGCCGCCAATCCGGCTTCGACCACCTTCCGCATCAGGCTCGGCAGCGGTTCCTCGCCAAGCTCCGCCATGGGCGTGAAGCGCATGCCCCTCGGCGCCTGCGTGGCGACAGGCGCCTGCCCGACCAGCACCGACAATTCCAGTGGGAAATGCGTGAAGACGTGCCGCACCGGCTGCGCCAGCCTTTGCCAGCGCAAGGGCAGGGGCGCGTCCTGCGCGGCGCCGTCGAGCGCGTAATCGGCGCGCCATTCGCTGGTCGGCACCTCGGCCATGCCGCCGAGCAGGCCCTTGGCGGGGCGCGTGCGCAGCAGGAGCGCGCCATCCGCCCGCGCCAGCACGAAGGCGGCGCCGTAGCGCGTCGCCCCCGCCTTCTTCGGCGCCTTGCGCGGAAAGCTCTCCTGCGTGCCGGCTTTCCGCGCCCGGCAGGGCTCGCGCCAGGGGCAAAGCCCGCAGGCGGGGTTGCGCGGGGTGCAGATCGTGGCGCCGAGATCCATCAGGGCTTGAGCGAAATCGCCCGGCCGGTCCTGCGGCATCAGGCCCAGCACGCGCTCGCGGACCAGCGGCCGGGCGCCCGGCAGCTCGTCCTCGATCGCGAAGAGGCGGGTCATGACGCGCTCGACATTGCCGTCGACGGCCGCCGCCGGCCGGTCGAAGGCGATCGCCGCGACGGCCCCGGCCGTATAGGCGCCGATGCCCGGCAGGGCGCGTAACGCCTCCTCGGTATCGGGAAAGCGGCCGCGATGCTCCGCCATCACCACCCTGGCGCAGGCGTGGAGATTGCGGGCGCGCGAATAATAGCCGAGCCCGGCCCAGGCCTGCATGACCGCCTCGGACGGCGCCTCGGCCAGCGCCTTCACGGTCGGGAAGCGGGCCATGAAGCGCTCGTAATAAGGCTTCACCGCCCCGACCGTGGTCTGCTGCAGCATGATCTCGGAGGCCCAGACGCGGTAGGGATCGGGCCGCTCGCCCGCCCTTGCGCGCCAGGGCAGCGCGCGGCGGTGGCGGTCGTACCAGGCGAGAAGCTCGGCGGCGCGGGCCTTGGGCGTCATGTCCGCCGATGTAGCGCAGCCGGCCGCCATCGCAAGCGTCTTGATGTCCCGCTTGCGGGCTGCGGCGCCTGCGCCCACAATGAAATCATGTCCGCCAAACCGCTCGCCGAGCTGATCGACGACTGCATCGCACCCGTGCTCGCCGCGCAGGGTTTCGCGGGGCGCGCCATCATCACGCTCTGGCCGGAGATCGTGGGCGAGCGGCTGGCGGCGCGCTCGCACCCGCTCAGGATCGATTGGCCGCGCCGCCGGCCGGCGCCGGGCGAGCCGTCGGAGCCGGCGACGATGGTGGTGCGCGTCGAGGGCGCCTTCGCGCTCGAGATGCAGCAGCTCGGGCCGCTCGTGGTCGAGCGCGTCAACACCCATCTCGGCTGGCGCGCCGTCGGCAGGCTCGTGCTCAAGCAGGGCCCGGTCGCCGTGCCGCCCGCGCCGAAGCCGGTGCCTGAGCTCGACCAGGAGGCTGCGGTACGCGTCGCGGCGCAGGTTTCCGGCGTCGTGGACGAGCGCCTGCGCCAGGCGCTCGCCCGGCTCGGCCGGGCGGTGGCGCTCGAGGCGCAGGCGCGCGCCGACGACACGGCTTCGTGAGCGGCGTGCCGCGCGGCGCGATCTGCTCTTGCCACAATCGCGATGGTCACTATAGCTCCAACCGGTTTCGACCTTCCGAGGATCCTTCACGATGACGAACAGGCGACAGCTCCTGACCGGCGCAGCCGGCATCGCCGCCGCCGCGCTTGGCCTGGCCCCCGCCGCGCGCGCCCAGACCAAGCTGCCCGATGCCGGCCCGCTCGGCGATGTCTGGCTCGGCTCGCCCGATGCCAAGGTCACCATCGTCGAATATGCTTCGCTGACCTGCTCGCACTGCGCGCATTTCCACGCCACGGCCTGGCCGGAGTTGAAGAGGAAATATATCGATACCGGCAAGGTGCGCTTCGCCCTGCGCGAATTCCCGCTCGATCCGCTGGCGACGGCCGGTTTCATGCTCGCCCGCTGCAACGGCAACGACAAGTTCTATCCGATGACCGATCTCTTGTTCGCGCAGCAGAAGAACTGGGCCTTCGTCGAGAAGCCGGTCGATGCGCTGTCGGCGCTGGTGAAGCAGGCCGGTTTCACGCAGGATTCCTTCGAGGCCTGCCTGAAGCGGCAGGACATCTACGACGCCGTCACGGTGGTGAAGGATGGCGGGGCCAAGGTCGGCGTGGATTCGACGCCGACATTTTTCGTCAACGGGCAGAAATATTCCGGTGCGCTCTCGATCGAAGAGTTCGACAAGATCCTGGAGCCGCTCCTCGGCAAGTGAGGGGTTGCGTCCGGGCGCGGCCGTCGCGAAGGAGCGGCCGTGCATCTGACGCGCCTCAAGCTCGCCGGCTTCAAGACCTTCGTCGAGCCGACGGAGTTCCCGATCGAGCCGGGGCTGACCGGCATCGTCGGGCCGAACGGCTGCGGCAAGTCGAACCTCGTCGAGGCGCTGCGCTGGGTGATGGGCGAAAGCTCGTTCAAGAACATGCGCGGCGCCGGGATGGACGACGTCATCTTCGGCGGCTCGAACGAGCGCCCGGCCCGCAACATGGCCGAGGTCTCGCTCACCCTCGACAACAGCGACCGCAAGGCGCCCGCCGCCTTCAACGAGGCCGATGTGCTCGAGGTCACGCGCCGGATCGAGCGTGACGAGGGCTCGACCTACCGCATCAACGGCAAGGAGGTGCGGGCGCGGGACGTCCAGCTCCTCTTCGCCGATGCCGCCACCGGCGCCCGCTCCGCCGCCCTGGTCCGGCAGGGGCAGATCAGCGAGATCATCGCGGCGCGGCCGCAATCGCGCCGCCGCATCCTGGAGGACGCCGCCGGCATCGCCGGCCTGCACAGCCGCCGCCACGAGGCGGAGCTGCGCCTGCGCGGGGCGGAGGACAACCTGACCCGGCTGGAGGACGTGCTCGGCGAGATCGACGGGCAGATCGAGGCCTTGCAGCGGCAGGCCCGGCAGGCCGGGCGCTATCGCAGCCTCGCCGCCGATATCCGCCGCGCCGAGGCGATGCTTGGCCTGATCGCCATCGGCGACGCTCGCGCCCAGCAGACGCAGGCCGAGCATGTGCTGAAGGAGGCGGTCGGCGCCGTCGCCGATCAGACCGGCTTGCAGGCCGAGGCCGCGAAACGGCAGGCCATCGCCGCCCATGCGATGCCGGTGCTGCGCGAGGCCGAGGCCGCCGCCGCTGCCGCGCTGGTCAGGCTGAAGCGCGGCCTCGACGAGCTCGAGGCCGAGGATCGCCGCGCCCGCCAGCGGGCGGAGGAACTGGGGCGGCGCCTTGCCGAATTGCAGGCCGATCTCGCGCGGCAGGAGACGATCGGGCGCGACGCCGCCGGCAGCCTCGCCCGGTTGTCCGGGGAGGGCGCGGCGCTCGCCCGCGAGGGCGAGGGTGCCGGATCGGACGCCGAAGCTGCGGCCGGGGCCGAGCGCGCGGCGGACGAGGCCCTCGCCGTGGCCGAAGCCGGGCAGGCCGCCGCCCAGGCGGCGCTCTCCGATCTCGCCGCGCGGCGGGCGGCGCTGGAAGGCGCGCTGCGGGAGGCCGGCCAGCGCCAGGGCCGCACCATGGCCGAGCGCGACAGGCTGGTCCACGATCTCGAAACCCTCGACGCCTCCGATGCGAAGGCCCGGCTCGACGCGCTGCGCGAGGCGCTCGCCGTCGCCGAAACGGCGCTGAAGCGAGCCGATGCCGAGGCGGGCGCGGCACGCGCGGCGGTCGCCTCCGCGCGCGAGCGCGAAGCCGCGCGGCGTGGCCCTCTTGCCGAGGCCGAGCGCAGGGCGCAGCGCCTCGACACCGAGATCGGCACGCTGCGCAAGCTCGTCGCCCCGGCGGCGGGCGATCGCTGGCCGGCGATCCTCGATGCGGTCAGCGTCGCCAAGGGCTATGAAATCGCGCTCGGCGCGGCGCTGGGTGACGATCTCGACGCCTCGACCGAGACGGGCGCCCCCGCGCATTGGAGCGATACCGGCGAAGGCGCGGACGACCCCGCCCTGCCGGCGGGCGCCGAGCCGCTCGCCACCCATGTCGCGGCGCCCGCCGCGCTGCTGCGGCGGCTCAGGCAGATCGGCATCGTCACGCCCGAGGCGGGCGAGGCCTTGCGGCCGGCGCTGAGGCAGGGCCAGGTGCTGGTCTCGCGCGCGGGCGATCTCTGGCGCTGGGACGGCTTCACCAGCGCGGCCGACGCCCCTTCGCCCTCCGCCCGGCGGCTCTCGGAGAAGAACCGCCTCGCCGATCTCGAAGGCGCGGCACAAGCGGCCCGCGAGGCAGCGGAGGCAGCGCGCCGGACATTGGACGCCGCGAGCACCGCGGCGCGGCAGGCGGCCGAGGCCGAGACAGCGGCGATCGAGGCGGCGCGGCTGGCGCGCCGCGCCGTCGATCAGGCCCGCGGGCAGCTGACGCTGGCCGAGCGCGCGGCGGCCGAGACGCTGGTGAAGCGCTCGACGCTGGCCGAGGCGATCAAGCGCCTTGGCCAGGCGGTCTCGGAAGCGACGCAACAGGTCGCCGCGCAGGAGGCGGGGCTTTCACTCCTGCCGGCCCCGGCCGCGCTGGAGAACAGGCTGCTCGAGGCCCGGCTGCTGTTGGGGCAAGCCCGTACCGCCGCCTCCGATGCCCGCGCGCGGGTCCAGACCCTGGCCCGGGAAGCGGAATTGCGCGCCCGCCGTCGCGAGGCCGTCGCCGCCGAGATCCGGGCCTGGGAGGAGCGCGCCGCGGCAAGCCTCCAGGCTGCCGCTGAGACCCGCCGCCGGATCGAGGCCGCCGATGCCGAGCGCAAGACCCTCCTCGATGCGCCCGACAGCTTCCTCGTCGAGCGGCGCCGCCTCGTCGCCGAAATCGATGGGGCGGAAGGCGCGCGCCGCGCGGCGGCCGACCGGCTCGCCGCCGGCGAGACCGCGCTGGCGGAGGCCGACCGGCAGGCGCGGCTTGCGCTCGAAGGGCTTTCGGGCGCCCGCGAGCGCCGCGCCTCGGCCGAGGCGCGGCTCGAAGCCGCCCGCCAGCGCCTCGCCGACATCGTCCGCCAGATCCAGGATGGCCTCGATACCGGCCTCGACGGGCTGCAGGCGATCGCCGGCGTCAAGCCGGGCGACGGCCTGCCGGAACCGGAGGCGATCGAGCGGCGCCTCGTCAATCTCAAGGGCGAGCGCGAGCGGCTCGGCGCCGTCAACCTGCGCGCCGAGGACGAGCTTGTCGCGGTCAAGGCCAAGCGCGAGGGGCTGTCCGGCGAGCATGACGACCTGACGGAGGCGATCCGCCGCCTCAGGCAGGCGATCGGCGCGCTCAACCGCGAGGGGCGCGAGCGCCTCGCCGCCGCCTTCACCGTCGTCGACGGTCATTTCCAGCGGCTGTTCGGCGTCTTGTTCGGCGGCGGCGAGGCCGAGCTCAGGCTGGTGGATTCGGAAGACCCGCTCGATGCCGGGCTCGAGATCTTCGCCCGCCCGCCCGGCAAGAAGCCGCAGGTGATGACGCTGCTCTCGGGCGGCGAGCAGGCGCTGACCGCGATCGCGCTGATCTTCGCGGTGTTCCTGACCAACCCCTCGCCGATCTGCGTGCTCGACGAGGTCGACGCGCCGCTCGACGACGCCAATGTCGAGCGCTATTGCGACCTGCTCGCCGAGATGGCGCGGAGCACTGAGACCCGCTTCATCCTGATCACCCACAACCCGATCACCATGGCGCGGATGCAGCGGCTGTTCGGCGTGACCATGATCGAGCGCGGGGTCAGCCGCATGGTCTCGGTCGACCTCGCCACGGCGGAGGCCATCCGCGAGGCGGGTTGAGGGCGGCGCTCAGAACAGGCTGAGCTGCGCCTTCTCCTTCTGCGGCTTGACGAAGAGATCGGTCCGCAGCCGCCGCCGCGCCGCGTTGAAGCCGATCCGCTCGGCCGCCATCTCGAAGCGCCGGCCGATCATCCAGGCATAGGGGCCGGAGCCGACCATGCGCTGGCCCCATTGCGAATCGTAGTCCTTGCCGCCGCGCGTCGAGCGGATCAGCGACATCACGTGCCTGAGCTTGTCGGGATGATGCGTCAGGAGCCATTCCTGCACGATGTCGCGGACCTCGAGCGGCAGCCTGAGCAGAACGTAGCCGGCGCCCTCGGCGCCCGCCGCCTTCGCCGCGTCGAGGATGCGTTCGATCTCGTGCTCGTTGATCGCCGGGATGATCGGCGCGACCAGGACCGAGACCGGGATCCCGGCCTCGGCCAGCCGCCGGATCGTCTCCAGCCGCTTCGCGGGCGAGGCGGCGCGCGGCTCCATGCCGCGCGCGGTCTTCGGATCGAGCGTCGTCACCGAGAGCGCGACCTTGACCAGCCCCTTCTCCGCCATCGGCGCCAGGATATCGATGTCGCGCTGCACCAGCGCCGATTTCGTCACGATGCCGACCGGGTGGTTGAAGGCTGAGAGCACCTCGAGGATCGCGCGCATGACCTTGAGCTTCCGCTCGATCGGCTGATAGGCGTCGGTATTGGTGCCGATGGCGATGGTGCGCGGCTGGTAGGACGGCGCGGACAGCTCCTTCTCCAAAAGCGCCGCGGCATCGGGCTTCACCGTCAGCCTGCTCTCGAAGTCGAGCCCCGGCGAGAGGCCGAGATAGGCGTGGGTCGGCCGGGCGAAGCAGTAGACGCAGCCATGCTCGCAGCCGCGATAGGGATTGATCGAGCGGTCGAAGGAGATGTCGGGCGAGGTGTTGCGCGTGATGATGCTGCGCGCCTTCTCATAGGCGATCTCGGTCTGGAACGGCGGCAGCTCGCCCAGCGACCCCCAGCCGTCATCCTCCGCGATGCGTTCCTCGGCCTCGTAGCGCCCGCCCGGATTGATCGTGGCGCCGCGCCCGCGCCGCCTCTCCGCGTCGACGCGATCGCCGGCACGGGCCGTCGCCGGGAAGGGCCGTGGGGTGGGTCTGGCCTGTGGCATGGCTTTTCGAACCGGGGCGGCGCCGGGAATCGGCGCCTTCTGGTCCGTTTTAGAGTGAACATAACAAGAACAAAAGGCAAGTGGCGGGATTGTGGCATGCTGCAATGCGGCATAGGATTTCGCTCATGCTCACGGCTGTGATCCGCGGCGATGGTTCCCCCGAGGCGCTCGCCGCGACGCTCTCCATCCTGATTCCGGCGGTCGCGGAGGGGCTTCTCGGCCATGCGGTGATCGTCGACACCGCCGGAACGTTGGCGGCGCGGCGGACCGCAGACGCGACCGGCGCGCATTATCTGCGCGCCGATCCGGGCCGGGCCTGGCAGGATGGCGCGGCCCATGCACGCGGCGAGCGCCTGGTGCTGTTCGATGCCGGCGACGCGCCGCAGGCCCATTGGGTGCAGGTCGTGGAGCGCCATCTCTCGCTCGCGCCGCAGCGGCCGGGGCTGATTCCGCTCAGCGGGATCGCCGCATCCCTGCGCGAGCGGGTCCTGTTCGCCCTCGGTGGCCGCGGGCTTCGGCCGGGGCTGGTCCTGCCGAGGACGATGGCGGCGGCCGGCCGCCTCGACCGCGCCCCCGTCCGGCTGCCGGTCCTGCGGGAGCGGGCCGGTTAGGCCATGCGCGAAATGCATGGCGGAGTGCATTCTAGCCAGGGTATTGTGCAATGCAGCATAAGTTCATAGCTTAACGAACGCCAAAAGCGGCTCCTCAGACATCGAAAGGAGAGATCCATGCTTGAACGGCACGATTCCCGTCGCGCGCTTGAGACCGAGCGCGAGGAGGACGAGCGCGAGGAAGAGCAGGAGGGCGACGATACGTTCTCGCCGCGCGCGCATCAGGACGGATTCTGGAGCTAGAGCGTCGGACCGGGAAGTGGAAGCCACGGTTCGGAAAATCCGAAGCTGAAACAAGAAGATAGATCGTCACGTCGCGTCCGGTGGGACGCCTGGCGATCCAGGATCGGGCGCCCGCCAAAACGAAACGGAGGGCTGCAATGAGCCCTCCGCGTCAAAAAATCCGGAAATTGTGCGGACCGCCGTCACCAGCGGTCGTAGCGGGGGCGGCCATAGCCATAGGGCGGCGGGCCGCCGGGGCGGGGGCGGTAACCCTGGTCGAAGCCACGGCCGTAGCCGGGTCCGGGACCATAACCCGGCCTGGGGCCCGGGCCGTAGCCGGGACCACGGCCGCGACCGGCGCCGTAGGCAGGCCCGCCCTGGCGCTGCCGGTTCAGGTTCTGCTGGATGATCATCATCCGCTCGCGCTTGGCCGCGCTGGCGGTGAATTCGACCGCCTGCCTGTCGAGCTGATGCGCGATGGCCGGCGCGAGCGCTTCGCTGGCCGGCGTGGCCGAAGCCGTTGTCGCCGCTGCGGCGGCGCTGGCGGCGATCGCCGCGGCGATCAGGAAACGACGCATGGAATTCTCCTTCTGGCTCATGTTCCGCAATCTAGCCCGGTGAAGAGTAACGCGGGATGAACGGAACGGTTCGGCCGGAGGATTGCGCTACACCTGGTTGCGGAAGGTGTCGCAACTCTGCATCGAGCCGGACTGGAAGCCGGTGTTGAACCACTTCATGCGCTGGGTCGAGGAGCCGTGCGTGAAGGAATCCGGCACGACCACGCCCTGCGCCGCCTTTTGCAGCTTGTCGTCACCGATGGCCGAGGCGGTCCGCATCGCCTGCTCGATGTCGCCCTGGTCGAGCCGGCCCATCGCCTGGATGTTGTGCGCCCAGACGCCGGCGAAGCAGTCGGCCTGCAATTCGATGCGCACCGAGATCGCGTTGGCGTCGCGCTCGGAGGAGCGCTCGCGCAGCTGGTTGGCCTTGGGCAGGATGCCGAGCAGGTTCTGGATGTGGTGGCCGACCTCGTGGCCGACGACATAGGCATAGGCGAACTCGCCGCCGCCGCCGAGCTTGCGCTGCATCTCCCGGAAGAAGGAGGTGTCGAGATAGACCTTCTTGTCGGCCGGGCAATAGAACGGCCCCATGGCGGCCTGCGCCGTGCCGCAGCCGGAGCGGTCGACGCCGTTGAACAGCACGAGGCGCGGCGGCTGATAGCGGGTATTGGCCTGCTGCGGCAGGATCTTGGACCAGATGTCCTCGTTCTGCGCCAGCACGGCCGAGACGAAGCGGCCCATCTCGTCCTGCGGCGGGCCGGAGGAAGGCTGCGCCTCCTGCGCCTGCCGGCCTCCACCGATGCCGCCGAGCATCTCGGCGCCGCCGATCAGCAGGCGCGGATCGATGCCGAGCGCCCAGCCGAGCAGGCCGAGCACCACCATCGTGCCGATTCCGACGCCGCCGCGCCCGCCGGGCATGCCGGCGAAGCCGCCGCCGCTGCCGCGCCTGTCCTCGAGGTTTTCGGACTGGCGGTAATCTTTCCACTGCATGAAGGCGTCCCCGGCGAAGCTCCCCGCAATGTCGCCAAGAGAGCCGGGGAACTCAAGTCGTCTTTGCAAGGCGGTTCCTGAACGCCAGCTGACCGCGGCGGTTCCGGAACCGGATCAGCTTTCCCCCAAAGCTGCCTTCAGCGCGCGCAGGTCGCGCCAGCTCAGGCGTTTGTCGAGCGGGCGGCGCAGCAGATAGGCCGGGTGCAGCGTCGCGATGGCGCGGATACGCCGCGTGCCGGTGTCGTATTCCACCCATTTGCCGCGCGATCGCAAGATGCCGGTGAAGCCGAGCAGCCCCTGCGCCGAAGGGCCGCCGACGCAGACCAGGATGTCGGGATCGGCGAGCTCGATCTGGCGCTGGATGAAGGGCAGGCAGATCGCCACCTCCTGCGGGGTCGGCGTGCGGTTGCCGGGCGGGCGCCAGGGCAGCAGGTTGGCGATGTAGACGTCCTCCTTCCGGCTCAGCCCGATCGCCGCCAGCATGCGGTCGAGCAACTGCCCCGAGCGCCCGACGAAGGGCAGGCCGAGCCGGTCCTCGTCGGCGCCCGGCGCCTCGCCCACCATCATCACCCGGCCTTGCGGGTTGCCGTCGGCGAAGACCAGGTTCTTGGCCGTGGCCTTGAGCGCGCAGCCCTCGAACCCGGCCATGGCGGCCTTCAGCTCGTCGAGCGTGCGCGCCTCGCGGGCGAGCGCGCGGGCACTCACCGTCGCATCGTCCGGCGCGGTCGCGGCCGCGGGCATCGGCCGTGCCGGCGCCGCCGGCCGGCCCGGCAGCGGGCGAAGCTGCCCGGCGGCGCGCGGGGCGGATGGGAGGGGAGCCGCTTCGGCGAAATGGTTGCGCGGCACCTCGTCGAGCGCCTCGGTCACGCCCATCTCGGCGTACCAGCTCAGAAGCTCGTGAAGATCGGGTGCGCCGGGGTCGGCGGCATCGGACAGGCTCATGCGTTCAAGTCTACACCCTCCGGCGCGGCTTCGCGAGCCGGCGCAGTTGCAAAATGGCGCGCGCGCTTGGATAGAGGGGTTCCAGACTGGTTGTGGGTGGCGCGGGTTTCGAGGCGGAGGGCAGGATGGATTTGAAGGAAGCACTGAGCGAACCGCGCGAAAGCATGGACTATGACGTCGTCATCGTCGGCGCCGGTCCTGCCGGGCTCGCGGCGGCGATCCGGCTGAAGCAGCTCGATGAAAGCCTCTCCGTCGTCGTGGTCGAGAAGGGCGCCGAGGTCGGCGCCCATATCCTGTCTGGCGCCGTCATCGATCCGATCGGCCTCGACCGTCTCGTGCCGGACTGGCGCGACGATCCCGAGCGCCCGCTCACCACCGAGGTCACAGAGGACGTCTTCTACTTCCTGACCGAGCCCAACGGCATCCGCCTGCCGAATTTCGGCATGCCGAAGCTGATGAACAACCACGGCAATTTCGTCGGCTCGCTCGGGCTGGTGGCGAAATTCCTGGCGGCGCGGGCCGAGGCGCTCGGTGTCGAGATCTATCCGGGCTTCGCCGCCGCCGAGCTGCTCTATAACGAGGATGGCTCGGTCGCCGGCATCGCCACCGGCGACATGGGCATCGCCAGGGACGGCACCGTCTCCGACCGCTTCACCCGCGGCATGGAGCTGCGCGGCCGCTACACCTTGCTGGGCGAGGGCGCGCGCGGCTCGCTTTCCAAGATCGCGATCAAAAAATTTGCGCTCGACGCCGGCCGCGAGCCGCAGAAATACGGCATCGGCCTGAAGGAGCTCTGGCAGGTCGAGCCGGAGAAGTTCCACAAGGGCCGCGTCCAGCATTCCTTCGGCTGGCCGCTCGGCAACGGCACCGGCGGCGGCTCCTTCCTCTACCATTTCGACGACAACCTGGTCTCGGTCGGCTTCGTCGTCCATCTGAACTACACCAATCCGACGCTCTCGCCCTTCGACGAGTTCCAGCGCTTCAAGACCCATCCGCTGATCCGCGACACCTTCGAGGGCGCAAAGCGCATCGCCTATGGCTCGCGCGCGATCACCGAGGGCGGCTTCCAGTCGGTGCCGAAGCTGAGCTTCCCGGGCGGGGCGCTGATCGGCTGCGCGGCGGGCTTCGTCAACGTGCCGCGCATCAAGGGCAGCCACAACGCCATCCTCTCGGGCATGCTGGCGGCTGAAAAGCTGCTGCCGGCGCTGCAAGCCGGCCGTCAGCACGACGAGGTCGTCGAGATCGAGGAGAGCTGGCGCGACAGCGATATCGGCCGGGACCTGAAGCCGGTCCGCAACGTCAAGCCGCTCTGGTCGAAATTCGGCACGGCTGTGGGCATCGGGCTCGGCGGGGTCGACATGTGGCTGAACCAGCTCTTCGGCTGGTCGCCCTTCGGCACGCTGAAGCACGGCAAGCCGGACTACGCCACGCTGAAGCCGCTCGCCGAGGTCAAGCCGATCAGCTACCCCAAGCCCGACGGCAAGATCTCCTTTGACAAGCTTTCCTCGGTCTTCCTCTCCTCGACCAATCACGAGGAGGACCAGCCGGCCCATCTGAAGCTGACCGATCCGACGATCCCGATCGCGAGGAACCTGCCGCTCTATGGCGAGCCGGCGCGGCTCTATTGTCCGGCCGGTGTCTACGAGGTGGTCTATGAGAACACGGAGGCCAAGACCAATCCGCGCTTCGTGATCAACGCGCAGAACTGCGTCCACTGCAAGACCTGCGACATCAAGGACCCGGCCCAGAACATCACCTGGACGGTGCCGGAAGGCGGCGGCGGACCTGGCTACGCGAATATGTGATCGCGGGCGATTCGCCGGCCGATGAATCAAGAAGGGCGCGCCGCGCGGCGCGCCCTTTGTCGTTGGCCCGAAGGCCGGTCAGCCCTTGCGGACGACCGGCGCGACCGGCTTGGTTTCGTCCTTGGCGCAGCCGGCGACGAAGCCGCCCAGCAGCGCCACGGCGGCAATGCTCAGAATGATCTTTTTCATTGGAATGATCCCGGTTGAGTTGCTGCGAAACCTGCAGGCGGGCGAAATATAGTCCCGATATCCTTGTGTGATGACCATCTTTCCTTGCTCCGGTTTCCGTTCCTCACGGATTCCCGCGAGTGTTGCGCGGCTGCTACGAAACCGGGGCTTCGCGGCGCCTGGGCCAGCTTGCCCGCCCGCCCGGAAACCGCCATCTTGGCGGCCTACGCGAAGCGATCACGGTCCGCTGGATGCGCGCGCCCCGGAATGACGGGGCAGCGGACCGAGGGAGAATGGCAGTCGTGACATTATTGAAGAAAGTGCGTGCTTCCGGCACGGCTGCTGCCCTGTCGCTGTTGCTGTTCCTGCCGGCCATGGCCGCCGCCCAGGGCGCGACTCAAGCCCGCGCCGCCGATTCGCTCGAGCCGGGCGACAGCCTGGAGGGCAACTACCTCGCGGCGATCGTCGCCGGCGCCTCGCGCGATCTCGGCGCGGCCTCGGTCTATCTGCGCGAGGCGATCAAGGAAGACCCGCAGAACAACGACCTGACCGAGCGCGCTTTCGTCGCCTTCCTGGCCGACGGCGCCATGCAGGACGCCTTCCGGGCCGCCGACAAGCTGATCCAGCACGATCCCGGCAACGGGCTGGCGCAGCTCGTCATCGGCATCCGCTCGATCAAGCAGAAGAACTATCAGACGGCGCGCAACCATCTCCAGCGCGGCGGCAAGGGGCGGGCGGCCGACATCACCGCGACGCTGCTCTCGGCCTGGTCCTATCTCGGCTCGGGCAATTCCCGCCGCGCCATCGAGACCCTGGAGCGCCTGAAGGGCGAGCCCTCCTACAATCTCTTCCGCGACTATCACGCCGGGCTGATCCTCGACGCCGCCAGCCGCAGGACCGAGGCCGGCAAGCGGCTGAAAGCCGCCTACGACGCCGAGAAGACGACGCTGCGCGTGGTCGATGTCTGGGCGCGCTACCAGGCGCGCGCCGGCGATTTCGAGGGGGCCGCCAAAACCTATGCTGCCTTCGACCAGCTTTTGCCGAATCACCCGATCATCCGCGAGGGCATGGCGCTCGTCGGCCGGAAGGAGGCGCCGTCGCGCCAGATCTCCACGGCGCAGCAGGGCGCGGCCGAGGTGCTCTACGGCCTCGCCAGCGCCGGCAACCGCCAGGGCGACGAGGCGGCGGCGCTGCTCTATCTGCGCATGGCGATCTATCTCGATCCCGGCCACGACCTCGCCATCCTGGCGCTCGGCGACATCCTCGAGCGCGCCCGCCAGCCGGAGGATGCCGTCACCGTCTACGACAGGATGCCGGCCTCCTCGCCGCTGCGCCCGAACGCCGAGATCCAGGCGGGGCTGGCGCTGGAGAACCTCGGCAAGTCCGAGGAGGCGGTGAAGCATCTCGACAAGGTGATCGCGGAGCGGCCGGACGATATCGACGCGCTTTCCGCGCTCGGCAACGTCTATCGCTCGCGCAAGCTGTTCGCCGAGGCGGCCGCGACCTATGACAAGGCGATCGCCAAGCTCGCTTCGCCCGGCCGCGCCAACTGGGATCTGTATTATTTCCGCGGCATCACCCGCGAGCGCAGCAACCGCTGGCCGGAGGCCGAGGCCGATCTGCGCAAGGCGCTCGAGCTCCTGCCCGATCCGCTCGGCTCCGAGCGCGCGCTGGTCCTGAACTATCTCGGCTATTCGCTGGTCGACAGGCATCTCAAGCTCGACGAGGCGCTCGACATGCTGCGCCGCGCGGTCGAGCTCAGGCCGCGCGACGGCTACATCATCGATTCGCTGGGCTGGGCCTATTACCGCCTCGGCCGCTACGAGGAAGCCGCGCGCGCGATCGAGCGCGCCATGGAGATGCGTCCCTCCGATCCGGTCATCAACGATCATCTCGGCGACGCCTATTGGAAGACCGGGCGCCAGCTCGAGGCGAAGTACCAGTGGAACCATGCCCGCGACCTCAAGCCCGAGCCGGAGGATCTGGAGAAGATCCTGCGCAAGATCGAGCGCGGGCTCGAGGATCCCTCCGCCAACGCCGTCGAGGAGACGAAGAAGGACGGCGGCTGACCCCCGTCGCCGCGCCGGAGTTCAACCCCGTGGTTCTGCCGCTGACGACGCGGGCGCGCGCCAAGGTCAATCTCGACCTCAAGGTGCTGGGCCGGCGCGCGGACGGCTATCACGAGCTCGAAAGCCTCGTCGCCTTCGCGCGCATCGGCGACACGCTCTCGCTCGATCCCGCTGCACCGCTTGGCCTCTCGATCGCCGGCCCGCGCGCGGCCGGTCTGCCGGCCGATGACGGCAATCTCGTGCTGCGCGCGGCCCGCGCGCTCGCTGCCGCGCGCCCGGCTTCACGCCTCGGGCGCTTCCACCTCGTCAAGCGCCTGCCGGCCGCCTCGGGGCTGGGCGGCGGCTCGGCCGATGCGGCGGCGGCGCTGCGCCTGCTGGCGCGGCTGAACGGCATCGCCCCGGCCGATCCGCTCCTGCGCGAGGTCGCCATGCAGGTCGGGGCCGACGTCCCGGTCTGCCTCGATTCGCGCGCACGGCTGATGGCGGGCATCGGCGAGCGGCTCGGGCCGGTGCTGCGGCTGCCACCGCTGTTCGCCGTGCTGGTCAATCCGGGGGTGGCGGTCGAGACGGTCGCGGTGTTCCGGGCGCTCGGACTGAAGGCCGGCGAGACGGTCTCCGCGGCGGGTAAGGCGAGCCTCGCGGCGCCGGCATCGGCCGCGGCGCTGCCGGGCTGGTTCGCATCGACGACCAACGACCTCGCTGCGCCGGCGCAACGGATCGCGTCGGAGATCGGCGAGGTTCTGGAGCGGCTCGGCGCGGCATCGGGTTGCCGGTTCGTCCGGATGTCCGGCTCGGGAGCGACCTGCTTCGCGCTGTTCGACGATTGCCATGCCAGCGCCACGGCGGCGAAGGCGTTGCAGCGCGAACAGCCGGGCTGGTGGGTGAAGCCGACGCTGCTGGGTTAGACGCAGCCGCGAAATCAAGCGGGCGGGGAACGCTATCCCGGAGGGAAGGGGGTTCCCCGCGTATTCTCTCAATGCGCCCGCGCCACGCAGAAATCGACCGCGGCGTTGAGCGCCTGCTTCATCGGCGAGGCCGGGAACAGGCCGAGCGCGTCCTTGGCCATGCGCGCATAATGCCCGGCGCGGGCGATCGTGTCGTCGAGCGCCTGGTGCCGGCGCATGATCGCCTGCGCTTCTTCCAGGTCACCCTCCCGGATCTCTCCATCCTGGAGCGTGCGTTTCCAGAAGGCGCGCTCGGCCTCGTCGCCGCGGCGGAAGGAGAGCACCACCGGCAGCGTGATCTTGCCCTCGCGGAAATCGTCGCCGGTGTTCTTGCCGAGCTTGGCGGCGACGCCGCCATAGTCGAGCGCGTCGTCGATGAGCTGGAAGGCGATGCCGAGATTGAGGCCGTAGCTGCGGCAGGCGGCGTCGCTCGCCTTCGGGGAGCCGGCGATCACCGGCCCGACCTCGCAGGCGGCGGCGAAGAGCTCCGCCGTCTTGCCGCGGATCACCGAAAGATATTCGTCCTCGGTCGTCTCCGTGTTCTTGGCGACCGCGAGCTGGAAGACCTCGCCCTCGGCGATCACGGTGGCGGCCGTCGACAGGATGTCGAGCGCGCGCAGCGAGCCGACCTCGACCATCATCTTGAACGCCTGGCCGAGCAGGAAATCGCCGACCAGCACGCTCGCCTCGTTGCCCCAGAGCATGCGCGCGGCGAGCTTGCCGCGGCGCATGTCGCTCTCGTCGACGACGTCGTCGTGCAGCAGCGTGGCGGTGTGCATGAACTCGACGGAGGCCGCGAGCTTGACATGGCCCTCGCCCGCATAGCCGCAGAGATTGGCCATGGCGAGCGTCAGCATTGGCCGCAGGCGCTTGCCGCCCGAGGAGATCAGGTGGTTGGCGACCTCCGGGATCATCGTCACGTCCGAGCCGGTGCGCGACAGGATCATCGCGTTGACGCGCTCCATGTCCGCGCGCGTCAGCGCGACCAGCGGCTCGATGCCGGCCTGATTCGATTCCCGTTCCTCGAGGGATACGACGACACCCACTGAAACACCCCGTGATCCCCGCGCCGGGCGGCGCGCCCGAGCCATGCCACAACCGTCGCACGGGACGCCAGCCCCTGCAAACCGTCGCGACGCCGCACCGGCTCTTGCGCGCGCCGGGGCGGCCGGGTTCCATGGGCGGATGCATGAACTCGTCCGCACCAACGATCTCGTCCTGCTCGGCGCGCTGGAGGCCCTCCTGGCCTCGGCCGGCCTCGATTGCCTGATCGCGGATCAGCACATCAGCGCGCTCGAAGGCATGATCGGCGCCTTTCCCCGCCGCCTGCTGGTGCGCGAGGCGGATCGCCGGCGCGCGCGGGCGCTGCTGATCGAGGCCGGCTACGGCGCGGAACTGCGCCATGAGTGAGGCCGGGCTCGGCGAGATCGTCGAGGACCGTCTGCTCGACGGCAGGCTGAGATTGCTGCAGCCGGCCAGGGGCCATCGCGCCGGCAGCGACGCGCTTCTGCTGGCGGCGGCCCTGCCGGAGCTCGCAGAAGGCGCTCTTCTCGATATCGGGGCCGGCGTCGGCACGGTCGGCCTGGCTGCGGCGCTGGCGCAACCGGGCTTGCGTGTCACCCTGCTGGAGCGCGATCCCGAGCTCGCCGCGCTCGCCCGGCGCAACGCCGCGCTCAACGGGATGGCCGGGCGCGTGGACGTGATCGCGGCCGATGTCGCCGCGCGGGCGGCGATCCTGTCGGAGCGCGGCCTCGTGCCCGCCTCCTTCGATGCGGTCGCGATGAATCCGCCTTTCTATCCGCCGGGCGGGAGCAGAGCCTCGCCCGTTCCCAACCGCAAGGCCGCCCATGTCGCGGAGGAAGGCGCGCTCGCGCCATGGCTGCGCGCCGCGCGGCGCCTGCTGCGGCCGGGCGGGCATCTGGCGCTGATCCACCGGGCCGAGGCGCTGCCGGAGGTGCTGGCCGGCCTCTCGACCGGCTTCGGCGCGCTCGCCGTCCGGCCGGTCCACGCCTTCGCCGACAGGCCGGCCATCCGCATCCTCGTCACGGCGGTCATGAACAGCAGAAAGCCGGCAGCGTTGCTGCCGGCTTTCGTGATCAATAGTCCGGATGGCAAGCTCGCGCCCCTGAGCGAGGCGCTCCATCGCGGCTATGCGCGTCTTCCCGGTTACCAGTAGCGGCGCGGGCCGTAGTAGCGCGGCGGGCCGTAATAGGGCCGCGGGCCGTAGACGCGCGGCGGCGCATAATGGGGCCTCGGCCGGTAATGGCGCGGGCCATAGTAGCGCGGCGGGGCGTAATGACGGCGTGGGCCGTAATACTGCGCCTGCTGCACCATGCCTTCGCTGGCGATCGGGCCCGCCGCGAGCGGGGAGGCGGCGGCGGGGCTGGTGCCGAGCGCCGCGAGGCCGAGCGCGCCGGCCGTCGCCAGGGTGACAATCGTCGTCCGAAACATGAAAACCTCCATGGGAGGGCGTCGGCAGCCTCTGCCGTCGGATGAAACGCCGTCCTTGGATGAAACCTTAAGACTGTGAAGCTGAACGGCACGGGACCGTGCCGTTCAGCCTGTCTTCAGCCGCCGGCCGCATTGCGGCCATGGTTGCGCGGGCTCAGCGGCAGATCCTGACCGAGCGGCGCACCCAGCGATGGCCGTTCCAGACCCGGCGGTGTTCGGTCCAGCAGCGCACGTGTCGGCCGTTATGCGGCCGGCCGTGATGCCATGCCTGCTGGACGAGGCCGGTCTCCGCGCCCGCGCCGAACGCCGGGGCGGCGGAGAACGGGGCGGCGGAAGCCGGGGCGCTGCTCATGGCGGCACCGAGCAAGGTTGCGGCGCCGAAGGCGGCGGCAATGATGCGGGTTGTCAACATGGGCTTGTCTCCTTGGTTATGCGGCCGCCGGCCCGCCATCAAATGCTCACCCCGAGCATTGCGAACCATGCGGTTGCCTGCCTTGATAGCAGGTGGGATATGAACGAAACCTGTCCGCCTTCGGTTCCGGCCCGTGCTTGACCATGGCGGGCACGAACCCTAATCACCCCCCATTCCCTTGCTATCGGAAGGTTGCAGGCACGTGTCCGCCCCCGCGCCAGTCTCGCACGCCGCCATCCCGGCTTCCTCCCCGGCGATGGACCCGACCCGCTCCTTCCAGGGGCTGCTCATCGCCTTGCAGCGCTTCTGGGCCGAGCGAGGTTGCGTGGTCCTCCAGCCCTACGACATGGAGGTCGGCGCCGGCACCTTCCACCCGGCGACGACGCTGCGCGCGCTCGGGCCGAAGCCCTGGCGGGCGGCCTATGTCCAGCCCTCGCGCCGCCCCAAGGACGGCCGCTATGGCGAGAACCCCAACAGGCTCCAGCATTATTACCAGTTCCAGGTGATCCTGAAGCCGTCGCCGCCGGACATCCAGCAGCTCTACCTCGACTCGCTCGAAGCCATCGGCGTCGACCTTGCGCTGCACGACGTGCGCTTCGTCGAGGACGATTGGGAAAGCCCGACGCTCGGCGCCTGGGGCCTCGGCTGGGAATGCTGGTGCGACGGCATGGAGGTGAGCCAGTTCACTTACTTCCAGCAGGTCGCGGGCGTCGAATGCGCGCCGGTCGCCGGCGAATTGACCTACGGGCTGGAGCGCCTGGCGATGTATGTCCAGGGCGTCGAGAACGTCTACGACCTCAATTTCAACGGCCTCGACGGCGCCGATCGTGTCAGCTACGGCGACGTCTTCCTGCAGGCCGAGCAGGAATATTCGCGGCATAATTTCGAGCATGCGAACACTGAAATGCTGTTCCGCCACTTCGCGGATGCGGAAGCCGAATGCAAGGCGCTGCTCGCCGCCGGCGACGACCCGTCCCGCCACCAGCTCGCCCTGCCGGCCTATGACCAGTGCATCAAGGCGAGCCATGTCTTCAACCTGCTCGATGCGCGCGGCGTGATCTCGGTCACCGAGCGGCAGAGCTACATCCTGCGCGTGCGCGAGCTCGCCAAGGCCTGCGGCGCGGCCTGGCTGAAGACCGCCGGCGGGGGGGCTGCGTGATGCCCGATCTCCTGCTCGAACTCTTCTCCGAGGAAATCCCGGCGCGCATGCAGCGCAAGGCCGCCGAGGATCTGAAGAAGCTCGTCACCGACGCGCTGGTCGAGCGCGGCCTCGTCTATGAGGGCGCCAAGGCCTTCGCCACGCCGCGCCGGCTCGCTTTGCATGTCGCCGGCCTGCCGGTGCGCGGCCGCGACGTGCGCGAGGAGCGAAAAGGTCCGCGCGTCGGCGCGCCGGAAGCCGCCGTGCAGGGCTTCCTCAAGGCGGCGGGGCTTAGCCATCTCGACCAGGCGACCATCGTCAGCGACCCGAAGAAGGGCGATTCCTACGTCGCGATCATCGAGAAGCCGGGGCAGGAGACGCTTCAAGCCATCGCCGAGATCGTTCCGGCGGTGATCCGCGCCTTCCCCTGGCCGAAATCGATGCGCTGGGGGCAGGCTTCGGCGGCGGGCGCGAGCCTGCGCTGGGTGCGCCCGCTGCATTCCATCCTCTGCACTTTCGGCGCCGAGACCGAGGACACGGAGATCGTGCCCTTCGCGGTCGACGGCATCGCCTCGGGCAACGTCACCTATGGCCATCGTTTCCATGCGCCGGGCCCGATCACCGTGAAGCGGCTCACGGACTACGTCGCCTCGCTGGAGAAGGCGAAGGTCGTGCTCGACGCCGACCGGCGCAAGGAGATCATCCTCGCCGACGCCCGCAACCTCGCCTTCGCGCAGGGGCTCGACCTGGTCGAGGACGAGGGGCTCTTGGAGGAGGTCGCCGGCCTCGTCGAATGGCCGGTGGTGCTGATGGGCGCATTCGAGGAGCGTTTCCTCGACATTCCGGGCGAGGCGATCCGCGCCACCATCCGCGCCAACCAGAAATGCTTTGTGCTGCGTGATCCGAAGACGGGCGATCTCGCCAACCGCTTCATCCTGGTCTCGAACCTGATGGCGAGCGACGGCGGCGCGGCGATCACCGCCGGCAACGGCCGCGTCGTGCGCGCCCGCCTCTCCGACGCCGCCTATTTCTGGCAGACCGATCGCGGCCCGCTGCCCGATCTCGATACCTTGAAGGAGAGCGCCAGCGCGCTCGGTCTCGATCTGGCGAAGCCGCTCGACCAGCGCATGGCCAAGCTCGACAAGCTCGGCGTCGTCTTCCACGCCAAGCTCGGCACGCAAGGCGAGCGCGTCCGGCGCATCGCGGCGCTGGCGCGGGAGCTGGCGCCGATCGTCGGCGCCGATCCGGAGAAGGCCGAGCGTGCCGCGAAGCTCGCCAAGGCCGACCTGCCGACCGAGATGGTCGGCGAGTTCCCCGAATTGCAGGGGCTGATGGGCCGCAAATACGCGGAATTGCAGGGCGAGGACTCGAGCGTGGCGGCGGCCATCGAGGAGCATTACAAGCCGCTCGGGCCTTCCGATCGCGTGCCGGCCGATCCGGTGTCGGTCGCGGTGGCTCTGGCCGACAAGCTCGACACGCTGGTCGGCTTCTGGGCCATCGACGAGAAGCCGACCGGCAGCAAGGACCCTTATGCGCTGAGGCGAGCAGCGCTGGGGGTGATCCGGCTGGTGGTCGAGAACGGGGTGCGGTTGCCGCTGACGCGGGTCGTGAAGGACGCCGACCTCCTCTCCTTCTTCCACGACCGCCTGAAGGTCATGCTCCGCGACCAGGGCGCGCGGCATGATCTCGTCGACGCGGTGCTGGGCGATCCTTCTCCCCTTGGGGGAGAAGGTGGCAGCGCGTCAGCGCTGGCAGATGAGGGGATGCAGGGCGCCGATGGCCCTCATCCGTCTGCTTCGCAGACACCTTTTCCCCCGAGGGGAGAAGGAAGGGACGACCTTCTCCTGATCACCCGCCGCGTTGCCGCGCTCGGCCGCTTCCTCGACACCGAGGACGGCAAGAACCTGCTCGCCGGCTACAGGCGCGCCGCCAACATCCTCAAGGCCGAGGAGAAGAAGGACGGGGAGGGCGCCTTTTCCGCCGCGCCGGACCTGCACCTCATCGCCGAGGCCGGGCTGATCGAGGAGAAGGCGCTCGCCGTCGCCCTGGCGCAGGCGACGCCGAAGGCAGAGGCCGCCGTCGCCGCCGAGGATTACGAGGGCGCCATGGCGGCGCTGGCCGAGCTTCGCCCGGCGGTCGATGCCTTCTTCGACAAGGTCACGGTCAACGATCCCGATCCCGCCTTGCGCGCCAACCGCCTGAAGCTGCTCGACCAGCTGCGCCAGGCGACGCGCGCGGTCGCGGATTTCGACCGCATCGCCGGCTGATTCGCGCCCCGGAACCTATTCCCGCCCTGCGACGTTCTGTCGGCGGGGCTGACGGGCCGCGAATGCGTCGCGGCCGGGCTCGGGGGGCCGGCTACCGGCCGAGCAAGGGGCTGAATCCATGTCCATCCTGATTTCGCTGCTGATCACCGTTCTGGTCATAGGCCTCGTGCTCTATCTCGTGCGGATGCTGCCGCTCGACGGGCCGATCAAGAACGTCGTGCAGATCATCGTGATCGTGATCGGCATCATCGCGCTCCTGCGCTATCTCGCCGTCTTCTGAGGCGATTGACGCCGGCGCCGCGCCGGTTCAGATTTCGCGTCAAGCCCAGAGGGCCCCGGACGTTCCCGTCCGGGGCCTTCGTTCGTTTTCGGTCCGGGGCCGTGGGCGCTTGAAAGAGGGAAATCGACGCATGACCGCAAGCCCGGACGGCGTCATCGTCGTCGATCACCCGCTGGTGCGGCACAAGCTGACGCTGATGCGGCAGAAGGACCGCTCGACCAGAAGCTTCCGCGAGCTCCTCAACGAGATCGGCATGCTGCTCTGCTACGAGGTGACGCGCGACCTGCCGATCGAGATGATCGAGGTCGAGACGCCGCTGGCGACCACGATGCAGCCGGTCATCGCCGGCAAGAAGCTGGTCTTCGCGCCGATCCTGCGCGCCGGGGTCGGCTTCCTCGACGGCATGCTGGAGCTGGTCCCGGCCGCCCGCGTCGCCCATATCGGGCTCTATCGCGACCCCGATACGCTCCAGGCCGTCGAATATTACTTCAAGGCGCCCTCCGACATCGCCGAGCGCATGGTCGTGGTGATGGACCCGATGCTGGCGACCGCGAATTCCGCCGTCGCGGCGGTCGAGCGCCTGAAGGAGCGCGGCGCCAGGGATCTGCGCTTCGTCTGCCTGCTGGCGGCGCCGGAAGGCATCGCCCGCCTGCGCGGCGCCCACCCCGACGTGCGCATCTGGACGGCGGCGATCGACGAGCGTCTCAACGACCACGGCTATATCGCTCCGGGCCTCGGCGACGCGGGCGACCGCATGTTCGGCACGCGTTGACGGCAGCGAGTGGCCCGCCCCATGCGGAGCGGGCCGGACCGCATTACTCGATGATCTGCACGACGCGGCGCGTCTGCGGCTCGACGATGACCGTGCGGTCGTTCACCACCGTATAGCGGTAGTTCGAGGCCGCCGGGCCGTATTCCGGCGGCAGCGGGCGATAGACGACGCCATGCTCCGGCAGCATCGTGCCGACCACCACCGGCTCGGCATAGGGGTAGGACGGCACGCCCTGCTCGACGACATAGGTCCGCAGGCGCGGCTGGGCGGCATCGCCGATGATCGCGCCGACAACGGCGCCGCCGACACCGCCGACCACCGCGCCGACCGGGCCGCCGACGATCGCGCCGCCGACGGCGCCGCTCGCGGCACCGCTGGTCGCGCCGCCGACCGCGCCGCCCGAGGGCTGGTTCTGCGCGAAGGCGATGGTGGGCGCGGCGGCGAGAGCCGCGACGAGGGCAAGTTTCTTCAACATGGTTCCTCTCCTTTCGAAGTGGGCTTCGGTGGCGGAGGAACGGGAAAGGCGCGCGGCCAGTTCCGGCCCGGGCGGGTCACGAGATGTTAAAGGCCGCAGGCGTGTCTGAAAAAGATGTGAATTATCAGGGTGTTGAGTTGAGTGAAATATGTCAGGGGCGGTCGGAACCGCTCCCAAGCCCGGTTCGCCAATGAAAACGGCGGGCCGCAAGGCCCGCCGTCATGATGCTTCCGAACCGATCGTTACTGCTTCGGCGCGGCCGACAGCGCGGGCGTGAGCTTCTCGGCGTCGCGCTTGATCAGAGCGGCGAAGCCGGCCGGGGTCCGCTCCTCGGCGGTCGGCAGCACGGTGCCGAGATCGAGCAGGCGCTTCTTGGTGCCCTCGTCGTTCAGCGCCTTGTCGAGCGCGTCGACCAGCTTGTCGAGCGCCTCCTTCGGCATGCCCTTGGGCCCGGCGAGCCCGTTCCACGCCTCGATCTGGAACTCGGGCAGGCCGGCCTCCTTCGTCGTCGGCACGTCCGGCAGGGCCGGCGAGCG
Organism: Bosea sp. (in: a-proteobacteria); assembly: GCF_023953965.1. Taxonomy (NCBI): domain Bacteria; kingdom Pseudomonadati; phylum Pseudomonadota; class Alphaproteobacteria; order Hyphomicrobiales; family Alloboseaceae; genus Allobosea; species Allobosea sp. The sequence continues at coordinate 92,624 of NZ_JAMLIX010000002.1, forward strand.
CTGGGCGGAGGCGACGGCGAAGGCGCGGATGGTGTTGGCGCGCACCTGCTCGGCGACGGAGACGATCTGGTCGCACATGAAGTCGACCTGGCCGGAGACGAGGTCGTTCAGTGCCGGCCCGGTGCCGCGATAGGCGACGGCGTTGATCCGCGGCACGCCGAGGATGCCCTTGAACAGGGTGCAGGTCGTCCAGGAGACCGAGCCGAGGCCGGCATGGGCCTCGTTGAACTTGTCCGGATTGGCCTTCACGGCGGCGATGAAGGCCTTGAGGTCGGGCACCTCGAGGTTCTTGCGGGCGACGATCAGGATCGGCGTGCCGCCGGCGAGCCCGATCGCCTGCATGCCGTTGATCGGATCGTATTTCAGGCCGGGATAGGTCGCCGGCGCCGCCGAGAAGGTGCCCAGATGCCCCATCGCGATGGTGTAGCCGTCCGGCGCCGCCGTCAGGGCCCGGGTGATGCCGGTGGTGCCGCCGGCGCCGGCGACGTTCTCGATCACGATCTGCTGGCCGAGCGTCTTCGACATGTTGTCGCCGACGATGCGCGCGATGATGTCGGTCGGCCCGCCCGCGGCGAAAGGCACGATCATGGTGATCGGCTTGGTCGGGTAGCCCTGCGCCTGCGCCCCGGCGGCGAGGCCGAGCGCGGCTGCCGCGGTGGCAAGGCCGATGATGAGCTTCTTCATGCGTGTTCCTCCGTGATGTTCATTGAACGGCGAGATTAGAGGGGGGTGCCGGCGCGGCAACCCCGTCATTCGGTGAAGACCTCGTCGCGCTTCTTCGAGACCGAGGGCAGGAGCGCGATCACCAGGATGAGCACCGCGACGATCAGCAGGGCAAGCGAGATCGGCCGGTTCTGGTAGTCGATGAAGGTGTAGAACGAGCCGCGCGAGAGGATCAGCGCCTGCCGGAGCTTCTCCTCCATCAGCTTGCCGAGCACGAAGCCGAGCAGCAGCGGCGCCGGCTCGAAGCCGAGCTTGATCAGGAGGTAGCCGAACAGGCCGAACAGGGCGGTGAAGGCGACGTCGAGCGGCTGGTTGTTCACCGAATAGATGCCGATGCAGCAGAAGATCAGGATCGCCGGGAACATCAGCCGGTAGGGCACCTGCAGGAGCTTCACCCACATCCCGACCAGCGGCAGGTTGATGACGAGCAGCATCAGGTTTCCGACCCACATCGATGCGACCATGCCCCAGAACAGCTCCGGGTTGCGGGTCATCACCTGCGGGCCGGGAATGATGCCGTGGATCGTCATCGCGCCGACCATCAGCGCCATCACCGCGTTCGGCGGGATGCCGAGCGTCAAGAGCGGGATGAAGGCGGTCTGCGCGCCGGCGTTGTTGGCCGATTCCGGCCCGGCGACACCCTCGATCGCGCCCTTGCCGAAGCGCGAGGGATCCTTGGCGATCTTCTTCTCCATCGTATAGCTGGCGAAGGGGCCGAGCACCGCGCCGTTGCCCGGCAGGATGCCGAGGATGCCGCCGATCGCCGTGCCGCGCAGCACCGGCGCCGCCGCCTGCTTCATGTCCGCCCAGCCCGGCAGCAGCCGGCCGATCCTGCCCTTGACGACGTCGCGCGCCTCGGGGCTCTCGAGGTTGCGCAGCACTTCGGCGAAGCCGAACACGCCCATCGCCATCACCGAGAAATCGATGCCGTCGGAGAGCGAGGCGACGCCGAAGGTCAGCCGCTCCTGGCCGGTCTCGAGGTCGGTGCCGACGGTCGAGAACAGCAGGCCCAGCATGATCATGCAGAAGGCCTTGAGGATCGAGCCGCGCGCCAGCACGACCGCGAAGCACAGGCCCATCACCATCAGCGAGAAATACTCGGCCGGGCCGAACAGCAGCGCCATCCGGGTCAGCGGCAGGCCGAGCGCGGCGATGATCAGGGTGGCGACGCAGCCGGCGAAGAACGAGCCGATCGCGGCGGTGCCGAGCGCGATGCCGGCGCGGCCCTGCCTGGCCATCTGGTGGCCGTCGAGCGTGGTGACGACCGAGGTCGCCTCGCCGGGGATGTTGACCAGGATCGCGGTGGTCGAGCCGCCGTATTGCGCGCCGTAATAGATGCCGGCGAGCATGATCAGGGCTCCGGTCGGCTCGAGGCCGAAGGTGATCGGCAGGAGGATCGAGATCGTCGCGATCGGGCCGACGCCGGGGAGCACGCCGATCAGCGTGCCGACGAGGCAGCCGGCGAAGCACAGCGCGATGTTCTTCAGCGTCAGCGCGACGCCGAAGCCGAGCGCCAGATGGGAAAACATCTCCATGGCTCAGATACCCAGAAGCCAGGGCGCGAGCGGGATCGGCAGGCTCAGCGCGTATTTGAACAGGAGGATGCAGGCCGCCGACATCGCCACGGCGAAGATGGCGAGCTCCCTGAGCTTGCGGTCGTCGGCCGCCAGCCCCGAGAACAGGATCAGCAGCGGGCCGGCGACCATGAGGCCGAGTGCCGGAACCCGGACCGGGCCGATCTCGAAGCCGCGGATCGTCAGCGCGAACAGGCAGGTGCCGCCGAGCGCGAAGAAGATGCCCTTCCACGACCAGCCGGAGAGCGCCTCCCCCTCGTAGCGCAGCGAGGCGAGCGCCAGCATCACGCCGAGCCCGCCGCAGATCACCGCGAAGGCCTTGGGCAGCATGCCGGGGCCGAGCTGGCGCAGCGTGCCGGCCGGCAGGTCCCAGGCGAAGAAGAAGGCCCCGAGCGCGAGCGCGACCATGAACACGCCGCCGGCGAGATCCTGCGTCGAGCGTATGCGCAGGCCGCGCGCCTGCTCTATCCGGTTCAGATTCATCGGGCTCCTCCGGCTGGCGTCTTCGCGCGGACGGCGCGTTTCTGTGCTGTGGGCGGGGCGAAGGGCAGGACGTGGCGCTCCTCGAGCAGCGTCACGCTTTCCCGCAGGATCGCGAGGAAATGGTCGCGCGCCGGCAGCTTCTGCTGCGGGCGCCAGGCGACGCCGACGAGCGCTCCGGGCGGCGGCGGGTCGAGCATCGCGCCGCGCAGGCGCCTGAGCGTCACGCCGGGGAAGGAGAGCCGCGAGACCCAGTCCGGCGCCAGCGCCATGCCCAGCCCCGCCGCGACGGCCGACATCATCGCCGGCTTCTCGGTCGCCTCGATCGTGACGTTGGGAACCGCGCCGACGCTCTCGAAATAGGCCATCACCAGATCGTAGGCATAGGGCCGCAGGCGCTTGGAGGGCACGACGAAGGGCTCGCCGACGAGGTCCAGCATCGTCAGATGCTCGCGGGCGGCGAGCGGATGCGCCTCGTTCAGGACCACGAGCGGGCGCTCCACCCGCAGGATCTCGAAGCCGCAATCGGTCGGCTTGCGCGGCGGGCGGGTGAGCGCCAGATCGAGCTTGCCCGCCTCCAGCATCTGGATGAGCGCGGTGGTGATCGCTTCGACGAACTTGATCTCGACGCCGGGGAAGCGGGCGCGGAAGGCCACCAGCGTCTCCGGCACGAAGCTCGACGAGGCGGCGTCGATCGCGCCGACGCGCAGCACCTTGCCCGAGGCGAGCGAGGCCTCGCGCACGGCACGCGAGGCATGCTCCATCTTGACGAGGATGCCCTTCGCTTCCTCGAGCATGATCAGCCCGGCCCGCGTCAGCGCGACCTGCCGGGTCGTGCGCGTCAGGAGCGCGACGCTGAGCTCCTCCTCGAGCGTGCTGATCTGCCGCGACAGGGCGGGAGGCGCGATGCCGAGCCGCTCGGCCGCCCGGCCGAAATGCAACTCCTCCGCGACCGCGATGAAGCATCGCAGCTGCCGCACATCCATGGGCCGTCCCCTGTTCCCGGTATCGCTTGTGCCGCGACTTCTCGAAGCCGGTGAGCCGTGCCCGATAGCAACTCCGGCCGAAGAATCGACTCTAGAGCAATTCATAATTTTTGGGCAATAAAGCCTTTGGAACGAGACGGACCGCGATGCGGGGAATCGCCCGAGCAGCCGTCATTCCGGGTTCTTCGCTGAAGCGAAGCCCCGGAATGACGCAGGCGGATGCTCAGGCGGCTTCGGCCTCGCGGGCCTGCCACATCGCCTGGAAGGCCGGCCGCGCCTGGCAGGCGTCGAGCCAGGCTTTCACCCGCGGCGCGGCGTCGAAGAGCTGCACGGCCGGCTTGGCGTAGCGGATGACCTCGGCGAGGTTGAGATCGGCGACGGTGAAGCGGCCGCCCATGACATGGCCGTTGCCCTCGGCCAGCGCCTTGTCGAGCACGGCGAAGGGGCCTTTGAGCGCGGTGAGCGCCGCCTCGGCGACCTCCGGCTTGCGCTTCTCCGGCGGGAAGGCGGCGAGATGCTGCTGCAGGCTGAGCGCATGGGGCTCGCATTCGGTCACGGCCCAGAGCGACCACATCGCTGCCAGGCCTTCCTCCCGCACGTCCTTCGGCGCCAGAGGGCCGCCGTGCTTGCGCGCCAGATAGAGGTTGATCGCCAGCGATTCGTGCAGCTTGAAGCCGTCGTCGTCGATGCTTGGGATATGGCCGTTGGGGTTGATCTTCAGGAATTCCGGGCTGCGCGTGTTCAGCGCCGCGCCCGGTGCGGCCGGGTCGGGCAGGCGATAGGCCTGGATCACTGGCACATGTTTGAAGGGCAGGCCGAGCTCGCTGGCGAGCCAGATGGTGCGCGTCGTGCGCGAGCGGTAGCAGCCATAGATGGTCAGGGACATCGGCTTCAAGTCCAGCGAGAGGGTCAGGGGCGGCGAGGCGGCCGGCGGGCACCGGTGCGCCGTCGCGACAATAGTCTCGTCCGGCAGCCTGGGCCAATGCCTGATCGGGCCGCGGCCTGTGCAGAAACCGTTTGACGCCGGCGGCTTGCGGGTGCATTGGCCTCGTGCTTCCGGCCTTCGCGGCCGGCTGCCCACAGGAAACCCCGACCCGATGCCCAGCGACAGTCCCAGTCGACAGTCGAAGCCGTACGCCGTCTCGCGCGCCTGACCGGGTCCCCGGCTCGCCTGCGATCCGGCCGGACGGCCCGATCGCAAGGATCAAGAGCCATGAACGAGACCGCCCCCGACACGGATCTCCTTGCCGTGACGCTGGCCCGGACGCTGGCGCATGAGCACGTCGCCGACATCGTCGAGACGCTGAACGAGCAGGACGAGGCGACGATCACGCGCGTCCTGGCCGAGCTGCCTTTCGAGCGCGCCGTCGAGGTGCTCGACCAGCCCGAATTCACCACGGCCGCCGAGATGCTGGAGCGGCTGCCGGAGGGCCGCGCCGGGGCGCTGCTCTCGGCCATGTCGGCGGACCGGGCGGCCGACGTCTTCCAGGAGTTCGACGATGAGACCCGCCAGCGCCTGAGCGGGCGCATCGACCGCCAGACCCGCTCCGACCTCAGCAAGCTCCTGGCCTATCCGGAACGCAGCGCCGGCTCGATCATGACGACCGAGTTCGTCAGCGTGCCCTCGAACTGGACGGTGCAGCAGACGCTCGACCATATCCGCCGCGTCGAGCGTTCGCGCGAGACGGTCTATGCGATCTACGTGCTCGATTCCGTGACGCGCAAGATCGTGCGCGCCGTCTCGCTGCGCCGCCTGATCGCCGGCGATCCCGAGGCGCCGGTCGAGTCGGTCGTGCCCGCGCGCAAGCCGATCACCGTCGCCCCCGAGGTCGACCGCGAGGAGGTGGCGCGCCTGATCACGAAATACGACCTCCTCGCCGTGCCGGTCGTGGATGCGCAGGAGCACGTCATCGGCATCGTCACCTTCGACGACGTCATCGACGCGATGATCGCCGAGACCACCGAGGACGTGCAGAAGCTCGGCGGCATGGAGGCGCTCGACCAGCCCTATAACGAGATCGGCTTCACCGCGATGATCCGCAAGCGCGCCGGCTGGCTTTCGATCCTGCTGATGGGCGAGATGCTGACGGCCTCCGCCATGCAGTTCTTCGAGGACGAGCTGGAGAAGGCGATCGTGCTGACGCTGTTCATCCCGCTGATCATGAGCGCGGGCGGAAATTCCGGCTCTCAGGCGACCTCGCTGATCATCCGTGCGCTGGCGCTGCGCGAGGTCAGGCTGAAGGATTGGTGGCGGGTGGCGCTGCGTGAACTGCCGACCGGCGTTACGCTCGGCATCATCCTGGGCCTGATCGGCGTGGTGCGCATTGCGCTCTGGCAGTGGGCCGGGCTCTATGATTACGGGCCGCACTGGGTGCTGATCGCGGCGACGGTCGGCGCGGCGCTGCTGGGGATCGTCACCTTCGGCTCGCTGGCGGGCTCGATGCTGCCCTTCGCGCTGAAGCGGCTGGGCTTCGACCCAGCCAGCGCCTCGGCGCCCTTCGTCGCGACGCTGGTCGATGTCACCGGGCTCATCATCTATTTCGGCATCGCCGCCGTGATCCTGAGCGGGACGCTTTTGTAACGGGGGTGTTTTCCCGTCCAGAGATGCTCGGGTCGAACCCGAGCATGGCGCGCATCGAACGCTGAGGTCAGCTCGCCAGCACGCGCTGCGGCGGGAAGGTGATCTCGACCAGCGTGCCTTCCTTCTTGACGCTGGTGATCGCCATCGCGGCGCGGTTGGCCTCGACCAGCGCCTTGGTCAGGGGCAGGCCTAAGCCCGTGCCGCCGGCGCGTCGCGTCGCCGGCACCTGGCGGAAGGGCTCGAGCGCGAGCTTCAGCTCGTCGTCGTCCATGCCGATGCCGGTGTCGCGGACCCTGAGGATCGCCTCGCCCTGGTCGCCGAGCGCGGTCGAGATGATCACCTGCCCGCCGGCATCGGTGAACTTCACCGCGTTGGAGATGAGGTTGATCGCGATCTGTCGGATCGAGCGCTCGTCGGCGACGACCGGCGGCAGCTTCGGCGAAAGCCCCGAGCGCAGCACGACGCGCCCGCGCTGCGCCTCCGGCTGGAGCAGCGACACCGTCGACAGAGCGATCTCGTTCAGGTTGACGCTGACGAAGTCGAGATCGAGCTTGCCGGCCTCGATCTTGGCGAGGTCGAGCAGGTCGTTCACCAGGCTGATGACGTAGCCGCCCGACTGGTGGATGTCGCGCAGATATTCCTTGTAGCGCTCGTTGGCGATCGGCCCGAAGCGCTCCTCGGCCATCACCTCGGCGAAGCCGATGATGGCGTTGAGCGGCGTGCGGATCTCATGGCTGATCTTGGCGAGCACGTCGGATTTCTGGGCGCTCGCGATCTCCGCCGCCTTGCGGGCCTCGACCAGCTCGCCCTCGGTCTTCTTCCAGGCGGTGAGATCGCGCAGCACGGCGCAGAAGCGCGGCTCGGCGCCATGCGCGATCTGGCCCATCGTCATGAACAGCGCGATCCTGCCGCCCTGCCGCACCCGGCCCTGCACCTCGCGCCCGTCGTTCATCACCGAGGCGACGCCGCCGCCCTTCAGCCCCTCGAGATAGTCGAGTGCCGGCGCGTGGCTCTCGCTGGCGAAGAGCAGGGTGAACAACTCGCCGGTGACCTCGCGCTGGTCGTAGCCGAACAGCGCCTCGGCCGCCTTGTTGAGCGAGAGGATGCGGCCGCGATCGTCCACGGTCACGACGCCGTCGGTCGCGGTGTCGAGCATTGCGGTGAGCTCGGCGATGCGGGCGTCGCGGGCCTCGGCATCGAGCCTCAGCGCCTCGACGCGGGCGGCCGATTCGGCTTCCTCCGCCGCGAATTCGGCGGCAAGCTCCGCTTCCTCGGCCTCCTCGGGCGTCGCCGGCGGCACCGTGCGACAATCGTCCCTGGACTGGCGGAAGGCCATCAGCGTGGCGGGCTCGTCCTGCCAGTTCACGCTCGACAGCACGGCATCGACGCCGATCGGATGGCCGAGCCTGTCGATCAGCGTCATCGCGCCGCCATCGGTGCGGGCGGCGTCCTTGATCAGGCGGCTGACATTGCCGCCCGCCTTCAGGTCGGCGAGATCGGCATAGTCGAGCAGCTCGAGCAGCGTGCGGTTGGCATAGAGCGCCTCGTCGTCGCGATTGACGAGGACGGCGACGGGCAGCCGGTCGAGCACCTCCGCATGGGAATTGCGCTGCCGCGCCGGCACCGCGGCCTCGACCTCCGCGGGCGGAACCTGCTTCTCCCGCACCTGCAGCGGCGCCACCGGCGGCAGGCGCGGCCCCCCCGGCTCCTCGTCGTCGGTGAGCCGGGCGCCCAGCGCCTTGGCGATCTCGCGGAAGGCGTTGCGCTCGGCCGAGCTCAGATGCGATTTCGACGGTTCGAGGACCGGCCTGATCGCCGTCGGATGGCCGTTGCGCAGCGGCACGATCCGGCCGGGCGGAAGGTCCGGCTCGGGCGCCTCGGGGGCGGATTCCGCCGTTTCCGTTTCCGTCTCCGGCGGCTCGTCGGCAGAGGGCGAGGCGGCGATCTCTTCCGCCTCCTCTTCGGGCTGGTGCGACAGTTCGTCCGGCCCGGGCGCGTCGCTGATGTCTTCGTCGGCCACGACAGGCTCTTCGGCTTCTGCCTCCGGGAAGGGGAGGCGTTCGTTCAGCCGCGCCATGCCAAAGCCGCGGAAGCCGGAAAGCTGACGGCCCGCATCGAGGACGGGCACGCCGGAAAGCTCGACCGGCACGGCCTCGCCCGGCGTCTCGGTGCGCCACAGCACCCTGTGGCCGCTCCAGGTCGCGGGGCTTGCGAAGCGCTCGATCAGGCCGCCGTCGCTGTCGATGACAGCCTGGCCGAGCAGGTCCTGCCAGCTTTGGCCGATGAGCCCCGCGCTCGCCGATTCGCCGGCCAGCGCAGAGATCGTCTCGGAGAGCCGGGTCAGCCTGCCGTCGCGGTCGCTCTGCCAGAGGAAGCGGATCGTGGCCGGCCGGGCGGGCGCGGCGGGCGGGGCCGGGGGAACCGCGATGCCGAGGCGCCTGAGCTCGGAAGCCTGCACGGCGAGCGCCAGCACGGCCTGTCCGCCGGGCAGGGCGACGAGCTTGCAGCCGCAGGTCGCGGGGACCGCGGCGAAGCTCGCCGTCAGGCGCAGCCGCTCCAGGCGGATGCCGTCGAGGCTGGCGAGGCCCTGGGCCAGCAGGTTCAGGCGCTGTCGGGTTGGCGCCGGCAGGTTGGGCCGCCCGCCGAGCAGCGCCTCGGCCGCCGCGTTGGCGGGGTGCGGCCTTTCCGCGGCCGGGTCCCAGACGAAGAGCGCGCCGCCGGCGGCGAAGGACGCAAGGCCTGCGTCTTCGGCCGCTGCCGCGCTGCGTCCCGCCCAGTCCTCTCCGGCCTCGCTCATGTCCGCCCGCTCGTTCGGTCCGCACCCGTTATGCCTAACAAAGCCTTAATAGCTTCCAAACGGCGGCAAATCCATGGAACAGAAGATCGCTCTCCCGCATCTCCTCCAAACAGCGTTAACATGGCCGGCGTCGCCACCGGTCTGGCTGTTGTCATTGCAATGCAACAGTGATATTGCAGTGCACAATTATTGAGGATTGGATCGTCACAGGACAGGAGGATTCCATGAACGGCAAGCTGCCTTATGAAGTGCCCACCGAGATGCGCGAATTCGCCGAGCGTAGCGTCGAGCAAGCCCGCAAGGCGTTCGACGGCTTCATGGGCGCGGCCCACAAGGCCGTCGACAGCGCCCATGGTTCGGCCGAGAGCGCCCGTGCCAACACCCAGGAAGCGACCCGCAAGGCGATCGCCTATGCCGAGAACAACGTCGCGGCCGCTTTCGATCTCGCCCAGAAGCTGGTGCAGTCGAAGGACCTGACCGAGGTGATGCAGCACCAGTCGGAGTTCCTGAAGTCGCAGGTCGCCGCCCTCCAGAGCCAGCTCAAGGACCTCGGCGCTGCCGCGCAGGACGCCGCAGCCAAGGCCGCCGAAACCGTCACCAAGGCGACCAAGGGCCGCTGAGCGCGTCCGTCCCGGCGCCGCGAGGCGCCGTTTCCGCTGTTCGGCCGGACCCTGTGGCCCGGCTGCCTGCCGTTGAAGGAGAGCCGCCATGGTCAAGCCTGCTCCGACCCGGATCAAGTCCAGGGTCCCGGTCAGCCTGCCTCCGGTGAAGGCGCTGAGCTCCGCGCCCGCCGAGATTCAGCCGTCCACGCCGAAATCCGACAAGACGCGGAATGCCGCGCCCGTGCGGCCATCCGCTGCCGCGCCGTCCGCGCCCGCAAAGCCCGCCCCCGTGCCGCCGCCGGCTCCCGTCGCCGCGGCGCGGCCCGCTCCTGCCGCGAAGCCCGCGATGGTGCGCGCGCCGAAACCGGTGACGCCGGTCGTGCAGACCGTGGCGCCGAAGGCCGGGACCCCTGTCACCGAAGCGAAGCCGGTTCCTGCCGAGCCGGTTCCTGCCGAGCCGGTGGTGCCTGCTCCGGCTCCCGCGCCGGCCGCCAAGGCGCCGCCGGCTTCGCTCGATTCGCTGCCCTTGCCCCGCCCGCCCGAGGCGGCAGCCGTCGCGACGCAGACGATGATGAGCCAGACCCTGACCATGGCGCGCGCCTTCGGCGCCTTGCAGGCCCGCATGCTCGACCATGCCTGCGCCGAGCTGGAGGCGACGCTCACCGACGCGCAGACGCTGGCGCGCAGCAAGAGCGCTTCGGAGGCCATCGCGCTCCAGGCCAAGGCGGTGCGCCGCAGCTATGAATCCTATGCCGAGCACCTGAAGGAACTGGCGCGGGCGGCCAACACCGCGCTGCGCAAGGATTGACCGGCCGCCGCCGCGCCTTTCCGGCGGCGGCGTCGAATTCCACGGTTGCAAAAGCGGCGCGTCGGCACTAGGTTCCGCGCCGCTGACGACCCCGCCGTGGCGGCCGGTCAAGCAGCCTCGGTTTGGGCAGCCATAGCTCAGTTGGTTAGAGCGCTAGATTGTGGATCTAGAGGTCCCCCGTTCAAGCCGGGGTGGCTGTACCATTCTTCATCCGTGGGCCACAGGCGCAGGCCTCCTCCCCTTGAAGCGGCTCCTGCGCTTCGCCATATCTTCGGACAAGCGGAAGGGTTCGCCTTTCGCCCGCGGGATGCTGCCGGCGGCGGGTCCCGATGTTCGTGAGGCGCCTTTCGAGGGCCTGTGAAGATGACGCGTACGCCAAGCCTGTCCCATCCGTTCCTGCTCGGCTTCGACGATATCGAGCGTGCGCTCGATCGCGTCGCCAAGGGAGCGAGTGAGGGTTATCCGCCCTACAACATCGAGCGGCTGCCCAGAACGGAAGAGGAGCCCGATCGCCTGCGCATCACGCTGGCCGTGGCCGGCTTCGCCCGCGGTGAGCTCGAGATCACGCTGGAGGAGAACCAGCTCACGATCCGCGGCCGCCAGAGCGACGACAAGAACCGGCAGTTCCTGCATCGCGGCATCGCCGCGCGCCAGTTCCAGCGCAGCTTCCTGCTGGCCGAGGGCATGCAGGTCCTCGGCGCCGACCTTTCGAACGGCCTGCTCGCGATCGATCTGGTCAGGCCGGAACCGGAACGGCTCGTCCGGCGTATCGATATCATGAGCCGCGAGTAGAGGACGGTTGACCGTCCGGCTTTCGAAGGATGCGTTCGCGGTTTTCGCATCTGTTCATCATTGAAGGCGCACTATCGAAACCGCATTCGCACTGCTCTGAAGGAGGGCGCGATGAAACAGGACAGGAATGCCGTTCAGACCAACCCGCTGACGCCTGCGGAATTCGCCGCGCTCGGCACCGGAGAGGTCGCCTATGTCAAGTCGATGACCTCGGACGAGCTGATGCGGATTTTCCCGCAGGCGCCCAAGATCGAGCCCGGCTTGCAGCTCTTCACCCTGCTCTCGGCCGATGGCGCGCCGATCCTGGTGACGGATTCGCGCGAGGCCGCGACCGCCAACGCCTGGGAGCACGACCTGAAGATGGTCAGCGTCCACTGAGGCCGGCCGCCATCCCGGCGACCGCCGCCTGCAGCCGCGCGATATCCTCCGGCGCGGACAGGCGATGGTCGCCGTCCTTGACGAGCGTCAGCACGACCGGATCGCCGCTGAGATGCTCGACGAGCTTCAGCGCCTGGCGCCAGGGCACGTCGGGGTCGCGCATGCCCTGAAGGATATGGACCGGGCAGCCGGCCTTGATCTCGCCGCCGAACAGGAGGTGGCGGCGCCCGTCCTCGATCAGGGCCCGCGTGATCGGCGTCGGCTCGGGCGAATACTCCGAGGGGCGCAGCCAGACGCCTTCCTCCAGAATCGTCCGGCGGATGGCATCGGGCATCTGCGCCCACATCAGCTCCTCGGTGAAATCGACCGCCGGCGCGATCAGCACGAGGCCCGCCGGCTGCAGGGCCGAGCCCGACAGCGCGCGCGCCGCGAGCAGGGCGATCCAGCCGCCCATCGAGGAGCCGACCAGGATCGGAGGCTGCCGGCACAGGCTGCGGATGGCGGCGAGCGCGTCGCCAAGCCAGTCGGACAGGGTGAAGCCGGCGAAATCGCCCTCGCTTTCGCCATGGCCGCCATAGTCGAAGCGCAGGCCGGCGCGGCCCTGCGCGCGCGCCCAGGCGGCCAGCGCCTCGGCCTTGGTCGCGCGCATGTCGGAGCGGAAGCCGCCGAGCCAGACGATGGGGGCGCCGTCGCCCTCCTGCATCAGGCAGGCGAGGCGGCGCCGGCCTTCGCCGATTTCGAGCCATTGCGGCGGCTGACGCTCCAAGGCAAATCTCCTGTGACGAATCAGGGGGCCGCGGCGATTAGAGGCTGCGGCAGCGATCCGATAGGGGCATATTCGTCTCCGTTCACGAAAGTCCAGACCAAGAGCGCATGTCCTTCAAGCCGGGTGCCCATCTTTCGCTGCCTTCGACAGAGACGCATCCGCTCGCGGGGCGGACGATCCTGCAGATCATTCCCGAGCTCGAGGCCGGCGGGGCCGAGCGCACCGCCGTCGACATCGCCAAGGGGCTGACCGATGCCGGCGCGCGCGCCCTCGTCGCGACCGAAGGCGGGCGTCTCGTCGCCGAGTTGCAGGCCAAGGGCGGAATCTGGCTGCCGTTCCCCGCCGCCTCCAAGAACCCGGTCGCGATGCTCCTCAACATCCGCAGGCTGGCGCTGCTCTGCAGGCAGGAAGGGGTCGAGCTGATCCACGCCCGCTCGCGCGCCCCGGCCTGGGTTGCGCTGGGCGCGGCACGGCTCCTGAAGCTGCCCTTCGTCACCACCTATCACGGCTCCTACAACAGCCGCTCGGCGGTGAAGACCCTTTATAATTCGGTGATGGCGCGCGGCGACGTGGTAATCGCCAACTCGGCCTATACCGCCGATCTCATCCTGGCGAAGCACCCGATCGCCCGCGACCGGATCAGGATCGTCAATCGCGGCACCAATTTCTCGGCCTTCGCCCCGGCGGCGGTCGGGGCCGAGCGGGTGCAGGCGCTGCGCCGCGCCTGGGGCGTCGAGCCGCATCGGCGCATCGTGCTCCTGCCCGGCCGGCTCACCGGCTGGAAGGGCCAGCGCGTGCTGATCGAGGCCGCGCGCCTGATGGCCGAGGGCGGCGACACCGACACCGCCTTCATCCTCGCCGGCGACGCGCAAGGGCGCGACGGCTACGTCAAGGAGCTCGATGGGCTGATCGCCAAGGCCGGGCTGGAGGGCCGCGTCAAGCGCGTCGGCCACTGCACCGACATGCCGGCGGCGATGCTGGCGGCCGCGGTCGTCGCGGTGCCCTCGACCGATCCGGAAGCCTTCGGCCGCGTCGCGGTCGAGGCGCAGGCGATGGGCACGCCCGTCGTCGTCTCCGATCTCGGCGCCGTGCCCGAGACCGTGCTGGCGCCGCCGCAGGCCACAGCCGGCGAGCGCACCGGCTGGCGCGTGCCGCCGGACGATGCCGCGGCCCTTGCGGCGGGCCTGGGCGAGGCGCTGGGCTTGCGCCCTTCCGCCCGCGATGCGCTGGCGCGGCGGGCGCGGGCGCATGTCGAGCGGCATTTCTCGCTGGAGGCGATGGTCGCCGAGACGCTCGACGTCTACTGCGCCCTTCTGGGAAGCTGAGGTTCCGCCGCGTCATCCATTGACAACGCGCGTCTTTGTGCAATGTGTCTGCGACAACGGCGCGAGCTGCGCCAAATACAGGAGAAGTCCCCATTCGCCGTCCGTACCGTGCCGCCCCGACCCCGACCAAGGAAGGTCCCCGCTCGAACCGTGACATCCGCGGGGTTCGCGAAGTCCAGCTCATCGACGATACCGGCGCCAACCGTGGCGTGGTCTCCTTCTTCGATGCGCTGAAGCTTGCCGAGGATGCCGGCCTCGACCTCGTCGAGATCGCCCCGAACTCCGTCCCTCCGGTTTGCAAGATCCTCGATTACGGCCGCTTCCGCTTCCTCGAGCAGAAGAAGGCTTCGGAGGCGCGCAAGAAGCAGCGCACCATCGAGATCAAGGAGATCAAGCTGCGCCCGGGCATCGACAAGCACGATTACGACGTGAAAATGAAGGCCATGCACGGCTTCTTCGAGGAGGGCGACAAGGTGAAGGTCACCCTGCGCTTCCGCGGCCGCGAGATGGCGCATCAGGATCTCGGCGTGAAGGTGCTGGAGCGCGTCAAGGTCGATACCGCCGAGATCGCCAAGGTCGAGAGCGACTGGCAGCTCGAAGGCCGCCAGATGGTGATGGTGCTCGCCCCGCGCTGAGCCCGGGCCGAGCGGGTTTTTCGGAAAGGGCGCGCCTTTAGGGCGCGCTTTTTCGTTGCTGCGGCGAGTTGATCCTTGCCAGCCGGCTGCTTTTCTGCGATAGGCCCGGCCTTCGATCGCCCGGCTGATAAGGGCTGCCGTGGCGGTCGTTCTTTGCTTCCTGAAAGCAAGACATTGGCTCAAAGCCGCCGCAAGGCGCGCGGGCCTACGATCGATAGGAGCTGAAATGCCCAAGATGAAGACCAAATCGGCCGCCAAGAAGCGGTTCAAGATCACCGGAACCGGCAAGGTCCTCTATGCCCAGGCCGGCAAGCGTCACGGGATGATCAAGCGGACCAACAAGCAGATCCGCAATCTTCGCGGCACCACGACCCTGTTCGAGGGCGATGCTGCCAACGTGAAGAAGTTCTACCTCCCCAACGGCTGACGCCACCTGAGTAACCGGAGATCATGACATGGCTCGCGTGAAACGGGGCGTGACCGCCCACGCCAAGCACAAGAAGACGCTCAAGGCCGCCAAGGGCTTCTATGGCCGCCGCAAGAATACGATCCGCGCCGCCAAGGCGGCCGTCGATCGCTCGATGCAGTACGCCTATCGCGACCGCAAGAACAAGAAGCGCTCCTTCCGCGCGCTCTGGATCCAGCGCCTCAACGCCGCGGTACGCGAGCACGGCCTGACCTATTCGGTCTTCATCGGCGGCCTGATCAAGGCCGGCGTCGAGCTCGACCGCAAGACCCTCTCGGCCATGGCCATCGACGACGCCGCCTCCTTCGCCGCGGTGGTCGAGACGGTCAAGGGCGCGCTGGGTGCCGAGGCCAAGGCCGCCTGAGCGGCTTTGCATCGCTGAATTTGTAGAAAGGCCGGCGGCGACGCCGGCCTTTTTCCTTGGCGGCTACGTCTGCACGCTGCCGTTGTGCGGCGGGTCCCAGCCGTCGCCTGCGCCGTCGACGATGCGCTGGTAGGTTTCCTCCGGCGTATCGGCATAGGCGAAGAGCTTCAGGTCTTCCGGGCGGATGAAGCCGGCCTGCGCCATCGTCTCGAGGTTGAGCAAGCCCCGCCAGTAGCCGGAATCGTAGAGCACGATCGGCACCGGCCCCATCTTGCCGGTCTGGACCAGCGTCATGATCTCGAACAGCTCGTCGAGCGTGCCGAAGCCGCCGGGGAAGACGACGAGCGCCGCCGCGCGCATCGCCAGATGCATCTTGCGCATCGCGAAATAGTGGAAGCGGAAGGTCAGGTCCGGCGTCGACCAGGCGTTCGGCTCCTGCTCGTGCGGCAGGGTGATGTTGAAGCCGATCGAGAGCGCGCCGGCCTCGGTCGCGCCGCGATTGGCCGCCTCCATGATGCCCGGCCCCCCGCCGGTGGCGATGACGCGGTAGCGCCCGGCCTCGCCGTCGCGCAGCGCCCCGCCGCGCTCCGAGGCGATCCGCGCGAACTGCCGCGCCGCCTCGTACCAGGGATTGCCCTCGCGTACGCGCGCCGAGCCGAAGACGACGATGGTCGAGACCACGCCGCGCAGGCGCAAATGGTCTTCCGCCTTCTGGTATTCCAGCATGAAGCGGGCGCCGCGGGTCGAATCGCCGAGGATGAAATCGGGATCGAGCGCGGCGAGCCGATAGGACGGCGATTCCTTCTGGGCAGTGGCGTCGGGCAAGGCATCCTCCTGATCTCGTCGCTTCGCTCTGGCATAAGCCGGCCGTTCCCGCTAGAACGCGCCCGTTCCCACGACTTCAAAGCTCGCGACCCTTCATGACCGACATCGCCACCCTGGAACGCGACACGCTCGCCGCGCTCGCTGCCGCCGCCGACGAATCCGCCGTCGAGGATGTGCGCATCGCAGCGCTGGGCAAATCCGGCTCTATCTCGGCGCTTTTGAAGACGCTGGGCACCATGACGCCCGACGAGCGCAGAGAGATGGGGCCGCGGATCAACGGCCTGCGCGACCGCGTGCAGGGCGCGATCGCCGCCCGCAAGGAGGCGCTGGGCGAGGCCGCGCTGGAGGCAAGGCTCGCCGCCGAGCGCGTCGACGTGTCGCTGCCGGTGCAGGACGGCCCCGAGGCGCGCGGCCGCATCCATCCGATCAGCCAGGTCATCGACGAGATCACCGCGATCTTCGGCGACATGGGCTTCGCCATCGCCGAGGGACCGGATGTCGAGACCGACGACCTCAACTTCACCAGGCTGAACTTCCCCGTAGGCCACCCGGCCCGCGAGATGCACGACACCTTCTTTTTCGCCCCGGATGCGAACGGCGAACGCAAGCTCCTGCGCACCCACACCTCGCCGGTGCAGGTGCGCACCATGCTCGCGCAGGAGCCGCCGATCCGCGTGATCTGTCCGGGCCGCACCTACCGCAACGATTCCGACCAGACCCACACCCCGATGTTCCATCAGGTCGAGGGGCTGGTCATCGACAAATCGGCCCATCTCGGCCACCTGAAATGGATCCTGGAGGAGTTCTGCAAGTCCTTCTTCGAGATCGACGACGTGAAGATGCGCTTCCGCCCGTCCTTCTTCCCCTTCACCGAGCCCTCGATGGAGGTCGACATCCAGTGCTCGCGCAAGGGCGGCGAGATCCGCTTCGGCGAGGGCGAGGACTGGCTGGAGATCCTGGGCTGCGGCATGGTCCACCCGAACGTGCTGAGGAATTGCGGGGTCGATCCGGAGGTCTATCAGGGCTTCGCCTGGGGCATGGGCATCGACCGCATCGCCATGCTGAAATACGGCATGCCGGATCTGCGCCCCTTCTTCGAGGCGGATGTGCGCTGGCTCAGCCATTACGGCTTCCGCCCGCTCGATCTGCCGACGCTCACCGGCGGCCTCTCCTCCTGACGATCCGGCAAAGCTGACCCGATAGCGCGATGAAATTCACGATTTCCTGGCTCAAAGAGCACCTCGACACCGATGCCTCCGTCGCGGAGATCACTGATGCCCTGACCCGCATCGGCCTGGAGGTCGAGGCGATCGAGGATCGCGCCGCCGCGCTTTCGGCCTTCACCATCGCCTATGTCGTCGAGGCGAAGCAGCACCCCAATGCCGATCGCCTGCGCGTCTGCCTGGTAGATACCGGCGCGGGCGAGCCCGTGCAGGTCGTCTGCGGCGCGCCCAATGCCCGCACCGGCATGAAGGGCGTGTTCTCCCCGCCCGGCAGCTATATTCCGGGCAAGAAGATCACGCTCGGCAAGGGCGTGATCCGCGGCGTCGAATCGAACGGCATGCTGGTCTCGGAAGCCGAGCTGGAACTCTCCGACGACCATGACGGCATCATCGAATTGCCGGACGATGCCCCGGTCGGTGAGCCCTACGCGCCTTATGCCGGGCTCGACGACGCCGTGATCGAGATCGCGGTGACGCCGAACCGCGCCGATGCGCTCGGCGTCGCCGGCATCGCCCGCGACCTCGCCGCCGCCGGCCTCGGCAAGCTGAAATCAAAGCCTGTGCCGCCGGTGCGCGGCGCCTTTCCGTGCCCGGTCAAGGTCACGCTCGATTTCGCTGACGAGGACCGCAAGCTCTGCCCGGCCTTCGCGCTGCGCCTCGTGCGCGGGGTGAAGAACGGTCCCTCGCCGGACTGGCTGCAGGCGCGGCTGCGCGCGGTGGGCCTCAGGCCGATCAACGCGCTGGTCGACATCACCAATTTCATGACGCTCGACCGCAACCGGCCGCTGCACGTCTTCGATGCCGCCAAGGTCAAGGGCAACCTCACCGTGCGCTGCGCCAAGCCGGGCGAGACGATCCTCGCCCTCGACGGCAAGACCTATGCGCTGAGCGACGAGCAGGTCGTCATCGCCGACGGGAACGGCGTCGAATCGCTCGCCGGCATCATGGGCGGCGAGGCGTCGGGCAGCAGCGAGGCCACCACCGACGTGCTGATCGAGAGCGCGCTCTGGGACCCGCTCAACGTCGCCCGCTCGGGCCGCGCGCTCGGCATCAACTCGGACGCGCGTTATCGCTTCGAGCGCGGCGTCGATCCGGACTTCACCCGCCCCGGCCTCGATCTCGCCACCGCGATGGTGATCGAGCTCTGCGGCGGGCAAGCCTCCGAGATGGAATTCGTGGGCGAAATACCCGACAGCCCGGCCGCGATCGACTTCCCCTGGTCTGAGGTCAGGCGCCTGACCGGGCTCGACCTGCCGCAGGTCGAGATGAAGCTGGCGCTGACCTCGCTCGGCTTCCATGTCTCGGGCGCGGGCGACCGGGTCAAGGTCGCAGCCCCCTCCTGGCGCGCCGATGTCGGCGGCAAGGCTGATCTGGTCGAGGAGATCGTCCGCATCGCCGGCCTCGATCGCGTCGCCGCGACGCCGCTGCCGCGCATCCGGGGCGAAGTGATCAAGCCGGTGCTGACCGTGCTCCAGAAGCGCACCCGCCTCGCCAAGCGCGCGCTCGCGGCGCGCGGCCTCGTCGAGGCGGTGACCTGGTCCTTCATTTCGCATGATCAGGCCAAGCTCTTCGGCGGCGGTTCGCCTGCGCTCGCGCTCGCCAACCCGATCGCGGCCGATCTCTCCGACATGCGGCCCTCGCTGCTGCCGGGGCTGATCCGCGCCGCGCAGAGCAATGCCGATCGCGGCTTTCCCGATGTCGCGCTGTTCGAGGTCGGGCAGGTCTTCAAAAGCGACGAGCCGGAGGGCCAGCTCGTCGCGGCCACCGGCCTGCGCCGCGGCACCGCCCGCCTCGGTGGCACCGGCCGGCATTGGGACGGCGGCGTGAAGCCCGTCGACGTCTTCGACGCCAAGGCGGACGCGCTCGGCCTGCTCTCGGGGCTCGGCGTTCCGACCGGCGGCCTCCAGCTCGTCGCCGGCGGCCCCGCCTGGGCCCATCCCGGCCGCTCGGCCACGCTGCAATTCGGCCCCAAGGGCGTGATCGGCGCCTTCGGCGAGGTCCATCCCCGGATCCTCAAGGCGCTCGACGTGAAGGGGCCGCTCATCGCCTTCGAGATCCATCTCGATGCGCTGCCGCCGCCGAAGCACCGGCCGACCAAGGTCAAGCCGAAGCTTTCCCTCTCCGAATTCCAGCCGGTGACGCGCGATTTCGCCTTCATCGTCGACAAGGCGGTGGCGGCCGGCGAGATGGTCAAGACCGCGCAGGGCGCCGACCGCGCGCTGATCGCCTCCGTCGGGGTCTTCGATCTCTATGAGGGGCAAGGCGTCGATGCCGGCCGCAAGTCGGTGGCGCTGGCTGTCACCCTGCAGCCGACCGAGAAGACGCTGACCGAGGCCGAGATCGAGGCGGTGGGTGCCAGGATCGTCGCCGAGATGAGCAAGCGCCACGGCGCCACCCTGCGCGGCTGAGGGGGCGGGCGAGGGTGGCGCTTCCCACCATTGGTCAGGATTGTGTAATAATCCGTGGGGGAAATCCCGGCCCTTTCGGGGTATCCGGTGACCTGTTCTTGCCTCTCCCGATTCCATGCCCCTCGCCGAACGCCCTGTCACGGACAATCTGTTTCCCGGGTTTCGCCTGCTCGACGTTAAGACGTCGGGCACGCTGATCCGCGTGCGCACCGGCGGCGAAGGGCCGCCGCTCCTGCTGCTGCACGGCTATCCGCAGACCCATGCGCTCTGGCACGAGGTCGCGGCGCGGCTGAAGGACCGCTTCACCCTCGTCTGCGCCGATCTGCGCGGCTATGGCGACAGCGGCAAGCCGGAGAGCGACGCCGCGCACGCTCCCTATTCCAAGCGCGCCATGGCGCAGGATATGGCAGAGGTGATGAGCGCGCTCGGCCATCAGCGCTTCTGCGTCGGCGGGCATGATCGCGGCGCTCGCGTCGGCCATCGCCTCGCGCTCGACCATGCCGACCGCGTCACCCGTCTCGCCACGCTCGACATCGCGCCGACGCGCGAGATGTATGCGCATACGACCGACGCCTTCGCCCGCGCCTATTGGCACTGGTTCTTCCTGATCCAGCCCGCGCCCTTCCCGGAGCGCATGATCGGCGCCGATCCGGAGGCGTATTGGCGCAAGAAATGCGGTTCCGGCTCGGCTGGCATGACGCCTTTCGCCCCCGAAGCCCTGGCTCACTACCTGCGCTGCTTTGCCGATCCGGCGGTGATCCACGGCTCCTGCGAGGATTACCGCGCCGCCGCCACCATCGACATCCGCCATGACGACGCGGATGGCGGGCGCAAGCTGGCGCAGCCGCTGCTCGCGCTCTGGGGCGCCAACGGCATCATCGGCAGATGCTTCGACCCTCTGGCCTTATGGCGAGAGCGTGCGCAGGATGTACGCGGCCATGCCCTGTCGGGCGGCCATTATCTGGCGGAGGAGGTCCCCGATCTCGTCGCAGCCGAGTTCAGGGCCTTCTTCGGAGACGACGCATGACCGGGACCAATCGCATCTACCGCATCGCCGTCATCGCCGGCGACGGCATCGGCAGGGAGGTCATGCCCGAGGGCCTGCGCGTTCTGGAGGCGGCGGCGAAGAAATTCGGCTTCGAGCTCAGGCTAGACCAGTTCGATTTCTCCTCCTGCGACTACTACGCCCGGCACGGCAAGATGTTGCCCGACGACTGGAAGGAGAAGATCGGCGGCCATGACGCGATCTATTTCGGCGCCGTCGGCATGCCGGCGCAGGTGCCGGACCATGTCTCGCTCTGGGGCTCGCTGCTGCTGTTCCGGCGCGAGTTCGACCAATACGTCAACCTCAGGCCGGTGCGGCTGATGCCGGGCGTGCCCGGCCCGCTCGCCGGCCGCAAGCCCGGCGACATCGATTTCTTCGTCGTGCGCGAGAATACCGAGGGCGAATATTCCTCGGTCGGCGGGCGCATGTATGCCGGTACCGAGCGCGAGATCGTCATCCAGGAGACGGTGATGAGCCGCGTCGGCATCGACCGCGTGCTGAAATACGCCTTCGAGCTGGCGAGCCGCCGGCCGCGCAGGAAGCTGACCTCGGCCACCAAGTCGAACGGCATCTCGATCACCATGCCCTATTGGGACGAGCGGGTGAAGGAGATGGCGAAGCATTATCCGGACATCGCGGTCGACCAGTACCATATCGACATCCTGACCGCGCATTTCGTGCTGAACCCGGACCGTTTCGACGTCGTCGTCGCCTCGAACCTGTTCGGCGACATCCTGTCCGATCTCGGCCCCGCCTGCACCGGCACGATCGGCATCGCACCATCGGGCAACATCAACCCGGCCGGCGACCATCCGTCCCTGTTCGAGCCGGTCCATGGCTCGGCGCCCGACATCGCGGGGCAGGGCATCGCCAATCCGGTCGGCATGATCTGGTCGGGCGCGATGATGCTCGACCATCTCGGCGAGCACGAGGCCGCCAAGGGAATCGAGGCGGCGATCGAGCGCGCGCTCGGCGATGCCCGCACCCGCACCCGCGACCTCGGCGGCGCGCTGGGCACCGAGGCTGCCGGCAAGGCGGTCGAGCAGGCGCTCTAGGCGATGTGGACACTTGCCCTGCCGCTGTCATTCCGGGGCTTCGCGCAGCGAAGAACCCGGAACCCACGACCGGGTGAGGGGCCCGCAACCGGACAGGAACTGTCCTACCCGGTCGTGGGTTCCGGGTTCGCGCCTGCGGCGCGCGCCCGAATGACAATGGTGGCGCCGGCCGGGAAGGATTCGGCAATTGTCCGCACTGCCCAAGGTGGTTCGGCGATGACGTTTCCCGAGAAAATAGCCTGAGGTTTTTGGAACATGGACTTGTCGTCGGTTTCCATCGTCGATCCGCTGGTCTGGGGGAAGCTCGCCGAGATCGTCCTGCTCAACATCGTGCTCTCGGGCGACAACGCCGTCGTCATCGCGCTCGCCTGCCGCGCGCTCGCGCCGCAGCAGCGGGTGAAGGGCATCGCCCTCGGTGCCGGCGTCGCGGTCATGCTGCGCGTGCTGTTCACGGTCGCGATCGCCTCGCTGCTGAACGCGCCTTTCCTGCGCCTGCTCGGCGCGGTCCTGCTCGTCTGGATCGCGGTGAAGCTCATCGTCGAGGAAGAGGGGCAGGACGAGAATGCGGTCGCCGCCAGCAACAAGCTCTGGAAGGCGGTGCAGACGGTGGCCGTCGCCGACATCGTCATGAGCCTCGACAATGTGCTGGCGATCGCCGCCGTCGCCAGGGATTCGCTTCCCTTGCTCGTCGCCGGCCTCGTCCTCTCGGTCCCGCTGATCGTGCTCGGTGCCTCGCTGATCACCGGCCTGCTGGCGCGCTTTCCCGTTCTGGTCTGGGCGGGGGCGGCGCTGCTCGGCTGGGTCGCGGGCGAGATGTTCGAGAGCGACCCCTGGCTGATCGCCCGCTTCGGTGAGGATCTGCTGCGGAAGCTCGAATATCCGGCTGCGATCCTGGGGGCGCTGCTGGTGCTCGGCCTCGGTTATCTGATCAAATCGCGCCGGCCCGATCCGGCTCATTGACCAAAAAAAGGGCAGACCGCCGATGGATTTCACCTCCTCCACCTTCTGGGTGTCGCTGCTTCAGATCATCTGGATCGATCTCCTGCTCTCCGGCGACAATGCGATCGTCATCGCGCTCGCCTGCCGCTCCCTGCCGGAGAACCGCAAGAAGATCGGCATCTGGCTCGGCGCCGGCGCCGCCGTCAGCCTGCGCATCGTCTTCGCGCTGGTCGTGACCTATCTGCTCGGCGTGCCCTATCTGAAGATCGTCGGTGGCATCCTGCTGTTCTGGATCGCGATCAAGCTCGCCGTCGGCGAGGAGGAAGCGCACGGCAACATCGAGGCCAGCGAAAGCCTGTGGAAGGCCGTGCGGACCATCGCCATCGCCGACGCCGTGATGAGCCTCGACAACGTCATCGCCATCGCGGCGGCCGCGCGCGGCCATGCCGAGCTCTTCATCTTCGGCCTCCTGCTCTCGATCCCGCTGATCATCATGGGCGCGCAGCTCCTGACCTCGATCATCGAGCGCTTCCCGATCCTGGTCTGGGCCGGCGCGGCGCTGCTCGGCTGGATCGCGGCGGAGATGATCGTCGGTGACATCGCCGTGCTGGGCTGGCTCCAGGCGAACTGGCCGAACTGGGTGGTGCCGGTCGCGACCGATGTGAGCCCGCTCGGCATCGGCCCGGCGAACCTGCCGCATTACACGGCGGCGGTGGTCGGCGCGGTCTTCGTCTGCGCCGTCGGCTACATGCTGAGGAAGAAATCCGTCGACCAGCCGGGCTGAGGCCTCAAGGCCTCAGGCGAGAACGATCGCGGCGGCGGCCAGGACGTTCCGGCCGCCGTCTTCGATGAGGCGGATCTCGCCGGAGGCCTCCGCCCGGCGCAAGGGATCGGCGACGCAAAAGCGCCCATCCGACGAAAGGAAGACGGAAAAGCTCTCCGGCGCCCGGGCGAAGCCGGTGCCGAGCGCCTTCACATAGGCTTCCTTCGCGGCCCAGAGGCGGGCGAAGGCGAGGGGACGGGCGGCGGGCGCAGCCCTGTCCAGAAGCTCCCGCTCCTGCGGATGCAGCAGATCGAGCGGCGGCGGGGCTTCCGCCTCGACCGCCTCGATATCGACGCCGAGCGGGTGGCGCGCCAGCCCGATGGCGACGATGCCGGCCCGCGTCGCCAGCGACAGATGCAGGCCGGGCGCGTCCGGCAGGGCGATGAACGGGCGGCCCGCGGGATCATGGCCGATCGCGACCTCGCTGTCCCGGCAGCCGAGCTGGCGGGCCAGGATGCGCCGTGCCGTGCCGCGCCTGAGCGCGGAGCGCTCCGTCAGATCGCGCGGCTTCTCGCCCGTCCGCACGAGCCAGACAGCGGGCAGGGCAGGGGCTATGGCATCGGCATGATCGGACCAGTGCATGGCTCCTTCTCCAGAGCATTCTCGAGCGAAGTGGACACCGGCTCGCGTGAAGAAAATGCGATAAAGCAAAGGCCTGGAGCAATTCTGCGATTCGGGGAATTGCGGAATCGCTATAGACCATGCCGCGGGCGACGGGGCGAAGGATCAGCGATCCATCACCTCTTCCGATCGCTTCCATCACATCCCGTCATTCCGATCGGCGCCGCCGCATGTTGACTGCGGGCGGTGGCGGGAGGACGCTGCGGCACGGTAGGATCGGCTGGAACGGAGCGCCGCCATGGCATGGTATTCCCAGACCTGGACCTGGCTCGACGGCGCCTGGCACGAGGGCAATCCCGGCATCGTCGGCCCGCGCAGCCATGCGCTGTGGCAGTGCTCCTCGGTCTTCGACGGGGGCCGCTATTTCGACGGCGTCGCACCCGACATCGACCTGCATGCCGCCCGCGTCAACCGCTCGGCGCTGGCGCTCGGCCTCAACCCGACGGTCACGCCGGAGTTCATCGTCGAGACGATGCATGAAGGTGTGCGCAAATTTGCGCCGGGCACGGCGCTCTACGTCAAGCCGATGTACTGGGCCGAGGCCGACGGCCCCTCGACCATCATGCCCGATGCGGACTCGACCCGCTTCGCGCTCTGCCTGTTCGAGGCGCCGATGCCGGGCCCCGGCACCGGCTTCTCCGTGACCAGGGGCGCCTATCGCCGCCCGACGCAGGAGACCGCCCCGACCGATTCCAAGGCGGGCTGCCTCTATCCGAACAACGCCCGGGTGCTGCGGGCGGCCAGGGCCGCCGGCTTCGACAACGCGCTGGTGCTCGACATGCAGGGCAATGTCGCCGAGACCGCGACCTCGAACGTCTTCCTCGCCAGGGACGGCGTGGTCAGGACCCCGGTCCCGAACGGCACCTTCCTCAACGGCATCACCCGCCAGCGCGTCATCAGGCTCCTGCGCGCCGACGGCGTGCGCGTCGAGGAATGCAGCCTGCGCTACGAGGATTTCGCTGAGGCCGACGAGATCTTCACCTCGGGCAACTACGCGAAATGCGTGCCGGTGACGCGCATCGACGACCGCGTGCTCCAGCCCGGCCCGCTCTTGCGCCGCGCGCGCGAACTCTACATGGACTTCGCCCACGGCAAGGCGAAGGCCGCCTGAGCCGGAGGGCCGAATCCATGGCACGCCTCGCCACGCGGCTGACCCGGCGCCTCGGCATCGCCCATCCGATCCTCTCGGCGCCGATGGCGCTGGCGGGCGGCGGGGCGCTCGCCGCGGCTGTCAGCCGTGCGGGGGGCCTCGGCCTCATCGGCTGCGGCTATGGCGATAGCGCCTGGATCGAGCGGGAATTCGCGGCGGCCGGCGAGACGGCGGTCGGCTGCGGCTTCATCACCTGGTCGCTGGCGAAGACGCCGGAGCTTCTGACGCGGGCGCTGGCGCACAGGCCCGCCGCGCTGATGCTCTCCTTCGGCGATCCGCGCCCCTTCGCCGCCGAGATCGAGGCGGCGGGCGTGCCGCTGATCTGCCAGTGCCAGTCGCTCGCCCATGTCCGGCAGGCCCTCGAGTCCGGCGCCGCGATCGTCGTCGCGCAGGGGACGGAGGCCGGCGGTCACGGCGCCAGCCGCGCCACGCTGCCCTTCGTGCCCGAGGCGGCCGATCTGGTCGCCCGCGAAAGCCCCGATACGCTCATCGTCGCCGCCGGCGGCATCGCCGATGGACGCGGGCTCGCCGCCGCGCTGATGCTCGGCGCCGATGGCGTGCTCGCCGGCACGCGCTTCTGGGCGAGCCGCGAGGCGCTGGTGCATGAGCGCCATCACGCCGCGGCGCTGGCCGCGACCGGCGACGGGACCGTGCGCACCGCGCTGCCCGACATCGCCCGCGGGCTCGACTGGCCGAAGCCCTTCGACATCCGCGTCTCGGACAATGCCTTCATCGGCCGATGGGCCGGGCGCGAGGCCGCGCTGAAGGCGGCGGTCGCCGAGGAGGCGCCGGCCTATCGCGAAGCCTTCCTCGCGGGAGATCCGGACAGGGCTGCCGTGATCTTCGGCGAAGCGGTCGGGCTGGTCGGCGATATTCCTTCAGCCGGCGAGATCGTCCAGCGCATGGTCGCGGAAGCGGCGGCGCTGCTTGGCGGGGCAGGGCGCCTCGTCGTCCGATCTATCTGAGCAAGCGCAAGAGCCCCGCCGCCTTCAGCCCGCCGCCGGCGAGGAGGGCGTAGAGCACGGCCGCGATGCCCGACACCATGAGCATCGTCATCAGCAGCGGTTGGAAGGGCAGGGAGGCGGTCAGGCTGAGCGCCAGCGGCTTTCCCCACCAGGCGGCGAGGCCGCAGATCGCCGCCGCGCCGCAGACGACGCCTGCGAAAGCCGGCAGCCGCCGGTCCGGCTCCGTCCAGCCGCGCCTGAGCGCCAGCACGAACAGCGTGACGAGGTTGATCCAGGCGCCGGCTGCGGTCGCCAGCGCCAGCCCCGGCGCGCCCCAGTCGCGCCAGAGCAGGAGCTTCAGCGCGAGGTTGCAGGCGATTGCCGCAAGCGCCACCAGCATCGGCGTCATGGTGTCGCCGCGCGCCTGGAAGGCCGAGACCTGCGCCCGGATCATCACGATCGCCGGCAGGCCGAGCGCATAGGCGAAGAGCACGGCACCCGCCGCCGCGCTCGCCTCAGCACCGAAGGCGCCGCGCTGGAAAAGCCCCGCCACCATCAGCTCGGGCACGGCGACGAAGGCGGCGACGAAGGGCGCGCTGGCGAAAAGCGAGATCGCGACGGCGCGGTTCTGCGCGGCGTTGGCGGCGGCCTCGTCGCCCTTCGCGATGGCGCGGCTCATCGCCGAAAGCGCGACGGTGCCGACCGCGATCGCGATCAGCCCGAGCGGCAGCTGATAGAGCCGCTCGGCATAATAGAGCGCCGCATAGCCGCCGCGCGGCAGAAGCGAGGCGATGATCGTATCGGCGAAGATCGCGATCTGCACGCCGGCGGAGCCGATCACGGCCGGCCCGAACATCTTGAGGAAGCGCCTGACGCCTTGATCCATCCGGGGCCGCACCAGCCGGCTTCCGACCCCGGCGCGCTTCGCCGCGACATAGAGCAGGCCCCATTGCGCGACGCCCGAGATCGCGACGCCCCAGGCGGCGGCGTGCGCCGCGCTCGGGAACAGGAAGGCCACGGCCAGCGCCGCGACGATGCAGACGTTGAGCAGGATCGGCGCGGCGGCGAAGGCGGCGAAGCGGTCGACGGCATTGAGCGTGGCGCCCAGGAAGGTGACCATGGTCACGAACAGGAGATAGGGGAAGGTGATTCGCGTCAGCGTGACCGCGAGCTCGAACACCGCCGGGTCGGCGCTGAAGCCCGGCGCCAGCAGCGCGACCAGCTGCGGCATCAGCGGCAGCGCCAGCGCGAGCAGCACGATCTGCACGATGAACTGCACGGTGAAGAGCCGGTCGGCGAAGAGGCCGGCCGCCGCCTGCCCATCCTTCTCGGCGATCTGGGCATAGGTCGGCACATAGGCCTGGTTGACGGCGCCTTCGCCGAAGATCGCGCGGAAATGGTTGGGCAGGCGCAGCGCGACCGAGAAGGCGTCCATCGTCGCGCCGGCACCGAGCACGGCCGCCAGCACGATGTCGCGCACGAAGCCGGTGAGCCGCGAGATCAGCGTATAGCCGCCGACCGACAGGATGTTTCTGAGCATGGAGACGGCTAGCGGATCAGCGGCGGCAGGGCGTCGCCGCGCGGATGATCGACGGTGCGGGCCTCGAAGCCGACGCGCTCGCCGATCAGGTAGAGCGGCCGGCGCTTCACCTCGGCGAAGATGCGCCCGACATATTCGCCGATCATGCCGAGCGAGACGAGCTGGATGCCTGAGAAGAACATGATCGAGACGATCAGCGAGGGGAAGCCGGGCAGGTCGGTGCCGAACAGGAGCGTCCGCAGCATGAAGTAGAGCGCCGACAGCGTCGCGATCACGGCGATCAGCGCGCCCGACCAGGTCGCGATCTTGAGCGGCACGGTCGAGAAGGAGGACAACCCGTCGAAGGCGAAGGAGAACAGCTTGCGGTATTTGAACTTGGATTGCCCGTGCCCGCGCTCGGCGACCTGGAAGGGCACGCCGGCCGAGCGGAAGCCGACCCAGGCATAGAGCCCCTTCGAGAAGCGCGCCCGCTCCGGCAGCGCCCGCAGCGCGTCGACGGCCTTGCGGTCGAGCAGGCGGAAATCGCCGGCGCCCTCCGGCAGCGGCGTTTCGCCGAAATAGCCGAAGATGCGGTAGAACAGCTTGGCGAAGCCGCGCTTCAGCGCGGTCTCGTCCTCGCGGCCCGAGCGCTGGCCGTAGACGTTGAGATAGCCCTCGCGCCATTTGGCGAGGAAGGCGGGGATCGTCTCCGGCGGGTGCTGGAGATCGGCGTCCATGATCACGACCGCGTCGCCCAGCGCATGGTCGAGCCCGGCCGCGATCGCGATCTCCTTGCCGAAGTTGCGGCTGAAGGAGACGGCGTTGATGCGCGGATCGGCGGCGTTGAAATCGCGAATCGCCGCGAGCGTGCCGTCGCGGCTGCCGTCGTCGACGAAGACGATCTCCCAGGAGGCGACCTCCCCGTCGAGCGCCGCCCGCAGGCGCTCGACGAGCGGGGACAGGTTGTCGACCTCGTTGTGCACGGGCACGACGACGGAAAGCTCCGGCCAGCGGGAGGCCCGGGGCGCACGCTGAACCGGCCGGGACCCGATATCCGACACGAACCACCTTTCGATCGCCGTTGATCCGCCCTCGCCGGGCGGCGCGACGTACAGAACCGTAAAGCGCGCCGGCCGACAAGCCCGATGGCTTCCGCAAGCGGTGCGTTTTCATCCGCGAGGCGTCGCGCTATAGC
The DNA here is from genome assembly GCF_023953965.1 of Bosea sp. (in: a-proteobacteria). Classification (NCBI taxonomy): domain Bacteria; kingdom Pseudomonadati; phylum Pseudomonadota; class Alphaproteobacteria; order Hyphomicrobiales; family Alloboseaceae; genus Allobosea; species Allobosea sp. The sequence continues at coordinate 121,648 of NZ_JAMLIX010000002.1, forward strand.
GCGAGCCCGGTCAATGAAGAGCAATGAGCGCGATGGCCAAGGGCTTCATCCTCTGCGCCGATGATTTCGCGATGACGGAGGGCGTCAGCCGCGCGATCCTCGATCTGCTGGAGCGCGGCCGGCTGACCGCCACCGGCGCGATGACCAGCCGCCCGCACTGGCGCCGGCTGGCGCCGGAGCTTCGTCCCTTCGAGGCCAGGGCCGATCTCGGCCTGCATCTCAACCTGACCTGCGCGGGTCCGCTCTCGGCGATGCCGCGCCTGGCGCCCGGCGGCACCCTGCCGGGCCTGAAGGATGTCGCGCTGGCCGCCGCGACCTCGCCGGCGGCGCGGGCGGAGATCGTAGCCGAGATCGCCCGCCAGCTCGATGCCTTCGAGGATGCGCTCGGCCGCCCGCCCGATTTCGTCGACGGGCACCAGCATGTGCATGTGCTGCCCGGCGTGCGCCGCGCGCTGCTCGACACTCTCGCCCGGCGCTACCCGGCCGGCGCGCTCTATCTGCGCGATCCGGCCGACCGCCCGGCCGCGATCCGCGCGCGCGGCGTGGCGGTCGGCAAGGCGCTCGTCATCGCCGGCCTCGCCACCGGCTTCCGCTCTGCCGTGCTGAAACGGGGCTTTCGCGTCAATCGCGGCTTTTCGGGCGTCGCGCCTTTCGATCCGGGGCGGAATTTCGCCGCCGATCTGGCGCGGTTCCTGATCGCGCCGGGCCCCTGCCATCTGGTGATGTGCCATCCGGGCTTCGTCGACGGCGAGCTTTCCGGCCTCGATCCCGTGGTCGCGACGCGCCCTGTCGAGCATGCCGCGATCGCAGCCTTCGCGCCGCCGCCGGATATGCCCCTGCGCCGCTTCGGCGAACTCGGCGATTGATCGTCCGCGCAAGCGATTTGTTTACCGGGATCAGCCATTGTGGCGCGATCAGGGCGCGGCCCTTCGCGGAGCCTGCGCCGGTTTCGGGGATCACCGGTTTGATGAAATTGTTCAGGCGCGCAGCCGTCGCGGGAGAACCGGCGCAGCCGGGCGGGCAGGGCCTGGGCTCCCTCAGCCGGCAGATTGCAGCAGCGGCGGTCGCGATCGTGGCCGTGGCGGTCCTCTTCGTGGTGATGGCGATCGCCCGCTACAACGACGCCCGCACCCGCGCCGATCTGCATCAGAAGGTCACGGGGCTGACCCTGATGGTGGTCAACGCCGCGCCGTCGCTGATCCTGTCGCGGGACAACGGCACGCTCGGAAACATCCTCACCTCGCTGCAGCGCGACCCCGATTTCGATGCCGGTATCGTCGGCGACGAGCTGACCACCCTGGCCTCCGCCGCCCGCAGCACGGAGGCGCGCCTGTCGCTGACGCCGAGCTTGCTGGCCGAGATGATCGGCATGGAGCCCTGGAAGGCGCTGCAGACGCGCACCGAGATCGACATCGAGGACAGCGTCTACCTGACGAAGGTCCATGTCGTGCGCGTCGGCGCTGAGAACAGGCAGATCGGCTATGTGGCGCTGCGCTTCGACAAGACCCGCCTGATGGCCAGGGCGGCTTCCGAGCAGTTCCTGACCATGGGGCTCGGCCTGCTCATCCTCCTGGTGCTCGGCCCGCTCCTCTGGTTCAGCCTGTGGCGGGCAATGCGCCCCCTGCGCAGCATGACGAAGGCGATCGTCAGCATTTCCGACGGGAATCTCGCGACGCCGATCGATGCGCTGGATCGTCGTGACGAGATCGGCGCGATCGCGCGTGCGCTCGGTGTCCTCAAGATCCGCCTGGCCGAGCGGGCGGCGCTCGAGGAGCAGCAGAGCCTCGCCGAGGTCGAGCGTCTGGCGCGCCAGCGCGGCGTCGACCATGCGATCACTTCGTTCCGCACCGATGTCGGCCTGGCGCTCGAGGCGTTCAAGAACAATGCCGAGCGCATGCGCGAGGCCTCCGACGGGCTTGCCCGCGTCGCCGCCGAATCCTCCGGGCGCGCCGCGCGCGCCGCCAACACCGCGCACGGCGCCTCCGGCAATGTCGAGAACGCCGCGCAGGCGGCCGAGGAGATGGGCGCGGCCATCCGCGAGGTCGAGTTCCAGGTCCGCCGTGTCCGCACCGAGATCGTCGAGGCGGCCTCCGTCTCGCGCGATACCGCCGGCTCCGTGCAGGCGCTCGACGAGACCGCCCGCGCCATCGGCGAGGTGGTCAACCTGATCCGCGACATCGCCGCCCAGACCAACCTGCTCGCGCTCAACGCCACCATCGAGGCGGCGCGCGCCGGCGAGGCCGGCCGCGGCTTCGCCGTGGTCGCCTCCGAGGTCAAGTCGCTGGCCGCCCAGACCGCGGATGCGACCGACCGCATCGTGGCCCAGGTCGCCGCGATCCAGGGCGCGACCGGCGAGGTCGTCGGCTCGATCCAGAACATCGCCGAGCGCATGAACGCCATCGAGAAATTCGCCAATTCGGTCGCCACCTCGATCGAGCAGCAGGCCATCGCGACTGGCGAGATCGCGAGCGGGGTCGCCATGGCGAGCTCCTCGGCGCTCTCGGTGTCGAGCGATCTGAGCGTGCTCGCCGACAGCGTCGAGGAGACGGGCCGCTCGGCCGAGCAGGTGCGCGGCGCGGCCGGCGAGGTCGCCGACCAGGCCCAGCGCCTCGATTCGACGGTGGATCAGTTCCTGCGCAACGTCGCCGCCTGAGCGCGGCACTGGCGAAGCCATAAAAAAACGGGGCCGCGAGGCCCCGTTTCCGTATCCGTTTTCCGCCGGCTCACTTGGCGGCGGCATGCAGCTCCGCGACGTAGTCCCAGTTCACCAGGCTTTCGAGGAACGCCTTGAGATAGTCCGGGCGGCGGTTGCGGTAGTCGATGTAGTAGGAGTGCTCCCAGACGTCGACGCCGAGGATCGGGGTGGCGCCGTGGACCAGCGGGTTCTCGCCGTTGGGGGTCTTGCTGACGGAAAGCTTGCCGCCCTTGACCTCGAGCCAGGCCCAGCCGGAGCCGAACTGTCCGGCGCCGGCGGCGATGAAGTCTTCCTTGAACTTGTCGACCGAGCCGAAGGCGTCGACGATCGCCTTCTCCAGCGCGCCGGGGATCTTGCCGCCGCCGTTCGGCTTCATCCATTTCCAGAAGTGGAGATGGTTGTAGTGCTGGCCGGCATTGTTGAAGACGGCGGCGTTCTTGCCGTAGGAGCCCTTGACGATATCCTCGAGCGACTTGCCCTCGAATTCCGTGCCTTTGATGGCGTTGTTGCCGTTGTTCACATAGGCAAGGTGGTGCTTGTCGTGATGGTACTCGAGCGTCTCCTTCGACATGAAGGGCTGGAGGGCATCATGGGCGTAGGGAAGATCGGGAAGGGTAAAGGACATGCGCCTCTCCTCGGGCTTGTGAAATCGCTTGAATGAGAATGGCCTGCCGCTGGGGCAGGCGGAGCCGCGGGGCCCTGCCATTCCTCATGATAGTTAAGCGCCCCGGCGCCGGCCGACAACCGCTCCTGCCGCGAAATGCGCATGTCGCCTCGACAGGTCGCCGCAATCGCGTCAGATTGCGCAGCCTTTGAGCCGCTTCGACTGGAAACCCTCCCTTCTTCAATGCGTTGGATGGCGACGTGGCGCCCGCTTCACTCCGGCGCCGGCGCTGCCCTGCCGAGGATACGGATTTGATCGCGATTTTTACCGTTCTGGGTCTGCTTCTGTTCGGCGGCGGCGCCTGGGCCATCTATGACGGCTGGCCCTATCTGGTGCTCGAGCGCGGCTTCACCCAGGTCATCATCGGCTCGATCGCGAGCGGCACCGGCCTGATCATGCTTGCGTTCGCCTGGGTGCTGAAGCAGGTCGGCGCGCTCCGGCGGGCGTTGGCGGAGGTGGTCGCGGCCGGCGCTGAAGCCTCGCTGCCGGCCGCGCCGCCGCAACCCGACCCGTCGCTTGCGCTCGCCGGCGCCGTGGCGACGGGCGCCCTGGCCGAGGCTGCGCCGCCGCCGGTGCCGGCCGAGGCGGCCCCGCCCTCCGGGGACAGGGACCTGTTCGGCGCCCTCGTCGCGCAGAACCTCGAGGAGCCGGAGCCGGCCGTCGAGAGCGAGCCTGCCGCGACCGAGGCGATCGAACCGCTGCCCGACATGTTCGACGCGGCGCCGGAACCGGAACCTCCCGTCGAGATCGCGGCGGAAAGCCACGAGCCCGCCGAGACGGCGGCCGGCGACATCGACGGGCAGGACGAGTTCAGCGCCCTGCGCGAGAGCCTGGCTGGGCATCTGGAGGAAACGGAACCGGTGCGCGAGGACGGGCGCATCGAGCCCTCCTTCTCGCCGGAGCCGGATCCCTTCGCCGCGGCGGAAGACTGGATGGACCGCCGCGAGCCCCGGCTCGATCTCCCGCCCTCCGACGAGCCGGCTCCCGCCGCGGCGCCGGCCCCGCCCTGGCCGCCGCGGACCGAGGCTCCCGCCTTCGACGCCCCGGCGGACGAGCCGGAAGCGGAACCGCTCCCCGAGGTGGCGGAGGAGCCGGTCGAGGAGGTGGCGCAGCCCGCTGTCGCGGAGGTGCCGCCCGAGCCTGCTCCGGCGGCTTCCGACGAGGGCGTCATCGGCGCCTATCAGGTCGGCGACGCGCATTTCACGCTCTATGCCGACGGCTCGATCCGGGCGCGGACGCCGGATGGCGAATACAGCTTCGCCTCGATGGACGAGCTGAAGGTCTATCTCGCCAGCGAGAAAAGCCGGCTGGGCGCCTGAGCGCGCTCTGGAGCAATTCCGCGATTCTCCAAATCGCGGAATTGCTCCAGATCTTTGTTCTATTGCATTTTCTTCACGCGAACCGGTGTCCACTTCGCTCGAAAATGCCTAGCCCCAGCCTTCGCTCACCGTTTGGATGGCGAAGGCATAGGCCAGCGCCGTCTCCTTCAGCGAATCGAAGCGCCCGGCCGCCCCGCCATGGCCGGCCTCCATGTTGGTGTGCAGCAGGATGGGACCGCCGCCGGTCATGGTCGCGCGTAAGCGTGCGACCCATTTCGCCGGCTCCCAATAGGTCACGCGCGGATCGGTCAGCCCGCCCATGGCGAGGATCGGCGGATAGGCCTGGGCGGTGACGTTGTCATAGGGCGAATAGCTGCGGATGGTCGCGAAGGCTTTCGGATCGCGGATCGGATCGCCCCATTCCGGCCATTCCGGCGGCGTCAGCGGCAGGGTGTCGTCCAGGATCGTGTTGAGCACGTCGACGAAGGGCACCTCGGCGACGATGCCGGCGAACAGCTCCGGCGCCATGTTGGCGACCGCGCCCATCAGCATCCCGCCGGCGCTGCCCCCTTCCGCGACGATGCGCCCGCGCGCGGTGAAGCCGGCGTCGGTCAGCGCGCCCGCGGCGGCGATGAAATCGGTGAAGGTATTGCGCTTGTTCTCGCGCTTGCCGTCGAGATACCAGCCCCAGCCCTTGTCGGTGCCGCCGCGCACATGGGCGATCGCATAGACGAAGCCGCGATCGACAAGGCTGAGCGGCCGCGTCCGGAACGAGGCCGACATCGCGGAGCCGTAGGAGCCGTAGCCGTAGAGCAGGCAGGGCGCGCTGCCGTCGAGCGCAAGCTCGGCCCGGTGCAGGATCGAGATCGGAACGCGCTCGCCGTCCGGCGCCGTGGCGAAGATCCGCCGCACGCGATAGGCCGCCGGGTCGTGGCCGGAGGGGATCTCCTGCCGCTTCAGCAGCGTCCGCGCGCCGGCGGCGAGGTCGTAGTCGTAGGTTTCGGTCGGCCGCGCCATCGAGGCATAGATGAAGCGCAGCGTATCGGTCTCGAATTCGAAGCCCGGATTGAGACCGAGCCCATAGGCTTCCTCGTCGAAGGCGATGCTGCTCTCCGCTCCGCCGGCGAGATCGCGGATGACGATGCGCGGCAGCCCCTCCTCGCGCTCCAGCCGGATCAGCCGCCCCCTCAGGCACAGATGATCGAGGATGAGGCGCCCTTGCTTGTGCGCGACGAGGTCGCGCCAGTTCGCCGGACCCGGCGCATCGACCGGCGCGGTCACGATCTTGAAGTCCTCGGCGCCGTCGGCATTGGTCAGGATCGCGAAGACGTCGCCATGGTGCTCCAGGCTGTACTGGCGCCCCTCCTGGCGGGGCGCGACCGTGACGGGCTTCGCTTCCGCCTGGCCGAGGTCGAGGATGCGCGTCTCCGAGGTCTCGTGGTCGCTGATCGTGATCAGGAGGAAGCGGCCGGACTGGGTCTTGTCGATATCGACGAACATGCCGGCATCGGCTTCCTCGTGCAGCGGCTCGTCGGCCTCGGCGGGCTCGCCGAGGCGGTGGCGCTTGACGCGCGAGGGGCGATGGTCGGCATCGAGCGCGACATAGAAGAACGAGCGCGAATCGCTCGCCCATACGATCTCGCCCGTGGTGTCCGCGACGCGGTCGGGCAGGTCGGCGCCGCTCTCCAGATCGCGGACGCGGATCGCGTACAGTTCGGAGCCGGCCTCGTCGGCGCTCCAGCCGAGCAGGCGGTGGTCGGGGCTGTGGGCCGCGTCGCCGAGATCGAAGAAATCCCGGCCCGCGGCGAGCGCGTCGGCGTCGAGCATGATCTCCTCGCCCCCCCGGCGGCCCCGGCCGCCGCTGCGCGGCTTGCGGCAGATCAGCGCGTGCTCGGCGCCCTTGCGGTAGCGTGAATAATAGAGGAACGGCCCGTCCGGCTGCGGGACGCTGGCATCGTCCTCCTTGATCCGGCCGCGCATCTCCCTGACCAACTCCTTCTGCAAGGCCCGCGTCGGCGCCATCAGAGCCTTGCAATAGGCGTTTTCCGCATCGAGATAGCCGCGGATATCGGCCGGCAGGGCCTTGGGCTTGCGCAGCACCTCCTTCCAGTTCGCGGCGCGCAGCCAGCCGTAATCGTCGCGAAGCGTGACACCGTGGACCTGTCTCTCGGTGGTCCGGATCTCGGCGCTGGGCGGCGCTGGCGGCCGGCGCGTGCGGGCGCTCCGGGAAGCGTGATCCTGGTCCGGGCGCATGGCGGTCTCCGTGGCTGGATGCCGACAGGTAGAGGCGCAGCGAACAGCTTGCAAGACATGCCGCAAGACGCGGTGCCGGCCTCGGCTTTGATTTCAGCGCCAACGCAATGCAGCATCCGGACGATGAATTGTTGAGCTTTGAAGGGTTCGATTATTGGGAATTGCTGGCTTGCGTAACTAAACAGTATCGACTACAGGCATATCGTGATCAACCCGCGTTGTCCGATTCTGGTGCCGGTGGTGCTTGACCATTACCGGCAGGATAGAGCTAGGTTATCGGAAAGAGGCGGTTGACGATCAGTGCGGAACGTCACCAAGAACGATAAGGAGAACATCGCCATGACCGAAAACGAAGGAGCGGATTTCATTGGGCTGACGGCGGATATCGTCTCCGCCTACGTTTCCAATAACTCCGTGCCCGCCTCCGACCTGCCGGCGCTGATCAATGAAGTGCATTCGGCGTTGAGCCGCGTCATCGACGGCGCCGCCCCGGTGGTCCAGGTCGAGGCCCCAAAGCCCGCCATTCCCGTGAAGAAGTCGATCACGGCCGATTATCTGATCTGCCTCGAGGACGGGAAGAAGTTCAAGTCGCTGAAGCGCCACCTGCGCACGCAGTACAACATGTCGCCCGAGCAGTATCGCGAGAAGTGGGGCCTGCCGCCGGATTATCCGATGGTCGCGCCGAACTATGCCGAGGCGCGCTCGCAGCTCGCCAAGAAGATGGGCCTGGGCCAGCAGCGCCGCAAGCGCCGCTGACCGCGCCGTCCGGCGCAAAGGCGTCCGACTGGGCTGGATCGCCACACCGCCTCCCGGGAGCGCATGGCGATCCGGATCTGCCGACCTCGACAAAGGCCGCCGATGACCTCGGCGGCTTTTGTCTTGCGCCCCTGTTTGCTTTGCGCCCCTGGCGGAAGGGGCGGTGATAAGCGCATCTTCCGGCTTGCCAATTTGGATATAAGAATATAATCCTATGTTCCATGCCGTTTTAATATGCATGGGCATAGGAACATATCATGAACAAAATCGAGGACCAAACGCAAATCGCCCTGCGCGCGGCGGCTGGCGCGCGCCTGGCGGAGGCGGCGAGCGTGGCTGCGGCGCGCGTTCCGCTCGCCGGTCTGCGCGCCGCGAACCGGGGCCGCAGGCCGATCGCGCTGGCGCGCCAGACGGCGATGTATCTCGCCCATGTCGTCTTCGGCCTCAGCCTGACCCGCGTCGGGATCTGCTTCGGCCGGGACCGCACGACCGTCCGCCACGCCTGCGCCCTGATCGAGGACCGCCGCGACGATCCCCGCCTCGAATTCGGCCTCACCGCGCTGGAGGCCGCGTTGCTCGCCACCATGGCGAGACTGGCGCAGCAGCCTGCGGAGGCCGGCCGATGAGCGCGCGCACGCAACACGGCGAACGCGACCGGCTCCTGAAGCACCTCGCCGGGCCCGGATGCCACGCCCGTCTCTCGCCGCTCGGCTGCGGCCGCATCGCGCTCTACCGGACGGTGAACGGCACGAGCCTCGGCGCCGGTCATGTGACGGCCGGGACGGTGCAGGCCCTGCTGGCCGAGGGGCTCGTCGCCTGGTCGGGGGAGGGGGCGGCGGCCCGGCTTGGCCTCGTGGCAGAAGCGCCGGCTGCGCCTGCCGCCGAGACGGCGCGCGCACCGGCCATGGATGACCGCGAAAGCCCGCTGCTCTGGCTGCACCGCCGGCGGGACAAGGACGGCAGGCCCCAGATCAGCGATGCGGAGTTCGCTGCCGGCGAGCGCTTCCGGGCCGATATCACGCTCGCCGGGATGCTGCCGCGCACGACGATGAACTGGGATGCGGCGCTCACCCCGGACGAGGCCAGGGCGGGGCCGCGCGACGTCGCCGGATCCTCCGATACGGCGCTTGCCGCGCGCCAGCGCGTCAGGCAGGCCTGCGACCGGCTGGGGCCCGAGCTGTCGGGCCTCGCGATCGATGTCTGCGGCTTCCTCAAGGGGCTCGACCGCGTCGAGACGGAGCGGCGCTGGCCGCCGCGCTCGGCCAAGGTCGTGCTGCGCGTCGCGCTTGCCGCGCTCGTCGCGCATTACGGCCTGGATCGGCCCGCCCGCCCGCCCGGCCTGCGCGGCTGGCAGGCGGAGGGCGCCCGGCCGAGCGCATTTCCGCCGCCGGCTTGAGCCCGAGTCAGGCGGCGGCCGCGGCCTCGGCGTCGCGCTTGATCCGGTCGATCATCGCGCGCACACCGTTCGAGCGCTGGGGCGTGAGATGGGCGGCGAGCCCGAGGCGCTCATAGATGGCGAAGGCGTCGGTGGCGAGGATCTCAGCGGCCTCGCGGCCCGAGAAGATCGCCAGCGCCAGCGCCACCAGCCCGCGCACGATATGGGCGTCGCTGTCGCCGACGAAACGCAGCCGGGTCTGCGGCCCGCTGCCGCCTTCGCGATGCGAGACGAGCCAGACCTGGCTCGCGCAGCCGCGCACCTTGTTGGCGTCGACATGCGCTTCCTCCGGCAGGGGCTGGAGGCTCTTGCCGAGCTCGATCAGGTAGCGGTAGCGATCGTCCCACTCGTCGAGCAGTTCGAAATTCGCGACGATGTCGTCGAGGCTTGTCGTCATGACCGGCCTCTTCCCGCGATTGCGGCAGGGCGTCAAGCGTTCAGCGCGGTATGGCCTGCTTGCCCGCCACGGCCACCGCCGCGGCGCTCAGGATGCGCTCGCGCATCGCAGGGTCCATCCCCGCCAGGATCTCGGCTGCCTCGCGGGCTGCGGTGAGGCTCGCCGCCACCCCGCGCGCCTGGGAGCGGACGGCCTCGGCCGCCCGCGGCGAGGCGGCATCGTCCGGCTTGCCGCTGTGAACCGGCGAATTCACGGCGATCAGGCCGATGATAGCGATCTTTCGCAGCAGATGGCCCATTCTGGTCTCCGTCGCCGGCGCCTTCTGGCGTGCCTCAGGAAGAACCCTACGCCACGATCCGGAAAAATCGCGTCATTCCGAACGCTCAAATGCGAGTCGAATGCCACCGCCGATCTTCAGCTTCCATTCACCTTGCCGCGAACATCGGCGCGGCTGCGGACATTCCGGCGAATTTGAATAACATCATGAAAAATAAATAGAAAATCAGAATTAGGAGGTGATTCCCCCGTTTCACCGCCCGGCGCCTTAAGCCCCGCTTAAACCGGCCGTGGCGTGATGTCCGAGCGGCTGGGGGTCCTCCGCGAGAGTATGGGCGTTGCGTTTCCGTATGGCGATCACGGCACTGAGGACACAGGCGGCGGCACTGGTGCATGCATCGGCGCAGCCGGACCCGGCGGAAAGGCAGCGCCACGAGCGTTTCATCCTGTCGCGGCTCGTCGCCGGCGGCGGGGTGCTCGGTCTCGCCCCGGCCTATCTGGCCTGGCGCGGCGCGCCCGGCGCCTGCGAGGCCGCCGTGATCGTGGCTGCGGCGCTCGCGATGCTCTCGGTCGCGCTGGTCTCGCGGACGGGCCGGCTCGGTACCGCGCATGCGCTGTCTTCCGCGGCGCTGTCCCTGTTCATCGTGGCGCTGGCGAGCGTGACCGGCGGGGTTACGTCCCCGCTGCTGCCGTGGCTGGCGATCGTGCCGGTCGAGGCGGCTCTCTTCGGCGCATCCGGCTTCACGCTGCGCGCCGGCTGGATCGCCGTGGCGGCGCTCGCCGCCGCCGTCGGGCTCGACGGCCTCAGCCTCTTCGCCGAGGCGGCGCCGCTTGCCGGCGCAGCGGTGCCGCTTCTTGCCGTCTCCGCGCTGGTCCAGGCGCTCGCCGCGACGGCGCTGCTGCTGCGCCGGCGCCGTGTCGAGGAGCGCGAGCAGCGCGCCTCCGATGCGCGCTCGCAGCTTCTGCTCGATCATGTCGGCGATCTCGTCACCTGGCACGACGCCGGTGGCGCGGTCGTCTTTGCCAATGCCGCGGCGCGCACGCTTGCCGGCGCGGAGCCGCGCGAATTGCTCGGGCGCGGCCTGTTCGAGCGCGTACACATCGCCGACCGGCCGCTCTTCCTCAAGGCGCTGAGCGATGCCGCCCATGGCGACGAGGGGGTGACGGTTTCGTTCCGCACGCTCTTCCTGCCGCCGGCCGAGGCCGAGGGCGAGGTTCGCCTGCCGGTTTCGCTATGGCTCGAGATGCAGGCCTGCCGGGTCGCGGGTGCTGCTTCCGCGGACGGCGCCGCCGTCGTCTGCGTGATGCGCGACGTGACCCAGCGCCGCGCCGCCGAGGAAGACCTGGAGCGCGGCCATGCCGAGGCGCTGCGCGCCAACGACGTCAAGGGCCGCTTCCTGGCGACGGTGAGCCATGAGCTGCGCACGCCGCTCAACGCCATCATCGGCTTCTCCGAGATGCTGAGCGCCGACGACAATGGCTGGCTCGATGCCGAGCGGCGCCTCGAATACGCCCGCATCATCCATGCCTCGGGCCATCATCTCCTCGATGTCGTGAACACGCTGCTCGACATCTCGAAGATCGAGAGCGGGGCGATGACGATCGAGCGCGAGCCGCTCGATCTCGCCGCGCTCGCCCGCGATTGCTGCGCGCTGATGGCGCTGCGCGCCGAGACGGGCGGCATCGCGCTCGACTGCGTGGTCGGCCCGGCCCTGCCCGTGATCGAGGCCGACCGGCGCGCGTTGAAGCAGGTCGTGCTCAACCTGCTTTCCAATGCGATCAAGTTCACCCCCGCCGAGGGACGGGTGACGCTCGCCGTCGTGCGCGACGGCGACATGATCGACATCTCCGTCTCCGACACCGGCGTCGGCATCGCCGCCGCCGACCTGCCCCGGCTGGGCGATCCGTTCTTCCAGGCCAAGGGCGCCTATGACCGCCCCCATGAGGGCACCGGGCTCGGCCTGTCCGTGGTGCGCGGGCTCGTCGGCCTGCATCGCGGCCGCCTGACGATCGAGAGCGCGCCGGGCGTCGGCACCCGCGTCTCGGTCCGGCTGCCGGTCGGCAGCACCGATGCCGCCGAGCCGCCGGCCAGGATCGCGACCTTCGCCCGCTCCCCGCGCCGGGGCCTCGAAACCAAAGAACCTTTCCGCCTGACCGCCTGAAGACGAGCTGACGCAATGTCGATGACCATGGCCGCCCGCGCCCATTCCGGCGCTTCCCTGTCCGCGCCGGTGCGTCGCGCTCAAGCCTCGCGCCGCAAGACCTCCTGGTTCGGCCGGCTCGTGCGCCTCGCCGGGCGGCGGCCTGGCCGGGCGCTGGTGCTCGTCGCCTGCGGCGTCGTTTCGCTCGCCATCGTCGCCAATGCGCTGCTGTTCCAGAAGGCGCGCCATCCGGCTCCGATGCTCTCCGCCGCGCCCGTCTCGCAGCCCCGCGCCGCCACCGAGCGCCGGGCCGAGCCCGCGCCAGTGCCTGAGGCGCCGGCGGCGCAGCCGGTCAGGCCGCCGGCGCGGCCGAGCGATCTGACGCAGGCGCAGCCGGCCCGCGAGGCGCAGCCCCGGCCGCCGGCGCCGGTCGCGGCGCCCCGCGCCGCGCAGGCTCCGCGCGTCACGCCCGCCCCGGCGCGCGATCCGATCGCCGATCTGATCAATGGCGGCGAGATCCGCCCGCCGGCCGACATCAGGGCCGCGAACCGCTCCGTGGCCGCGCCGCGCCGGACGGCGCTGAACTGAGCGGGCGGCGCCGGGCATGGCGCGGCTGACCAGCGATTTCTGGGTCTCCGCCTATCTGCGGCAGGCCGGGCGCGACGGCCTTGTCGCCGTGCTGCGCCGCCGCGGCGCGCGCGAGGCGGGCGCGATCTTCGTCAAGCTCGACCGGCTTGACGGCACCGCCGCGCTCTACGGCCCGGCACCGCAGGCGCTGGCCGAGGACGACGGCGAGCGCCGCTTCCAGCTCCTGCTCGATTCAGATCCGCTCGCGGTCGAGGACAAGGTCGCGCGCGAGCTGCGCTTCGACGGCGACCTCTGGCTCATCGAGATCGAGAACCGGGCGGGCGACCCGCGGCTTCCGCTGGTCGCGGGGTGAGGGCGCTATATCGCTGTCTTTCCGGGTTCTTCGCTGACGCGAAGCCCCGGAATGACGAGGGGGCGGCTCTCAGCGCCGCGCGCCGAGCTTTCCGAGGATCTCCGACATCGCCGGTTGCGTCTCCGGCCGGGCGGCTCCGGCGCGTGAGGGGGTTCCGCTCGGGTCCATGGCGGGCTGGTGCTGGCCGCGCCGCTGCGGCGCCGAGGCGCTCGTGCCGGCGATCTGCATGGTCAGGCGCAGCGCGATCGCCGGCTTGACCGTGCGCATCAGGCTCACCAGCGCGAAGATGCGCTCGACCGAATGGGCCGTCTCGTCGCCGAGCCGGATCAGGAAGCGCGTCGCTTCCTCGACGCTCGCCCCGCTCGCCGTCAGGGCCAGCGCCGCAAGCTCCCGCGAAGCGTCGCGGGCCATGGCGTCGGCCAGCGTCGCGCCGCCGCCGAGATGCTCGGCGATGGCCGCGAAGGCGTCGTCGCGATCGCTGGCGGCGAGATCGAGCCAGCCGGCGAAGACCGGGCCGGTGAGGGCGGGACGCCGCTCGCTCGCGTGCAGCGCCTCGCGCGCCATCAGCGATTCGATGATGGCGAGGCGCCGCTGCGCCCCCGCCTCGAGGAACAGCGGCGCGCGCTCGATATTGCTGAGGTCGTCGCGGGCGAGCAGGCCCGGCCGATAGGCCGGGTCGATCCGCGCGCGGGCGATCAGGCTCTCGACCGCGGCGCGCGGCAGCGGCGCGTCGCGGTTGGCGATCAGCAGCAGGTCGACCTCGCGATCGGCGCCCGATACCAGCATGAGGACGGTGCGGGCGGTGAGATCGCCGCGCATCGAAAGCGCGGCGCGCGTCGGCTCGTCCCCGGTCTCGACGAGGCGCTCGAGCGCCGCCTCCGACAGGGGCATGCCGTGGCGGATCAGCTCCGCCGGCACGGCGCCGCCCTTCGCGGCGAGGCCGGCCAGGACGGAAGGGGGCGTATGCGGCCAGCCGGCGAGCTTGCGCGCCAGGATCATCGCCGTCGCCTCGTCGATGCCCGGCAAGAGCGCGCCGGCCATCTCGCCGAAGGCGGCGAGATCGTCGGGCGAGGGGTGCGGCGTCGACAGGAGGAGGTCCGTCTTGACCCTGAGCGAGATCGGGCTGAGGTCGAGCCCGCCTTCGCGCGCGAGGCGGGCGAGATCGGCGAGTTCCTGGGAAACGGATGCGGGCATGGCGGGCTCGAGGTGGAGAAACCGGCGGTGGAACAGCAATAATCCCCGTTCGTTAAGACCGCGTTAACCATGTCTGGCCCTGATGGATTCGCGAGCGTCCGTGACTCGGGTAGCCGATCCACACCCTGCCGGTCCTCGCCCCGCAACTTAGGCGCCGGACAAGGAGGCGCATCATGGCCGTCGTCATCCCCTTCGCGCCGCAGCGGCGCTCCAGGCCATCCCCGGGCGGCTCCTCTCCGCCGCGGACGGCTGAGATCCTGTTCTTCACCGGCGTGCGTTACGAGCGCGCGCCCGAGGCCCGGCCGCCGGCCTCGAAGCCTCCGGCCGCCGGGCAGGTCCGCAAGGCCGCGGCGCGCAGCCGCACCGGCCGGCAACCGGCGTGAGGCCGCCGCTGGCCGGCCTGCTGGCGGGCGCCCTCGTCTCGGCCTGCAGCGCGGCCACCACCGGCGATCTCGGCCGCCCGCGCCCGAACCTCTGGTCCGAGCTCGTCGCGCCCGAGGCGGGCTTCTGGTCCGCGACGATGCGCGGCGAAGCGGCGTCCTATTTCCGCCTGACCGACGACGAGGAGCGGCTGCGCGACCGCGCCTGGCGCTTCGTCATGCCAAGCCATGAGCGCAGCGTCTTCGAGGGCGAGGTCTCCAATCTCGCTCATCAGCGCATCCTGCCGGTGGTCTACCAGTCGACCGACGTCTCGGATTATTTCCGGGCGCTGACCTCCGGCTCCTTCGCCTCCCAGGCGTCGCGTTACAACCGGCTGGCGGAGGACGCCAATGCCGACCGCCTGCTGATCGGCCCGTTCCGCGCCGATGCGGGGCGGGTGGTGAGCATGGACCGGGTGCGCATGCGCACGGCGGAGCTCTCGCCCGATGTCCCGGCGGAAAAGCGGGGGCCGGCCGAGGCGCGCGTCGTCGAGAACGAGGGGCTGATCTTCTGGGTCTGCGAGCGCCTCGATTTCCGCATCCGCAGCTATCGTCACGCGCTCGCCAATCTCGTCGTCGCGATGCCCTCGCGCGAGGCGGTGAAGGCGGAGCGCGCGATCATGGCGCTGGAGATGGAAGCACGGCCACTCTGCCAGATGCCGCTCAACGGCGCCTTCGGCGAAGGCAAGCGGCCGGTCGTCTACAAAGGCTAGAGCATTTTCGAGCGAAGTGGGTACCGGTTCGCGTGAAGAAAATGCGACAAAACAAAAGCTTAGAGCATTTTCGCGGTTCGGAGAAACGTGGAAATGCTCTAGCTCAATCCGCCGGCCCGCAGGCGACGCCGGTCGCGAGTGCCTCCGCATCGGCCCGGTCGGAGGGAAGGCGCGTGAGCACGCGCGCCACGATCAGCCCCCGCCCGGTGTCGGAGACGACGCGCAGTTCCCGGCTGGTCTCTCCCTCCTCGTCGGCGGCGATGCGCTCGTCGCGCTGGTCTTCGGTCATCACCAGGAATTCGAGCCTGCCGCGGATCGCGGCGCGGTCGGTGATGGCGTAGAGCACGCCGCCGCCCTGCCGGTGCAGCGTCAGCCCCAGCGGCAGCGTGCCGGTCAGGGCGACGACCCTGACCGGGCCGGCCGAGAGATCGTAGCCGCAGACGGCGGTGACGATATCGGGGTCGGCCTCGCGCAGCGCCGGCAGGCCGGGGGCGGCAAGCGCCTCGGCATGCCCCTCGCCGCCGAGCTCGCGATAGGCGTTGGCGGCGTCGTTCCGGGACAGGGCGGGGATCGCCAGGATCGTGACGATATGCACGATCCCCGCGAGCATCAGCCCGGCCAGCGTCGTCATCGCGAAGCGCGCGAAACCGGCGCCGAGCCGCGCCCGCCAGCCGGCAAGCGGTGGGCTATGGCTGACCGCGCTCATCGGCAATCGAGACGCGCGATGCGCGGCAGGTTGGCGGCCCGCGTCTCGCCGGTCTGGCTCGAGATCGGCGTGTCGTAGAGCCGCAGGCGGATCTGGAAGCGCCCGCTCGCCGGCAGGGGCAGCCAGTTGCCGGCCTCCGGCGTGGCGGAGGCGACGATGGCAAGCCCGCCATCCTCCGGGCGCACGATCTCCGCATCGGTGAAGCCCGTGCGCTCCAGCGGCAGCCGGAACGGCAGGCCCTCGGCGTCGGTGATGCCGATCGTCCAGCCGCGCGTCGTCGGCGTCGCGCCGGAGAGCCGGTAGCGGCAGCGCCCGTCCAGCGCCCGGCCCGCGTCGTCGCGCTCGGCGATCAGCTCCAGCCCCTCGCCGGAGCCGAGCGGCAGATGCACGCCGCGGGCGAGATAGGCGCGCATGTAAGGGTCGACCGCGCGGCTGCCGCTGCGCGGCCAGGCCGTCCAGGCGCCGACCTCGACGCGGCCGATCGCCGGGCGCCCGGCGACCGCCCAATGCGCCGAGCCGAGGCCGAGGCCGGCGCCGAGCGCGAGGATATAGGCGAGGTCGAGAATCCGCACGCTACCCTGCCGCTGGGAGAATTCCGGCGCGGAGTTGACCCGCCGGCCCGGCCGCCGTCAACCGTCCGTGCCGCGGCGCAGACGGGGCTCAGCCCCCGATATCTCGCGGATGCCGACCTGCACCGGGCGGCCGACGGCGCGCCTGGGCTCGACGGAGCGGAACATCGCGCCCACGGTCGAGAGCACCTCGAAGGACTGGCGCGGCATATGGCCGGCGCCCGGCCCGGCGGCAGGGCCTGCCGCCGCGGGCGCGCTGCCGGCCCTGGCGACCGCCACGCCCTTCGGCTCGGGAACCGGCACGCCCGGGATCGGCTTCAGCTCCAGCCCCTGATGGGCGAACTGCATGATCTCCTTCCAGGTCATCGCCGGCAGCGAGCCACCGGTCATGTTCGCGGTCTCGGCCGAGTTGTCGTTGCCGAACCAGACGGCGCCGACGAGGTTGCCGGAATAGCCGACATACCAGGCGTCCTTGTAGCCGTTGGTGGTGCCGGTCTTGCCGGCGGTGACGACGCCGTCGAGCGCGGCGCGGCGCGCCGTGCCCTCGGTCGGCACCTTGGAGAGCATGAAGTTCATGTCCTGCGCGACCTGCGTGCTCAGCACCTGCCGGGGCTCGGGTTCGTCGCGGTCGTGGCGGTAGATCGTCTCGCCCTGCGAATTGGCGATCTCGATCGCCGCATAGGGCTTCGCCCGCCGCCCGCCATTGGCGAGCACGGCGTAGCCCGCCGCCATGTCGATCACCGTGACCTCGCCCGCGCCGATCGGCAGCGAGACGGTGTCGGTCAAGGGCGTCGTCAGGCCCATGGCATGGGCCGTCTCGACGATTTTCTTGCGGCCGATCGCGGCGGCGCGCGCCTCATGCGTCTCGCCGGTCGCCTTGCCGATGGCGATCGACATCTGCACGGGGATCGTGTTGATCGACTTCGCCAGCGCGACGGTCAGCGGCATCGAGCCCGAGAACGAGCCGCCATAGTTCTTCGGGCACCAGTTGCCGATGCAGACCGGCCGGTCGGTGACGATCGTGTTCGGCTTGTAGAGCCCGGCCGAGAGCGCGGCGGCATAGACGAAGGGCTTGAATGAGGAGCCCGGCTGGCGCAGGCCCGCCGTCGCGCGGTTGAACTGGCTCGCGCCATAGTCGCGCCCGCCGACGATGGCGCGCACCGCCCCGTCGGGATCGAGGATCGCTGTCGCCGCCTGCTTCACCCGGTAGGCCGGGCCGTGCTGGCGCAGGATCGTCTCGATCGCCTCGTCGGCGCGCGCCTGGATCGCGGAATCATGCGGCGTCTTCACCGTCAGCACCCGGTCGGGCCCGAGCTTGCCTTCGGCCGCGAGCTCCTTCACCGCGTCGAAGGCCCAGTCGAGATAATAGTCGGGGCTGGCGTCGCGCTTGCGGTCGATCGGCGTCGCCGGGTTGCGCTTGGCGCTGTCGACCTGGCCGGCCGTCATGAAGCCGGCATCGACCATGGCGTTGAGCACGTCGTTGGCGCGCGCACGCGCGGCCGGCAGGTTGACATGGGGAGCGTATTTCGTCGGCGCCTTGAACAGCCCGGCGAGCATGGCCGCCTCCGCGAGCGAGACGTCCCTCACCGACTTGCCGAAATAATACTCCGCCGCCGCCGCCGCGCCGAAGGTGCCGCCGCCCATATAGGCGCGGTCGAGATAGAGCTTGAGGATCTCGTTCTTGCTGAGCCGCGCTTCGAGCCACAGCGCCAGGAAGGCTTCCTTGATCTTGCGGTCGAGCGAGCGCTCGTTGTTGAGGAACAGGTTCTTGGCGAGCTGCTGGGTCAGCGACGAGCCGCCCTGGACGACGCCGGAGGCGCGCGCATTGACCGTGACCGCCCGCAAGGTGCCGATCAGGTCGATGCCGAAATGGTCGTAGAAGCGGCGGTCCTCGGTGGCGAGCACGGCCTTGAGCAGATGGTCCGGCATCTCCTCGAGCTTCAGGGAGTCGTCGTGCCGGGCGCCGCGATGGCCGATCGGCGTGCCGTAGCGGTCGAGGAAGGTGACGGCGAGGACCTGGTTCCTCAGCGCCTCCTCGTTGCCGATCTGGAAGGCCGGCAGCGCCAGCATCAGCATGACGAGGGCGCCGACGATGCCGATGTTCAGCCCCTCGCTGGCGAATTCGGCGGCGACGCGCTTAGCCCCGGTGACGGTCAGCCGGTCGGCTGCGCTGCGGATGCGTTCATGGATCTCGCCGGCCCGGCGCCCGGCGTTCCACAGGCCGGCGTCCAGCCGTGAATCGGCGGCGAGCGCGAAGCGCTTCAGCCGCGTTCTCCAGCCTGCCTTCCTGAACTCCATGGCCTTATCCAGGCTTTCCCGAACGGCCCCCGGCCCAACTCCTGCCGCGCCGGGGCCGTCTTGGCAACAGCAGAGCGCCCGATAAAGGACACATAGTGGCGTTCCCCGTCCCGATAAGGGGCGGCAGGGGGAATGTCACGGGCGGGGAGCAGGAAATGTGCCGGAGCGGCCGTGCCATCCCGGCACATGAGACGGGGCAGGGGCCTTCCATCTTGCCGCCGCGGGGCGCATAAGGCCGCCATGACCGTGAAACCCGCAGCCGCCGAGCCCTTCTGGCGTACGACGCCGCTGGAGACGATGACGCGCGAGCAATGGGAATCCCTCTGCGACGGCTGCGGCCGCTGCTGCCTCGTCAAGCTCGAGGACGAGGATACCGGCCGCATCTTCGCGACCGATGTCGGCTGCCGCCTGTTCGATGCCGGCACCTGCCGCTGCCGCGACTACCCGAACCGTTCGCTCAAGGTGCCCGATTGCGTGACGCTGACGCCGCACGAGGTCCGCACGCTGCCCTGGCTGCCGCCGAGCTGCGCCTATCGCCTCGTCGCCGAGGGCAAGGACCTGCCCTGGTGGCATCCGCTGGTCTCAGGCGATCCGGAGACGGTGGTCGCGGCCGGCATTTCCGTGCGCGGCCGCGTCTTCGCCAACGAGGACGAGATGCCGGAGGAGGAGATCACCGAGCGCATCGTCGCCTGGCCGCTGCGCTGGCCGCGGGCGGCGCGTGAGAGGGACGCTTGAAGCGGCGCGGGCAAGTGCCGGATCGTTCCACCCCCAGTCGTGGGTTCCGGGTTCTTCGCTCCGCGAAGCCCCGGAATGACAGGGGTATGGCTCGACGTCGCGATCAAGTGCTATTGCACCGCATCAACGATGCTGCACGCGCTCATTGATTGTTCATGTCGTTTTGGGCATGACCGGCCCGTCCCGCTGCCGGTGACCCGGGGGTCATCGACGGCACACGCACGAAACTTTCGCGCCGGCGCGGCGTTTGCCCTGCCCGGCTGAACAGAAGAGGCTATGTGATGGCAGGTGGGAAGTGGGTCTATACCTTCGGCGACGGCAAGGCCGAGGGTGAGGCGGGCATGAAGAACCTGCTCGGCGGCAAGGGCGCGAACCTCGCCGAGATGAGCAATCTGGGCCTGCCCGTACCCCCCGGCTTCACCATCACCACCGAGGTCTGCACCTGGTATTACGACCACGGCAAAGAGTTCCCGGCCGAGCTCGACCTCGAGGTCAAGGCCGCGCTCGCCGGCATGGGCAGGCTGACGGGCAAGACCTTCGGCGACGCCGCCAATCCGCTGCTCGTCTCGGTGCGCTCCGGCGCACGCGCCTCGATGCCCGGCATGATGGACACCGTCCTCAATCTCGGCCTTAACGACGAGACGGTCGAGGCGGTGGCCAAGGCTTCGGGCGACGCCCGCTTCGCCTGGGACAGCTACCGCCGCTTCATCACCATGTATTCCAACGTCGTGCTCGACATCGACCACGGCCTCTTCGAGGAGGCGCTGGAGGACTACAAGGAACGCAAGGGCCACCATCTCGACACCGATCTCTCAGCCGATGACTGGAAGCATCTGGTCGGCCAGTACAAGCAGATCGTCCGGAAGGAGCTCGGCTCCGACTTCCCGCAGGATCCGCAAAAGCAGCTCTGGGGCGCGGTCGGCGCCGTCTTCTCCTCTTGGATGAACGCGCGCGCCATCAAGTACCGCGAGCTCAACGCCATTCCTGCGAGCTGGGGCACGGCGGTCAACGTCCAGTCGATGGTGTTCGGCAATATGGGCGACACCTCCGCGACCGGCGTCGCCTTCACCCGCAACCCCTCGACCGGCGAGAACGCGCTCTATGGCGAGTTCCTGATCAACGCCCAGGGCGAGGATGTCGTCGCCGGCATCCGCACGCCGCAGGACATCACCGAGGCCGCGAAGAAGGAGGCGGGCTCCGACAAGCCGTCGATGGAGACGGCGATGCCGGAAGCCTATGCGGAGCTCTGCCGCATCTACGGCATCCTCGAGAAGCACTATCGCGACATGCAGGACATGGAGTTCACCATCCAGGAGGGCAAGCTCTGGATGCTGCAGACCCGTTCCGGCAAGCGCACCGCCAAGGCGGCGCTCAGGATCGCGGTCGATCTCGCCAGCGAAGGGCTGATCTCGGAGGAGGAGGCGGTCGGCCGCGTCGAGCCTTCCGCGCTCGACCAGCTCCTGCACCCGACGATCGACCCCAAGGCCGAGCGGCGCGTGCTGACCACCGGCCTGCCGGCCTCGCCCGGCGCCGCCGCCGGCGAGATCGTCTTCAACTCGGACGATGCGGAAGCCGCGAA
Source organism: Bosea sp. (in: a-proteobacteria) (assembly GCF_023953965.1). Taxonomy (NCBI): domain Bacteria; kingdom Pseudomonadati; phylum Pseudomonadota; class Alphaproteobacteria; order Hyphomicrobiales; family Alloboseaceae; genus Allobosea; species Allobosea sp. Next base: position 142,737 of record NZ_JAMLIX010000002.1, read on the forward strand.
GAAGGCCGGCCGCAAGGTCATCCTCGTGCGCGTCGAGACCTCGCCTGAGGACATCCACGGCATGCACGCCGCCGAGGGCATCCTGACCACGCGCGGCGGCATGACCTCGCATGCGGCGGTGGTGGCGCGCGGCATGGGCAAGCCCTGCGTCTCCGGCGCCGGCCAGATCCGCGTCGACTACGCCAGGGGCACGCTCGCGATCGGCCCGACGACGCTGAAGGCCGGCGACGTCCTCACCATCGACGGCGGCAACGGCCAGGTCCTGCTCGGCGAGGTCAGGATGCAGAAGCCGGAGCTTTCCGGCGAGTTCGCGACGCTGATGGGCTGGGCCGACAAGGTCCGCCGCCTCAAGGTCCGCGCCAATGCCGAGACGCCCGACGACGCCCGCACCGCGCGCGAATTCGGCGCCGAGGGCATCGGCTTGTGCCGCACCGAGCACATGTTCTTCGACGAGAGCCGCATCCAGTCGGTGCGCGAGATGATCCTCTCTTCCGACGACAGGGGCCGCCGCGCCGCGCTGGCCAAGCTCCTGCCGATGCAGCGCCAGGACTTCGTCCAGCTCTTCACCATCATGAGCGGGCTGCCGGTGACGATCCGCCTGCTCGATCCGCCGCTGCACGAGTTCCTGCCGCATGGCGAGAAGGAGATCGCCGAGGTCGCCGCCGCGCTCGGCGTCACGCCCGACGCGCTGAGGCAGCGCGCCGCCGAGCTGCACGAGTTCAACCCGATGCTCGGCTTCCGCGGCTGCCGCCTCGCGGTGGCCTTCCCGGAGATCGCCGAGATGCAGGCCCGCGCCATCTTCGAGGCGGCCGTGATCGCCGCCAGGGAGACCGGCAAGCCGGTGATCCCGGAGGTGATGGTGCCGCTCGTCATGGGCAAGCCCGAGCTCGATCTCGTCAAGGCGCGGATCGACGCCATGGCGAGCGCCGTGATCGCGGAGAGCGGCACGAAGATCGACTATCAGGTCGGTACCATGATCGAGCTGCCGCGCGCCGCGCTGCGCGCCGCCGAGATCGCCGGGAGCGCCGAGTTCTTCTCCTTCGGCACCAACGACCTGACGCAGACGACGCTCGGCATCTCGCGCGACGACGCCTCCTCCTTCCTCGGCTCCTACACCGCCAAGGGCATCCTGGAGGCCGACCCCTTCGTCACCATCGACCAGGACGGCGTCGGCGAACTGGTCAGGCTCGCCGCCGAGCGCGGCCGCAAGGCACGGGCCAACATCAAGCTCGGCATCTGCGGCGAGCATGGCGGCGATCCGGCCTCGATCGGCTTCTGCGAGAGCGTCGGCCTCGACTACGTCTCCTGCTCGCCCTTCCGCGTGCCGATCGCGCGTCTGGCGGCGGCGCAGGCCGCGCTGGGCGCGATCAAGCCGAAGGACGGCTGAGGCGCCCGGATCGCGTGTCAGCGCCCTTGCTGGACCACGCTTGCATTTCGTGCTATGCGCACCGATGTAAGACGAGATGCGGCCGGGTTCTGGCCACTCCTCCGTTTGCCGGTTTTCCGGCGTGCGGTCACGAATCAGATCCACCACACATCGCTACATTGTCACGGCGAGGCGTCCGCGCGTCATGCCGTGTTCCAGGACAGCCGCGGATCTGAAACGTAAGGACTCTATTCAATGAACAAGGGCACCGTGAAGTGGTTCAACGCCACCAAGGGCTACGGCTTCATCACCCCTGAGAACGGCGGCCAGGACGTATTCGTCCACATCAGCGCCGTCGAGCGCGCCGGCCTGCGCGAGCTTCGCGACGGCCAGGTCGTCTCCTACGAGCTCGTCGCCGATCGCAAGACCGGCAAGACCTCGGCCGGCAACCTCGTCGTCGCCTAAAGCCGATACCGAAATCGACCGGGAGCGCCGAGAGCATCGGATGCGAAAAGTGGAATCCACTTTTCGGACAGATCCGATGCTCCAGCAATGAGGCAGATCATCGTTATCGCGTCCGACAGGACGCGTGATGATCTGGTGCCCCGGTCCACGACAAGCCTGCCGGCGCTGTGGCTAGCGGTTCGCCGGCGGGTCCGACTATCTTGAATTCAGGCCGGATGCGAGCCTGCGGCGCAGCCGAAACCCACATGCGCCCCTCGCATCGCGGCGTCCGGAAAGACCCTTCTTGACCAAATTTACCGATCTCGGCCTCGCCGAGCCCCTTCTCAAGGCGCTCGCGGCCGAGGGCTATGAAACGCCGACGCCGATCCAGGCGCAGGCCATTCCCCATATTCTCGAAGGCCGCGACCTGCTCGGCGCCGCCCAGACCGGCACCGGCAAGACCGCGGCCTTCGCGCTGCCGATGCTGCATCGGCTGATGGCGACGCCGCGCCGCGTCTCGCCGCGCGCCGTGCGCGTGCTGATCCTGTCGCCGACACGCGAGCTCTCGGCCCAGATCGAGGCCTCGATCAGCACCTACGCCCGCTTCACCACGCTGAAGTCGACGGTGATCTTCGGCGGCGTGCCGGTCGGCAAGCAGATCCGTGCGCTCGGCGAGAAGGTCGACATCCTCGTCGCCACGCCCGGCCGCCTGATCGACCTCGTCGACCAGCGCGCCGTCTCGCTGCGCGAGATCGAGTTCCTCGTCCTCGACGAGGCCGACCAGATGCTCGACCTCGGCTTCATCCACGCGCTGCGCCGCATCGCGACCCTGATCCCGAAGGAGCGCCAGACGCTGCTCTTCTCGGCGACCATGCCGAAGCCGATCCGCGAGATCGCCTCCGCCTATCTCACCGACCCGGTCGAGGTCGCGGTCGCGCCGGTCGCGACCACCGCCGAGAAGATCGACCAGCGCGTGATCTTCACCGAGCCCGGCGACAAGCCGGCCCTGCTGGCGAAGACGCTGAACGTGCCCGAGCTCGAGCGCGCCATCGTCTTCACCCGCACCAAGCACGGCGCCGACAAGGTCGTGCGCCAGCTCGGCCAGTCCGGCATCGAGGCGGCCGCGATCCACGGCAACAAGAGCCAGAGCCAGCGCGAGCGGGCGCTCGGCGCCTTCCGCGATGGCGACTTGCGTATCCTCGTCGCCACCGACATCGCGGCGCGCGGCATCGATGTCGACGGCATCAGCCATGTCGTGAATTTCGACCTGCCGAACGTGCCGGAAACGTATGTCCACCGCATCGGCCGCACGGCGCGCGCCGGTGCCGCCGGCACGGCAATCGCCTTCTGCACGCCGGAGGAGCGCGGCGATCTCGCGGCCATCGAGAAGCTGACCAAGGTCGCGATCAGCCCGATCGGCCCCGTGCCCTATTGGGACGGCCGCACCCCGAAGAAGCCGCCGCAGAACGGGCGCGGCGGCGGGCGCGGCCAGCCGCAGGCCCGTGGCGGCAAGCCCGAGCAGAACGGCCAGCGTCCGCACGCCGCCAATGGCGGCGCCCGGCAGGAGCGTCACGAGCGCCCGCGCCATCCCGAGCGCGGCCCGCGCCCAGAGGCCGCGACGCAGCGAAAAGACGGCGTTTCCGCAAAAGAAGGGCTTGGCGGCGTCGCGTTCTTGCAGCAAAGAACACAGCAACCACGCACCAACGGCGCCCGGCGGCGCGCGCGCTGACGCGCGATCGGCCAGAACCGGGCGGGCCCCTCCGATGGCGGCCCGCCCACGCGCCTCAAGGGCTCACGAAGGACGACAGATGGCGAAAGAAGAACTGCTCGAATTCGACGGCACCGTGGTCGAGGTGCTTCCCGACGGCAATTACCGGGTCAAGCTCGACAACGATCACGTCATCCTGGCCTATGCCGCCGGCAAGATGAAGAAGAACCGCATCCGCACCATCGCCGGCGACCGCGTCATCGTCGAGATGTCGCCCTACGATCTCGACCGCGGCCGCATCAACTTCCGCCAAAAGACCGCCGGCCCCGCGCCGGGCGGCCCCCCGCGCCAGAACTTCCGCCGGCGCTGAGCGACCGATGCGCCTGTCGCGGAACGAGCTCCTGTTCATCGTGCTGGGCGCCGTCCTCGGCGCCCTGGTCGCCTCCGGGGTCAGCGCCGGTTTCATCTCCACCGACGGCGCCCTGCCGCCTTTCGCCATCGTGCTGATCGGGCTGGGCTTCGTTGAGCTCGCCCTCGGCTATGTGATGGGCCGCCCGCTGGGCACGCTGGTCGGCATGCCGGCCCGCTTCCTCGCCTTCGTCGCCGGCGTCTGCATCGTCCTCGCCAGCGCCAACTTCGCCTGAAGGCCCGCCCGGGAAACCTGCCCAAGAAAAAACCCCGGCGCGAGGCCGGGGCTAAGTGGGTCGTTCCGTGGTAACTAAAGGGTCTGCGTGAAACTTTTGTCCTGTCCGCTCAGCGGCGGGCGGGGGCCCAATGCTGCGAGCCGGGGCTGACCATCACCTGGCGCTGGCGCGTCTCGTAGACGGCGGGGATCTCCTCCCGCACGACCTGGGTCGGACGCACCATCACCTGGCGCTGGCGCTGGGTGTAGACGGCGGGGACCGTCTCGTAGTCGATGCTGGCCGGGGAAACCTCGACGCGGCGGCTCTGGAATCCGTAGCGGGCGGGCACGTCGACCCAGCAGCCGACCATGTTGCCACGGGCGTCGCGCGTCACCTCCCAGCGGCGGCCGGCCGCCGCGATCATCACCTTCTCGGTCACGGTCTCGTAGACGGCGGCGCGATGGTGGGGGATGCGGCGCTCGGGAGCTATCATCACGGTGTCGGTGACGGTCTCGTATTCGGCCGGAATGACGCGGCGCTGCACCTGCGCCGGGCGGACCTGATAGGTCTCGTCGACGGTGCCGAAGACCGGCGGCGTGGTGACGAGGTTGTAGCAGGCCGAGCCGCGGCAGCCGCCGGCCTCGGCGGCCGAGGCGGCGAAGAGCAGTGCCGTCGCGAGGCTGGAGGCTGCGATGATCCGTGATGAGGAGAGTACGCGCACCATGTTGGACTTGCCCTGTCGGTTCCGGCGTCGGGCGCCGTTCGTTGGGGACAGGAAGCCCGCTCGAAGTGATGAACGCAAGGTAAACACGAAAACAAGGTAAAATTAACCAAGTCCGGCTCGTGCCGGGCGTTCACGCAGCTTGCCGGCAGGTGAAGGAAAAGGCGCGGATTTTAGCGATCCGAACGCGCGCCGATGACAGCAGCAATGACGGTGCGGCCGTAGAGGGACGCTCAGCTCTGGCCCGGCCGCAACTTGTAGAAGACGTGCTGGCCGATCGTGTCCATTTTTTTCAGCCTTTTCGCCCAGTACGGCCGGACGTAGTTGGCATGATAATGGGTCGAGGCGCCGACATCGGGCAGGTAGGTCGTGCCGTCATAGACCTCGCGCGCGATCCGGACGGCGTCGCGCCAGGCGGCGGGCTCGGTGATGCGCAGCGACTTGCCCTCGCAGGTGAAGGTGAACTGGCAGGAGAGGTAGCGGTTGCTGTTCTGGTAGACCACGCCGCAGACGCTCGCCGGATAGAGCCCGCTCTTGACCCGGTTGAGCACCACCTGTGCCACCGCCGCCTGTCCCATCAGCGATTCCGAGCGCGCCTCGAAATAGACCGCCTCCGCCAGGCAGCGCTGCTCCTTCGCCATGTTCTCCGGCGCGATCAGCCCGGCATAATCCTGTTTCACGCCGGGCTGGGCGAGGCGCAGGTCGCGCTGGGGCGGCACGAGCGCGATCTGCCCGCGCTGCTGCTGGGGCGCGGCATGGGCCGGCCAGGCGGGCGGCGTCAGCGTGCCGGTGACCGAGCCGGCGAGCGGCGTCGCGGAGGAGCGCTGGCTCGCCTGCGGGACCAGGGGCGAGGAGCCGTCGATGCTTTCCAGATGCAGCTCGCCCTGGCGCGCCGAGGTGATCTTCGGCTTGAGCGAGACGGGCGAGGATTCCGACGAGGCCGGATCGGTCAGGCCCTCGTCGCCGGCATAGGGCTCGAAGCCGGTCTGCGGCCCGTCCGGGGCTTCCGCTGCGCTGAGCGCGTCGAGCGAGAAGCCGCCCGAGATCAGCTTCGGCTGCGTGTCGCCGAAGACCACGCGCTCGAGCTCGAGCGCCGGGTTTCCGGTGAGCCCCGGCCTGAGGCTCGGCAGCATGTCGCCTTTCGCCGTGCGGTCGACCTCGGGAAAGCCTGAAGCCGCGCGCTTCATCTCCTCGCGCGGCGCGCGCGGATCGATGACGATGCGGCGCTCCGGATCCTCGAAGGAAAGCCGCGCCTGGACGATGGCCGAGGTCAGCGCCAGGCCCGGCAGCCGGAAGGCGCTGGCCGCGACCAGCATGGAAGGACCTTCGGCGAGTTCCGAGGCGGGGCCGGGCGCAACCCGCCAGACGGTGCTGGAGGGCAGGCCGCTTGCCCCGAAATTCTGGCCGGCGGAGGCGGTGAAGGAGATCAGCAGGCCGGCGGACAGGGCCCAGGGCGCGACGGTGCCGGCGGCCCATCGGATGCCGAGCGGGCGCAGCTTGCGCCCATGCCTGTGCACACGCCAATGACTCAAAGCGACACACCCGTCCCGACCCGACGAAAGGCGCGGCGGTGGCCGCATGCCTTCGTCGAAACCGTTATCGCCCCGGTAAGGTTGAGCGCCGGTTAACGCAGGTACGTCCCATGCTTGCCGGTGATGCGGAGCCTCACGAAATCGCGCTGGTTGCCGTGGCGGCAGGGCGATAATCTGCCGCCCCTCGTCCGACGCTTCGGAGTGATCCATGACGTCCGCTCCGCCGCGCAGCCATGCCCCCGAGATCATCGTCGCCGCCGGCTGCGCGATCGCGCTGATCAGCTTCGGGCCGCGTGCGAGCGCCGGCCTGTTCCAGATTCCGATGACGCTCCAGTTCCACTGGGGCCGCGATATCTTCGGCCTGGCGCTGGCGATCCAGAACCTGCTCTGGGGGCTGGGCGCGCCCTTCGCCGGCGCGCTCGCCGATCGCCACGGCATGGTGCGCGTGCTCTGCGCCGGCGCGCTGCTCTATGCCGCCGGCCTCGTCGTCATGGCCCATGCGACGACCCCGCTGCAGCTTTATCTCGGTGCCGGCGTGCTGGTCGGCTTCGGCCTCTCGGCCTGCTCGTTCGGCCTCATTCTCGCCGCCTTCGGCAAGCTCCTGCCGGACGGGTGGCGGCCGCTGGCCTTCGGCGCCGCCACGGCCGCCGGCTCCTTCGGCCAGTTCCTGTTCCCGCCGATCGGCAACATCCTGATCGACACGCTGGGCTGGCAGCAGGCGCTCACCGCCTTCGCCTTCGCGCTCCTGCCGATCCTGCCGATCTCCCTCGTGCTGGCGACGCGCCGGAGCGGGCCGCGGAGCGGCGCCGCCGCCGCGGCGAACCTGCCCAACCAGACCGTGCGGCAGGCGCTGGGCGAGGCCTTCAAGCATCGCAGCTACGTCCTGCTCGTGCTCGGCTTCTTCACCTGCGGCTTCCAGCTCGCCTTCATCACCGTGCACATGCCGGCCTATCTGAAGGATGCCGGCCTGCCGGTCTGGGTCGGCGGCTGGACGCTCGCCGTGATCGGGCTCGCCAATGCCGTTGGCTCGTTCTCCTCGGGCTGGCTCTCGACGCGGATGCCCAAGCGCTATCTGCTCGCCTGGATCTATTTCGGCCGTGCGGTGGCGATCACCGTCTTCATCCTGTTGCCGGCGAGCCCGGCGACGGCGCTTTCCTTCGGCGTCGTGATCGGCCTGTTCTGGCTCTCGACGGTGCCGCCGACCTCCTCGCTGGTCATGCTGATGTTCGGCACGAAATACATGGCGATGCTCTATGGCTTCGCCTTCTTCTCGCATCAGCTCGGCGGCTTCCTCGGCGTCTGGCTCGGCGGCGTGCTCTACGAGACCATGGGCAGCTACCAGATCGTCTGGTGGCTTTCGGTCGCGCTCGGCGTCGCCTCCGCCCTGATCAACCTGCCGATCGTCGAGCGGCCGGTCGCGCGCGAGGCGGCGCAGCCGGCCTGAACCGAAAGGCGCTCATGGGCTGGCGATCCGGGGTGTGGACACTTGCCATAGGATCGTCATTCCGGGGCTTCGCGCCTATGGCGCGCCCCGGAATGACAGCGGTGGTGTCGACCGGGAGCGATCCGTCAACTGTCCACGCCGTCTAGGGTCTGCCCTCGAACAGGCTGCGCTGCCGGGCGAGCTCGCCGCCGCAGAAATCCATGAACGCCCGCACGCGCGGTACATGGCGGATGTCCGGGTGGGTCAGAAGCCACAGGCCCGTGGCGAAATCCGGCTGTGGCGGCAGGAGCCGCATCAGGTCCGGCCGCCGGTCGGCGATGAAGCACGGCACCGGCCCGATGCCTAAGCCCTGCGCCACGGCTTCGGCCATGCCGAGCACGGCCGAGCTCCTGAGCGCGATCCGCTCCGGCGCGACGTGCTCGCGCACGAAGCGTGCCGCCTTCAGATGCGAGAGCTGGTCGCCGAGCGCGACCCAGTCGCGCTGGTAGAGCAGGGCGGGATCGGCCTTCTCCGCCTCGCTCACGCCGTCCTCGGCCCGGCCGTACACCGCCCAGGCGATGGTGGCGATGCGCCGCCCGACCAGCGTCTCGCCCGGCGTGTCGCTGGCGCGGATGGCGATGTCGGCGTCGCGCTTCGACAGGTTCAGCGCCTGGTTGCCGACGACGACGTCGAGCCGGATCAGCGGATTGGCCCGGCGGAAGGCCGCGAAGACTGGCAGCAGCGCGTTCTGGTAGAGCGTGTCGGTGGTGGTGATGCGCAATTCGCCCGAGGGCGCGACGTCGCGCCCGGCGAGGCGCCGCGCGAAGGCGGTGACGTCCTCGTCGATGCGTCCGGCCAGCGCCGCCATCTCGGCCCCGGCCACCGTCGCGACATAGCCGGTCTTGCGCCGCTCGAACAGCGGCACGCCGACGATCTCCTCGATCTGGCCGAGCCGGCGGAACACGGTCGAATGATTGACCGAGAGCGCGGCTGCCGCCCCGGTCAGCCCGTCATGATCGGCAATGGCCTTGATCAGCCGGAAATCGTCCCAGGCGAGCTTGGCGTTCATCGGCAAGACGTCCTCCTCCCGGTACGCAAGCCGATATCTTGCATGGATGCAAGCTGGAGGAATTCAAATTCCTGTTTGACGCGGTGCTGCCGCCCGCCGCAGCCGGTCGTTGATCGCCTCGCCCAGCCCCTGCTCGGGAATGCGGGCGACGGCGATGACCGCATGCCCCGCCTCGTCGAGCCGGCGCATATGCCCGAACAGATTGGCGGCGGCCTCGCCGAGATCGCCCGCCGGGCTGAGGTTGAGCGCGGCCGGGTGCGCCCGCGCCTCGGGGCCGAAGCCGAGCCAGGCTTCGCCGTCATGTGGCGCGTCGGCATCGAGCCGCATCCGCGCCGCCGGGGCGTAATGCGAGGCGAGCATGCCGGGTGCGATCGGCCCATGGCCGGTTTCGCTCGCGATGACCAGCGGGCGGCCGAGCACATGCTCGATCGCCTCGCGCGGCACGCCGCCGGGCCGGAGCAGGCGCGGCGCCCCGTCGAGGCAGGCGACGATGGTCGATTCGACGCCGACCGCGGCCGGGCCGGCGTCGAGCACGGCGTCGATGCGTCCCTCGAGATCGGCGAGCACATGCCGGGCGCTGGTCGGGCTGATCCGGCCGGAGCGGTTGGCGGAGGGGGCCGCGATCGGCCGCCCGGCCGCCGCGAGGACCGCCTGCGCGACCGGATGCACGGGCACGCGCAGCGCGACCGAGGAGAGGCCCGCCCGCGCCAGCTCGCTGACCGTGCAGCCGGGCGAAGCCGGCACGACCAGCGTCAGCGGGCCCGGCCAGAAGGCTTGCGCCAGCGTAAGCGCGTTCGCATCGAACAGGCCCTGCCGGCGCGCGCCGGCGAGGTCGGGCAGATGCGCGATCAGCGGGTTGAAGCTCGGCCGCTCCTTGGCCGCATAGATGCCGGCGACGGCGCTGCCGGAGGTCGCATCGGCGGCAAGCCCGTAGACGGTCTCCGTCGGCAGCGCGACGAGCCCGCCCGCCCGCAGCAGCGCCGCCGCCTCGGCGATGCCGGCGGCATCGGCGGAAAGCCGCTTCGTCTGGCGGATGGCGGGGCCGGGTTCGCTCACGCTGGGATTGACCAGATATGGTTTATATATAAACTAACTGATGGGCAGCCTCGAAACCAGGGCCGGCTTCGGCGGCATGGCATAGGCGATAGTTCCTCGCTACCATCGCGGCAACGGCAAAAGCGCGCCGCGGCCGTCTTTCGGGCGGGCTGGAATCGCGAGGAGAGACGAAACATGAGCTATCGCGCCCCGGTCTCCGACATGCTGGCGACCCTGCGCCATGTCGCCGGCCTCGATCGGTTGATCGCGGAGGGGCTGGCGCCGGAGCTGGAGGGCGATCTCGCGCAAGCCGTCCTCGACGAGGCGGCGCGCTTCGCCGCCGACGTGATCGCGCCGCTGAATCGCGTCGGCGACGTCCATGGCGCGACGCTGAAGGACGGCGCTGTGACCACCGCGCCGGGCTGGAAGGAAGCTTACCGAGCCTGGGCGGCGGCCGGCTGGAACGCGCTGCCGGCGCCGCAAGCCTATGGCGGGCAGGGGCTGCCGCTCCTGCTGCAATCGGCCTGCACCGAGATGTGGAATGCGGCCGCCTTCGCCTTCGCGCTCGGCCCGCTGCTGACGGTCGGCGCGATCGAGGCGCTTTACGCCCATGGCTCGGAGCATCTGAAGGAGACCTATCTCGCGAAGCTTATCTCCGGCGAATGGATGGGCACCATGAACCTGACGGAGCCGCAAGCCGGCTCCGATCTCAACGCGCTGCGAGCGAAGGCCGAGCGCGCGGGCGACGGCACCTATCGCATCACCGGCCAGAAGATCTTCATCACCTATGGCGAGCACGACCTGACGGAGAATATCGTCCATCTCGTGCTGGCGCGCCTGCCCGATGCGCCGGCCGGCACGCGCGGCATCTCGCTCTTCCTCGTGCCGAAATATCTGGTGAACGCCGACGGCTCTCTGGGCGCCCATAACGACCTGCGCTGCGCGGGGCTGGAGCACAAGCTCGGCATCCATGCTTCCCCGACCTGCACCATGGCCTTCGGGGACAAGGGCGGCGCCATCGGCTGGCTGATCGGCGAGGAGAATCGCGGCCTCGCCTGCATGTTCACGATGATGAACAACGCCCGCCTCAACGTCGCCCTGCAGGGCGTCGCGATCGCGGAGCGAGCCTGTCAGCAGGCGCTTGCCTTCGCCCATGAGCGCCGGCAGGGCACCGCGCTCGACGCGCCGAAAGGTGCCCCGATGAGCCCGATCATCGTCCATCCGGACGTGCGCCGCATGCTGATGGAGATGCGCGCCAGGACGCAAGCCGCGCGCGCGATCTGCTATCGGGTGGCGGAAGCGCTCGACCGCGCGCATCGCGAGACCGACGCAGGTCAGCGCCGGGCGGCGGCCGAGCGCGCCGCGATCCTCACCCCGGTCGCCAAGGCCTATGCCACCGATATCGGCATCGAGGTCGCCTCGACCGGCATCCAGGTCCATGGCGGCATGGGCTACATCGAGGAGACAGGCGCCGCCCAGCATCTGCGCGACGCCCGTATCGCCGCGATCTACGAGGGCACCAACGGCATCCAGGCGATCGATCTCGTCACCCGCAAATTGCCCCTGTCCGGCGGCGAGGCGGTCAGGGCGCTGATCGCCGGGATGCGCGGCATCGTCGCCGAGGTCGCGCGCGCCGATGCGCCCGGCCTCGGCCATGCCGCCACCCGCCTTGGCGCCGCGGTCGAGGCGCTGGAGCGCGCGACGGAATGGCTGCTGGCGGCCGGCCTGCCCGAGGTGCTGGCGGGCGCGACGCCCTATCTGAAGCTCTTCGCCCTGGCCGAGGGCGGCACGGGGCTGGCGAGGAAGGCGCTCGCGACGCGTTCGCAAGCCGATCTCGCCACCGCCCGCTTCCATGCCGAATGCCTTGCGACCGAGGCGCCGGCGCTCGCGCTGACGGTGATGGAAGGCGCCGGCGCCGTCACCGATGCAGCCGCGGTCTTTTCGGCATGAGCGAGGGCGCGCCTCCGCTCGCCGGCCGCATCTGCCTCGTCGCCGGGGCCTCGCGCGGGCTCGGACGCGGCATCGCCAGGGCGCTGGGCGAGGCGGGAGCGACCGTCGTCGTCACCGGCCGTTCCAGCGAGGCCGGCCCGCGCACCGACCAGCGGCCCGAGACCTTCGAAGATACGGCGCGCGAGGTCGAGGCCGCCGGCGGCAAGGGCTATCCCTACCGCTGCGACCACACCAGCGAGCGCGAGGTCGACCGCCTCGTCGCCTGGGCCCTGCGCCGCTTCGGCCGGCTCGACTGCGTCGTCGATGCGGTCTGGGGCGGCAACGAGGGCTATGACGGCGAGCGCTATCCCGACGGCTCCGGCTTCGGCACGCCGTTCTGGCGCCGCCCGGTCGCGAGGCTCGGCCAATGCTTCGAGAGCGGCGTCTATGCCCAGCTCCTGCTGGCGCGGGCCGTCGCGCCGGCGATGGCGCAGATGCGCTCCGGCCTCATCGTCGGCTTGAGCTTCGACATGGGCGGCGCCTATCTCGGCGATGCCTTCTACGATCTCGCCACGGCGGCGATGAACCGGCTGAGCTTCGCGATGGCTGAGGAGTTGAAGCCCTTCGGCGTCACCGCGCTGGGCTTATCGCCCGGCCATGTCCTGACCGAGCGCGTCCGTGACGCCGGGCTTGGCCACGAGGCCACCGAGACGCCGCTCTATGCCGGCCGCGCCGTCGCTGCGCTCGCAGCCGACCTTGAGGTCGCGCGCCATGCCGGCCGGATCCTCCATGTCGCCGATCTCGCGCGCGAATACGGCTTCACCGACAAGGATGGCTCGCAGCCGGGCCGCTACCTCATCACGACCGACCAGGGAGGCGGCGATGTCGCTTCAGGGTAAGACGCTCTTCATCACCGGCGGCTCGCGCGGCATCGGGCTTGCGATCGCGCTGAGGGCCGCGCGCGACGGCGCCAACGTCGCCATCGCCGCCAAGACCGCCGCGCCGCATCCGAAGCTCCCGGGCACGATCTACAGCGCCGCCAGCGAGATCGAGGCGGCCGGCGGCAAATGCCTGCCGCTCGCGGTCGATGTCCGCGACGAGGAGAGCGTGGCGCAGGCGATCGCGAAGACGGCCGAGACCTTCGGCGGCATCGATATCGTCGTGAACAACGCCAGCGCGATCCAGCTCACCAATACGCAGGCGACCGAGATGAAGCGCTTCGACCTGATGCATCAGGTCAACACGCGCGGCACCTTCATGGTCTCGAAATATGCCGTTCCGCATCTGGAGAAGGCGGAAAACCCGCATATCCTGATGCTGTCGCCGCCGCTCGACATGAAGACGCAGTGGTTTGCGCCGCATCTGGCCTATTCCATCGCCAAATACGGCATGAGCCTGTGCGTGCTGGGGCTGGCCGGCGAGCTCGCGGCCAAGGGCATCGCCGTCAACGCGCTCTGGCCGCGAACGACGATCGCCACCGCCGCCGTGAAGAACCTGCTCGGCGGCGACAGGATGGTGCAGGCGAGCCGCACGCCCGAGATCCTGGCCGATGCGGCCTGCAGGGTGTTCTCGAAGCCGTCGCGCGCCTTCTCCGGCAACTTCCTGATCGACGACAGCTTCCTGGCCGGTGAGGGCGTCACCGATTTCACGCCCTATCGCGTCGACCCGTCCGTGCCGCTGATGCCGGATTTCTTCGTCCCGGCCGACAGCCTGCCGCCGCAGGGCGTGAAGGGCGGGGTTTGAGGTAACGAACGCTGCACCAGCCGGCTATTCCGTCGCCAGCACCGCGCCCGGGTTCAGGATGCCCTTCGGGTCGAGCGTCTGCTTGATCGTGCGCATCAGGTCGAGCTCGACCTCGTCCTTGACGCCCGGCAGCAGGTCGCGCTTCAGGCGGCCGATGCCGTGCTCGGCCGAGATCGAGCCCTTGAGCTCGGTCACGATGGCGTGGACCGCCTCGTTCATCGCGCTCCAGCGCGCGAGATAGGCCGCCTTGTCGGCGCCCACCGGCTGGCTGACGTTGAAATGGATGTTGCCGTCGCCGAGATGGCCGAAGGGCACCGGCCGGCAGCCCGGCACCATCGCCTCGACCACGGCGATCGCCCGCTTCAGGAATTCCGGCGTGAGGTGAACCGGCACCGAAACGTCGTGCTTGATCGAGCCGCCCTCGTGGATCTGCACCTCGGACATCATCTCGCGCAGCTTCCAGAAATCGGCGCGCTGGGAAAGCGAGCCGGCGAGCGCGGCATCGGTGACGATGCCCTGCTCCAGCGCCTCGCCGAGGAAGGCTTCGACATGCTGGTCGAGCCCGGCGGCGCTCTGGGCGGAGACCTCCATCAGGACATACCAGGGCGACGGCTCCGACAGCGGATCGCGCGCGCCGGAGGCATGGCGCAGCACGAATTCCAGCCCGATGCGCGGCATCAGCTCGAAGGTGGTGAGCGTGCCGCCGGCGCCGGCCCTGGCGGCATTGAGCAGCGCGAGCGCGGCGGCGGGATCGGGCACGGCGAGGAAGGCGGTGGCGCGCGCCGCGGGCGACGGAAAGAGCTTCAAGACCGCCGCCGTGATGATGCCGAGCGTGCCCTCGGCGCCGATGAAGAGGTTCTTCAGGTCGTAGCCGGTGTTGTCCTTGCGCAGTTGCCGCAAGCCGTTCCAGATCCGCCCGTCCGGCAGCACGACCTCGAGCCCCATGCAGAGATCGCGCGCATTGCCATAGGCCAGCACGGCGGTGCCGCCGGCATTGGTCGAGAGGTTGCCGCCGATGGTGCAGGAGCCTTCCGAGGCGAGCGAGAGCGGGAACAGGCGCCCTGCCTCCTCCGCCGCCTCCTGGGCGCGCTTCAGCGTGACGCCGGCCTCGACCACCATGGTGTCGCCCTCGACATCGACGGCGCGGACCTTGTCCAGGCGCTGCAGGCAGAGGATGACCTCCCGGCCCTCGGCGGTCGGGATCTGGCCGCCGACGAGGCCGGTATTGCCGCCCTGCGGCACCAGCGCCGTGCCGGTCTCGGCCGCGAGCTTCACCAGTTCCGCCACCTCGGCGGTCGAGCCGGGGCGGACGATGCCTTGCGCCTTGCCGCGGAAGAGATCGCGCCATTCCTTGAGATAGGGCACCATCGCGTCGGCATCGGCGACGATGTTCCTCACGCCGACGATGCCGGCCATGCGATCGAGAATTGCGCTCATCCTGAAGCCTTGCCCCTCAGCCCTTGCTGCCGCGCCGGAACACACCGACGAGCTCGACATGAGCGGAATAGCGGAACTGGTCGACCGGCGTCACGGCCTCCAGCGCATATCCGCCCGCAACCAGCGTCGCGGCGTCGCGCGCGAAGCTTCCCGCATCGCAGGAGACATAGATCACGTCCCTGACCTTCGAGGCCGCCAGCCGCTTCGCCTGCGCCTCCGCGCCCGCGCGGGGCGGATCGAGCACGACGACGTGGAAGGCGCCGAGCTCATGCTCCAGCAGCGGACGGCGGAAGAGGTCGCGGGTCTCGGTCACGATCGGCTTCAACCCCTGCGTCGCGCCCGCAGCCCTCGCCAGCGCCAGCATCGCCGCCTTGTCGCTCTCGACGGCCGTGACCTGCATGCGCTCGGCGAGGCGAAAGCCGAAGGGGCCGCAGCCGGCGAAGAGATCGGCGGCACGCTTACCCCTCGGCAGCGCCGCCATGACGATCCCCGCCAGGGTCTCCTCGCCCAGCGCCGTCGCCTGGAGGAAGCCGCCGGGCGCGGGCGAGACCAGCGCCCGGCCCATGCGCTGCAAGGGCGGGCGGCGCTCGACGACGATCTCGCCATGGTTGGCGAGCCTTGCGAGATCGAGCCGCTCGGCAAGCTGCGTCAAAGCGAGCCTGAGCCTGTCGCCGAGCGGGCCATGGCCGCGGATGTCGACATCGAGCCCGGCCTCGGAGGCGGTGATCTGGATGTCGAGCGGCTTGCCGGTACCGCCCATGCGGCTCGCCAGCATCCCGGCGACCACGGGCGCGCGCGCGAGGCCCGGCGCCAGCACCGGACAATGCTCGACCGCGATCAGGTCGTGGCTGCGCGCCGCCATGAAGCCGACGACCATCGCCTCGCCTTCGCGGCGGGCGTGGAAGGTGACGCGCCGGCGCCCGGCGCCATGGGCATCGACCAGCTCGGCCACGGGTGCCGCGATGCCGGCGCGCTCCAGCGCGGTGACGACCTGCCGGCGCTTCCATTCGCGATAGAGGCCGGGCGCCATGTGCTGGGCGGCGCAGCCGCCGCAGCGGGTGAAGAGCGGGCAGATCGCGGCGATGCGCGATTCGGACGGGACGATGATCTCGACAAGCCCGCCGCGCTCGCCGTCGACGACGGCACGCACCGTCTCGCCCGGCAAGGCATAGGGGATGAAGACGCTCCCGGACGGCGCCTCGGCGATGCCGTCGCCGCGCTGGCCGAGACGGTCGACGGTGAGAATTTCGTTCATGGCGAGCTGCGGAGAAGACTTTTCTCCCGGCTGGCGCTTGGCGACTGGCATTGTTCCGAACTCGGGGTGCGAGGCCCGCCCGCTGGTGACCGCTGAGGCTCTTTCGCCTATCAGGTCGGGACGAAATTGGGAAATCCGGCCATGACCATCCGCGACGGCGTCATCGAAGCCATCGGCAACACCCCGCTCATCAAGCTCCGGCGCGCCTCTGCGGAAACCGGCTGCACCATCCTCGGCAAGGCCGAGTTCATGAATCCCGGCCAGTCGGTGAAGGACCGCGCCGCGTTCGGGATCATCCGCGACGCCGAGGCCAGGGGGCTTCTCAGGCCGGGCGGCGTCATCGTCGAGGGCACGGCCGGCAATACCGGCATCGGCATCGCGCTCGTCGGCAATGCGCTGGGCTATCGCTCGGTGATCGTGATCCCGCAGACGCAGAGCCAGGAGAAGAAGGACATGCTGCGGCTCGCCGGCGCGACGCTGGTCGAGGTGCCGGCCGTGCCCTACGCCAACCCCAACAACTATGTGAAGGTTTCCGGCCGGCTCGCCGAAGCCCTGGCGAAGACCGAGCCGAACGGCGCGGTCTGGGCGAACCAGTTCGACAACACCGCCAACCGGCAGGCCCATATCGATACGACCGGTCCCGAGATCTGGGAGCAAACGGCGGGCAAGGTCGACGGCTTCATCTGCGCGGTCGGCTCGGGCGGGACGCTCGCCGGCATCGGCATGGCGCTGAAGGCGCGCGATCCGAAGGTCACGATCGGGCTTTCCGATCCGATGGGGGCTGCGCTCTATTCCTACTACACCGGCGGGGTGCTGAAGGCCGAGGGCTCCTCGATCACCGAGGGCATCGGCCAGGGCCGGATCACCGCCAATCTCGTGGATGCGCCGATCGACACCGCCTTCCAGATCCCGGATGCGGAAGCGGTCGAGATCGTCTTCGACCTACTCGAGCATGAGGGCCTGTGCCTGGGCGGCTCGTCGGGCATCAACGTCGCCGGCGCGATCCGGCTGGCACGGCAGATGGGCCCCGGCCACACCATCGTGACCGTGCTCGCCGATTACGGCACGCGCTACCAGTCGAAGCTGTTCAACCCGGATTTCCTGCGCTCCAAGGGCCTGCCGGTTCCAGGCTGGCTCGAGCGCGACGGCGCGGCGCTGAATGAGGTCATGGCTACTGTCATGGCTTCGTAACAGCCTGCCTGCAAAAACGGTTTCCACGACGGCGGAACGGTTCTAGCCTGCGCCGACGATCCCGCGCGCGACGAGTGGCCGGATGTCCGTCTCACCTATCAGGCTCGCCGCCGTCGCGGCGCCGCAACAGCTCCCCGCTCCCGCCGCCGAACAGGGCCAGGCCCATGCGGCCGGCGTCGTCGCGTCCGGTGTCTATGTCGATGGCGTGCGCATCGCCGACATCCCGGTCACGGATGCCGGGGAATGGGCGCGCAAGGACGACCATGTCGTCTGGATCGGGCTGTTCGAGCCCGAGCCCGAGCTGCTCGGCTGCGTGCAGGAGCAGTTCAACCTGCACCCGCTCGCGGTCGAGGACGCCACCAACGCGCATCAGCGGCCCAAGCTCGAGCAATATGGCGACGCGCTTTTCGTCGTCGCCCGCACGGCCCAGCTGATCGACGGGCGCATCACCTTCGGCGAAACGCATCTCTTCGTCGGCCGCGGCTATCTCGTCAGCGTGCGGCACGGCGCCTCGACCTCCTACACCTCGGTCCGGCAGCATTGGGAGACCTGCCCGACCTCGCTGGCGAAGGGCGAGGATTTCATTCTCTATGCCATCCTCGACTTCATCGTCGACAACTACATGCCGGTGCTGGAAGCGATCCACGACGAGGTCGAGGCGATCGAGGACAAGGTCCTCGCCAAGCCGATGGCGCGCGCCGATATCGAGCGGCTCTACATGCTGCGCCGTGACCTTCTGCGCCTGCGCAACGCGGTCGCGCCGCTGGTCGACGTCTGCCAGCGGCTGATGAACGGCACCGTCCCGCAGGTCAGGCCGACGCTCGCCCCGATGTTCCGCGACGTGACCGACCATGTCCGCACCGTGCAGGAGAAGATCGACAGCCTGCGCGAGGTCCTGGCCTTCGCCTTCGAGGCGAGCCTGCTCGTCGGCCAGAGCCAGGAGAACGCGATCACCAAGCGCCTCGCCTCCTGGGCCGCCATCCTCGCCGTGCCGACCGCGGTCGCCGGCATCTACGGCATGAACTTCAGGAACATGCCGGAGCTCGAGCTGGCTTACGGCTATTACGGGGTGCTGGCCGTGATCGTGATCTCCTGCGCCGTGCTGTACTGGCGCTTCAGGCGCAATGGCTGGCTTTAACGCAACGGCCAGACCAGCAGGATCATCGGCACAGCGAGCAGGATGACCAGCACCGAGAGCGGCGCGCCGAGCCGGGCATAATCGCTGAAGCGATAGCCGCCCGGCCCCATCACCAGCGTGTTGCACTGGTGGCCGATCGGGGTGAGGAAGTCGCAGGCCGCGCCGATCGCCACCGCCATCAGGAAGGCGTCGGGGTTGTAGCCGAGGTTTTTGGCGAAGCCGGCGCCGATCGGCGCCATGATCAGCACCGTCGCGGCATTGTTGAGGAAGGGCGTCACCGCCATCGCCGCCACCAGGATCAGCGCGAGCGCGGCCCAGCCCGGCAGCCCGCCGCCGATCGTCGCGAGCCAGGAGGCGAAGAGATCGGTGGTGCCGGTCGTGCGCAGCGAATCGGAGACCGGGATCAGCGCCGCCAGCATCACCAGGATCGGCGCGTCGATGTTGCGGTAGGCCTCGCGCAGCGGCACGCAGCGCAACGCGATCAGCAGCACCGCCGCGGTGAAGAAGACGAAGGGCACCGGCGCCAGCCCCGCGGCGAGCGCGACGATCGTCCCGAGCGCGATCGTCGCGGTCAGCACGGCGCGGCGCGTCGAGCCGAGCGGCACCAGCCGGTCGGCCAGCGGCAAGAGGCCGAGCCCGGAGAGCTTTTCGGCCAGGAGCTTCTCGTCGCCCTGGATGACGACGATGTCCCCGGCCCGGAGGCGGATGTCGCGCAGCCTCTGGCTGAAGCGCTCGCCGGAGCGGCTGATCGCGATCATGTTGACGCCGAAGCGGGCGTGCAGCGCCATGTCGCCGGCCGACTGGCCGATCAGCGTCGAATCCGGGCCGATGATCGCCTCGGCGATGCGATCGGGATCGAGCGCGTCCTCTTTCTGCGTCGGCCGGTCCTTGCCGACGAGATCGAGCCCGCCTTCGGCGACGACCCGCTCCAGCACGGCGGCGTCGCCGCGCAGGAGCAGGATGTCGCCGGCGCGCAGGCTGGCATCGGGAAGCGGCGCCTGGACGCGGCGCTCCTCGCGCAGGATCGAGACGATCTCGATGGCGTTGCCGCCGATCGCCTTCAGATCCGCCACCGCCTTGCCGGCGAGCGGCGATTTCTCGCGCAGCCTCGCCTCGGTCAGGTAATCCTTGATGTCGATCGCCTGGTCGAGCGAGACCGCCCCGCGCCGGTCGCGCGGCAGCAGGCGGTAGCCGACGCAGAGGAAAAGGCAGCCGGCAACTGCCACGACGATCCCGACGGGGGCGAAATCGAACATGCGGAACGGCTCGCCGCCGAGCTCCTGGCGGACGCGGGCGACGATGACGTTGGGCGAGGTGCCGACGAGCGTGACGATGCCGCCGAGCAGTGAGGCGAAGGCCATCGGCATCAGGAAGATCGAGGGCGATTTCCCGCTCTTGCGGGCGAGCTGGTAGGCGATCGGCAGCATCATCGCGAGCGCGCCGATGTTCTTGATGATCGCCGACATCACCGCGACGACGAAGACCAGCAGCGGCAGCTGGAGCTGCGTCGAGGTGAGCCCCGAGCCGAGCTTGGAGAACAGCCGCTCGATGATGCGCGAGCGCGCCACCGCTGCGCTGAGCACGAGGGCGCTGCCGACGATGATGACGATGTCGTCCGAAAAGCCCTTGAAGGCGTCGCCCGCCGGCACCAGCCCGAGCACGACGGAGAGCGTGAGCGCCAGCATCGCGACGATGTCATAGCGCAGCCGCCCCCAGAGGAACCCCGCCATCATGCCGGTGACGAGAAGGATGGAAAGGATCTGCGGCTGGGTCATCCGGCCTTCAACCTATCGCTCACGGCGCGCGCCTCACAGCCACTTCTTCCAGCGGAAATACAGATAGGGCAGCACCGCGAACAGGATCATCAGCCCGATCGCCATGGGATAGCCCAGCTGCCAGTCCAACTCCGGCATGGTCTTGAAGTTCATGCCGTAGATCGAGGCGATCAGCGTCGGCGGCATCAGCGCGACCGAGACGACCGAAAACAGCTTGATGATCTTGTTCTGCTCGATCGAGACGAGGCCGAGCGTCGCGTCCAGCATGAATTGCAGCTTGTTGGAGAGGAAGGTGGCGTGCTCCTCGATCGCCTGCACGTCGCGCACCGCCGAGCGCCACTCCGCCGAGAACCCCGTCTGGGCCTTCTTCGGCCTCGTGTAGTTGGCCGAGAGGAAGAGCAACACGCGCTCGACCGAGACCATGCTCTCGCGGACGTTCGAGATGATGTGCTCGTACTGGCCGATCTTCTGGATCACGACCTGATAGACGCCGCCGCGCTCGACATCCTGGCCGCGCCCGGCGAAGACGCGCCGCGAGGCGACGTCGATCCGGTCGCCGACGCCGCGCAGCACTTCCGCCGCGCGGTCGACGATGGTCTCGATCAACCCGTCGAGCACGGCTTCCGGCTGCTGGCCGCAGCCTCCGGGCCTTGTGACGCGGTTGAGGAAGATGGCGAAGGCGCCCGGCTCGTCGTAGCGCACCGTCACCAGCGCCTTCTCGGTCAGGATGAAGGTGACGTCGGCGAGCCGCGGCACGATGGTTTCGGACTGGCAGATGACGCGCGCGGTCATGTAGCGCGCGCCGTTCTCGGTATAGATGATCTCGGAGGGCTCGAGGTCGTGCATCTCCTCGCGGGTCGGGATCTCGATGCCGAGATGGCGCTCGACCCGCCTGTCCTCCTCCGGCGTCGGCCTGAGCATGTCGATCCAGACGGCGTCGTCGGGAAAGCCCCCATCCTCGCCGGGCGTGCCGAGGCGCAGCCTGTCGCGCGAATCGGGGCATGGGCCATGGATCGTCAGCATGGGCGGATAACTCGCTGCACGGTCGGGACGGAAGACCGGCAGGAACTCCGATCCGAGGTACATGTCAAACCGATGACGGCGCGCGCGGAAATCCCTCGCCTGTAACGAGAGGCGCAGGCCCTTGGGCCCGCTGCATATTTCCTCGTCGCGGCAACGGTCAGGCCGCAGCGATAACGTCCAACGGCCTGCCGCTTAGCCCTCTACCGGAGGGCAGGGTGGTCCCCCGTGCTTCCCTCGTTCGGTATGGCGCGCTTCGCTCGGGCGACGCCGCTTTCTTTCAGAACAGGCTGCCCTGCGGATCGTCTTCCGGATGCTTCGCAACTTTTCGCGCCGGCTCCGCCGGAGCGGCGGCGCTCGCCGGCTCCTGCAGCTCCGGCCCGTCATTCGCCACCTTGTTGATCGCCGGGCCGATGGCGACGATCTCGAGCAGATCGTCCGGCGGCGGCTCGATGAGGCGCCGGGTCTGCTGCGGCGTCGCGCCGGGGTCGAGCCAGGCGTCGTGGTCGTGCGCAGCGAGGATGATCGGAGCGCGATGGTGGATCGCCGCCATCGGCCCGCTGGCCGGCCCGGTCAGCATCGCGACCGTGTCGATCTCCGAGCCGTCGGGCGCGGACCAGGTCTCCCACAGCGCGGCGAAGGCGAAGAAACCACGATCCGGCCGACGGAACAGGAAGGCGTCGTTGCGGGCCTGCTTGCCTGTGCCGCTGCGCCGCCACTCGTAGAAGGCGTCCGCCGGCATCAGGCAGCGCCGCCGCGCGAGCGCGTTGCGGAAGGAGGGTTTTTCGGCCGCGCTCTCGCCGCGGATGTTGATGACGAGCGGAAAATCCTTCGCGTCCCTGACCCAGCCGGGGATGAAGCCCCAGCGCATCAGCAGGAACTGCCGCGCGCTTCCATGCGGCCGGATGACGGGCACGGGCTGCGTCGGCGCGATGTTGTAGCGCGGCGGGAAATTCGGTTGCTCGCGATAGCCGAAGCTCGCGCGCATGGCTTCCGGGGGCAGGGTGATCGCATAGCGTCCGCACATGGGCGGTGTTTAGCGTGCGGCGGGCGACGCCAAGCAACACTTTATTTGCGGTTGCCTCGATAGAGTCCCGCCGGTTTGGGGTAGCCGATGAGCGTCATCGCGACGGAAATGCTGGCTGGGGCGACGGCCGACCGGCACGACGGCGGCGGTCCGTCGCCGCGCCTGTCGACGGATTTCCTCAACCGCTACAGCGAAGCCCTGATGCTGATCGAGATGGCGGCGATGGACGAGAGCGTGCTCGCCGATCTCCAGGCCTGGGAATGCGTCGGCTATCGCGAGCATTTCGTCGCCTCGACCCTGCGCTGCGCCGCCTCGGCGCTGGCCGCCTATGATGGGCTGGAGGCAGGGCGGGCCGAGGCCTTCGATACGCTGTGCCTGTCGATGTCGGCGCTGATCCGCACCGTGACGGCGCGCCTCGCCGAGACGCCGCCGCCGGAGCTGGAGACTTATGTCGAGGTCGCCGGCGAGACCTTGCGCCGGCAGATCGCCCGCGCCACGCGCTTCATCAACACCAACGGCGCCGACGATGTCGCTCCGTTCGAGGATATCGCCTTGCAGGCGCAGGTCGACGCCCTGTTCGCGGGCTGATCAGGCGCCCCGCCGCGCGCCGACGAGATATTCGCGATTGCCGTCGCCGCCCTCGATCGGGGAGGGGATCGGTGCCGCGACGCGAAAGCCGAGCGCCTCCAGCACCGCGACGATCTCCTCGCAGACCTGGGCGCGCACCGCCTCGTCGCGCACGATGCCCTTCTTCAGCGCGGCGCGCCCGGCCTCGAATTGCGGCTTGATCAGCGCGGCGATGTCCGCTTGCGGCGTAAGCAGCGCGGCGACGGCCGGCAGCACGAGCCTGAGCGAGATGAAGCTGACGTCGATCGCCGCGAGATCCGGCCGCTGGGGCAGAGCGGCGGCCTCGAGCGTGCGGATGTCCTGCCCCTCGAAGCTCGAGACGCGCGGATCGGCGCTGAGCGAGGCGTGCAGCTGGCCGTGGCCGACATCGACGGCCACGACATGGCGCGCCCCGCGTTGCAGCAGGAGGTCGGTGAACCCCCCGGTCGAGGCGCCGACATCGAGGCAGACACGGCCCGCCGGATCGAAGCCGAAGGCGTCGAGCGCGCCGGCGAGCTTCAGCCCCCCGCGCGAGACGTAAGGGTGCGGCGCCTGCGCGCTCAGCGCGGCATCCCGCGCCAGCATCTCGGACGCCTTGCGCACGGGGGCGCCATTCGCGGTGACGAGCCCGGCCGCGATCGCGGCCTGCGCCCGCGCCCGGCTTTCGAAGAAGCCGCGCGCGACGAGCAGCTGGTCGGCCCGGCTCTTCAGGCGAGCCTCACCGCGCTCGGCTGGCCCAGCGCCGCCTCGACGGCGCGGATGATGCCGGCCGCGTCGAGCCCGGCGGCGGCATACATCGCGTCCGGCTTGTCGTGGTCCTGGAAGACGTCCGGCAGCGTCAGGCTCCGGACCTTGAGCCCGGCGTCGAGCGCGCCGTTCTGCGCCAGGAGATGCAGCACATGGCTGCCGAAGCCGCCGACCGAGCCTTCCTCGACCGTGATGAGGACCTCGTGCTCGCGGGCGAGCCTGAGGATCAGCGCCGCGTCGAGCGGCTTGGCGAAGCGCGCATCCGCCACGGTGGCCGAGAGCCCGCGCTGCGCCAGCCCTTCGGCCGCCTTGAGGCAGTCGGCGAGCCGCGTCCCGAGCGAGACGAGCGCGATCCGCGTGCCCTCGCGGACGATGCGGCCCTTGCCGATGGGAAGCGGTACGCCGACATCGGGGATCTCGACGCCGACGCCCTCGCCGCGCGGATAGCGCAGCGCGATCGGACCGTCGTCGTAAGCCGCGGCGGTCGCGACCATATGGGTCAGTTCCGCCTCGTCGGCCGCCGCCATCACCACCATGTTGGGCAGGCAGGCGAGATAGGCGACGTCGAAGGAGCCGGCATGCGTCGCACCATCCGCGCCGACGAGCCCCGCACGATCCAGCGCGAAGCGCACGGGCAGCTTCTGGATCGCCACGTCATGGACGATCTGGTCGTAGGCGCGCTGCATGAAGGTCGAATAGATCGCGACGAAGGGCTTGTAGCCCTCGCACGCCAAGCCCGCCGCGAAGGTCACCGCATGCTGCTCGGCGATGCCGACATCGAAGGTCCGGCCCGGAAACTCCTTGCCGAAGGCGTCGAGCCCGGTGCCCGACGGCATGGCGGCGGTGACGGCGACGATCCTGTCGTCCTCCCGCGCTTCCTTGATCAGGGAATTGGCGAAGACGCCGGTGAAGCTCGGCGCGTTCGCCGGCGCCTTGGCCTGCTGGCCGGTGACGGGGTCGAACTTGACCACGCCGTGGTATTTGTCGGCGCTGGCCTCGGCCGGGGCGTAGCCCTTGCCCTTCTGCGTCACGACATGGACGAGGATCGGCCCGTCGCCGGCATCGCGGACATTGCGCAGCACCGGCAGCAGATGGTCGAGGTTATGCCCGTCGATCGGCCCGACATAGTAGAAGCCGAGCTCCTCGAACAGCGTGCCGCCGGTCCAGAAGCCGCGGGCATATTCCTCGGTGCGCTTGGCCTTGTCGTGCAGGAAGCGCGGCAGCTTGCCGGCGAGCTCGCGGGCGGCCTCGCGGATCGAGCGGTAGGTCCGCCCCGAGACCAGCCGCGCCAGATAGGCCGACATCGCGCCGACCGGCGGGGCGATCGACATGTCGTTGTCGTTGAGGATGACGATGAGGCGCGAATCGAGCGCGCCGGCATTGTTCATCGCCTCATAGGCCATGCCGGCGGACATGGCGCCGTCGCCGATCACCGCGACGACGGCGTTGCGCCGCCCGGCGAGGTCGCGCGCCACCGCCATGCCGAGCCCGGCCGAGATCGAGGTCGAGGAATGCGCCGCGCCGAACGGGTCGTAGGGGCTCTCGGCGCGCCGGGTGAAGCCGGAGAGCCCGCCGGGCTGGCGCAGCGTGCGGATGCGCCCGCGCCGCCCGGTCAGGATCTTGTGCGGATAGGCCTGGTGGCCGACATCCCAGATCAGCCGGTCGCGCGGCGTGTCGAAGACGTGGTGCAGCGCGACGGTGAGCTCGACCACGCCGAGCCCGGCGCCGAGATGCCCGCCGGTGGCGGATACGGCATCGATCGTCTCGAGCCTGAGCTCGTCGGCGAGCTCTTTCAACTGAGTGTCGCGGAGCTGCCTGAGATCGGCCGGATCGTTGATCGTGTCGAGGAGCGGTGTGGAGGGGCGGGGCACGAGCGGTCTCAATCCTTCGCTGGGGCCGCTCCGGAATAGAGCCTCAGCGCCGTGCTGGCAAACCCGGTGCGCTCTAACGCTCGGGCAGCGGGATGAACTCGCTCTCGTCGCCCGGCACGGTGTCGAAGCGGCCGGTCTTCCATTCCTGCTTCGCCTGCTCGATGCGCTCCTTCGAGGAGGAGACGAAGTTCCACCAGATATGGCGCGGCCCGTCCATCGGCTCGCCGCCGACGAGCATCAGCCGGCTCTGGTCGACGCCGAGGATCGAGATGCGGTCGCCCGGCTTGAAGACGAGGAGCTGGCCGGCGCCGAACTCCTCGCCGGCGATGTCGATCCGGCCGGAGACGACATAAACCGCGCGCTCGTCGTAATCGGCGTCGAGCGGCAGGACCGCGCCGGGCGAGAGCACGGCCTCCGCATAGAGCGCCTCCCACGGGAAGCGGACCGGCGAGGTCTCGCCATAGGCCCGGCCCATGATCAGGCTGATGCGTTTTCCGCCTTCGACGATGCGTGGCAATTCGGGCGCGCCGTGATGCACGAATTCCGGCGCGATCTCCTCATGCGTCTTCGGCAAGGCGAGCCAGGCCTGGATGCCGTAGAGCTTCGGGCCGGTGGCGCGCGCCTCCAGCCCCGTCCGCTCGGAATGGACGATGCCGCGCCCGGCCGTCATCAGGTTGACAGCGCCCGGCCTGATGGCGAGCGCGGTGCCGAGCGAGTCGCGGTGCATGATCTCGCCGTCGAACAGATACGTCACGGTCGAGAGGCCGATATGCGGGTGCGGGCGCACGTCGAGCCCCTCGCCGAGATGGAACTCGGCCGGCCCCATCTGGTCGAAGAAGATGAAGGGGCCGACCATGCGCTGGCCGATCGCCGGCAGCGCCCGGCGGACCTGGAAGCCGCCGAGATCATGGGAGCGGGACACGATCACCTTCTCGATCGCCTCGCAGGAGCGGGCATCGCCCAGGGTCGGATCGTCGGCGGGCAGTTGCGACATGGCGGCCTCCTTCTCATGGAGCCGAATCTGGGGCCGGGGAGCTCGGTGGGCAAGCCGCCGCCGTGCAAAGGGTTTCCGGCGCTGGCGCAATCCTCAGCGCAGCGTCGCGGCTCTGACGGTGCCCGATGTCAGGCCGGACAGGATCGCCTCGCCGTCGCGGTGGCGCACCTCGCCCGTCTCGCAGGTCTTGCAGATCCCGCCGACATAACGGCCGTCGACGACCGTCTCGGCGAAGAACCCCGACTTGCGGTTGTGCCGCGCATCGGTCTCGACGCGATACCATTCCCGCCCGCCGAGGCGCGTGATCTCCAGCGGCTTGCGGATCTCGGCGTCCTTGCTGGTCGAGCGCAGCACGGCGCGCAGGCGGAAGTAGCGGTCGAGGGGGGAGGCATAGAGCGCCCGCAGCCTCGCCGCGTCGTCGGCGCCCTCGGCGTCCTTCCCGTCGCGCATCAGGATGGTGCAGGTCTCCTGCGTCTGCTTGCAGGCCTCGTTCTCGCAGACGAGCTGGATGCGCCGGAGGCCGCCGCTCCCGGAGACCCTGCCTTCGGAGGGTCCATTGACGCGCCAGCCTTCGGGCAGCGTGATCGAGAGCCCGTGCGGCAGCGTCACCGTCTCGGCCTTAGCCGGCAGGATCGGCGCCGTGAAAACCGCCGCGAGCCACCAGACGAGCTTCATCCTCATCCTGCCTCCGATTACCCGGCACCCCGGCCGATATGAGTATCGACGATCCGCTCGAACAGGGCCAGCCTGTCGCCTTCCAGCGCCCGCAACGGCAGGATCAGCGGTTCGTCACCCCGCCGATGCAGCAGGATATGCTCCTTCTGCCGCTCGGCGCGCGCAAACCCCGCCCGGTCGAAGCGGTTGCGCAGGCCGTCCTGCACCGTCTCGAAACGATCCTCGAACAGCCTGACTTCGGTTTCATAAGCTTGCACGCGCCTCTGCAATTGCCGCGCGATCTGCCGGGCCTGCATGCGCCGCAGCCGGGGATGGATCGCGATGACGATGGCGACCACCGCCCAGAAGCCGAGCACCCATTTCCAGAAATGGGTCGCGAACATCTCGACGAAGAGCGGGAAGGAATGGCGCAGCGGCACCCGCTCGGGATCGATCAGCCAGAGCAGGGCGACGAGAAGCGGCGGGATCAGCGCCGTGACGACGAAGGCGAGCGCAAAGCCGCGCCGCCGCCGCCGCTTCATGCCGGGCCGCTCCATCTGCCAGCCGAGCTCGACGACACGGTCGGCCTCGGTCCGGACGAAGCGGGCCGTCAGGATCGGCTCCTGCGCCGGCTCGCCCGCCAGCTCCGGGAAGGGCTCTGCCCGCGCGGCGCCGGCATGGCAGGAGCCGGCCCATGCCTCGATGCGCTGGGCCTGCTCTGCGTCCATCGTCCGCAGCGGCAGGGCGATGGCGTCCTCCATATCCTTGAGCTGGATGAAGAGATGCTCCGGTGCCCTGGTGACGCCGGCGATGCGGCGGCAGGCCGTGGCGCTCGATCGGCCGGAGCCGCTGGAGATGAGCCCGCCCGGCTCGAACCGGTAGATGCCGGTGAAGGGCCGGTCCAGCCCCTCGTCGCGATACCAGTTCCTGAGCCGCCTGCGGGTGATCGCCGGCCAGGCGAGAGCATAGGCCAAGGCCAGCACCGCGACGACGAGAAGCGGCAGGCCACCATAGCCGAGAAGCTGTGAACCGAAGCGGGAGGCAAAGGCACCGATGCCGTCCCTGCCGCTCGTCTGCCAGGCCTGGAAGCCCGCCATGATGACGAGCATGAGCATCATCCAGGCGAAGGCATGCAGCATGCGCCGGCGCCCGGTGGCGAACAGGTCGCGATAGCAGAAGAGCGCGGCGGCGATCCGGTCTTCGAGCCCGATCTCGGCCGTGACCGTGAACGGCTCCGCGGGGGCGGGGGCGCCGGGGAGCACGATGGCCGGTGTCGTGCGCATGCTGTCCGTGGGCGCGCGTGCGTCAGCTCTCGACGTCGAGCGGGGCGGTTCCCGTCGGCTTGCCGTCGGCGCCGAGCGTGATCTTCTCGATGCGCGCTTCCGCCTGCTTCAGGAGCGCGTCGCAGCGCGCCTTCAGCGCCTCGCCGCGGGTATAGATCGCGATCGATTCCTCGAGCGGCACGTCGCCGCGTTCCAGCCGCGCCACGATGCCTTCGAGTTCCTTCATCGCCGCCTCGAAGGGGAGGGCTGCGACATCGGCCGGGGGAGTATCCTGGGTCTTCTCTGCGCTCACGGGCTGATTCCTCTTTGCCGCAAGCTTATCGGCCGGACGGCCGCTTGCCGCAACCCGCTTCGGCGGGGCGGCCTTCAGACCGGCAGGGCCGAGGTCTTCTTGATCGTCCGCAGCGCCAGCGTCGATTGCACGCGCGTCACGCCCGGCAGCTGCGTGATGATGTCGGTGTGGATGCGCTCGAAATCGGCGCTGTCGCGATAGATCACCCGCATCAGGTAATCATGCGCGCCGGCGAGCAGATGGCATTCGAGGATCTCGGGCAGGCCCTGCACCGCCTGCTCGAAGCTCTCCAGCGAGGCGCGGCCCTGCTGGTCGAGCGTGACGAAGACGAATGCGGTGCCGGGAAAGCCCGCGATCCTGTCGTCGAGCATCATCGCATAGCCGCGGATCAGGCCGCTCTCCTCGAGCTGGCGCACGCGCCTCAGGCAGGCCGAGGGCGACAGATGCACCTTCTCGGCCAGGTCCGAATTGGTGATGCGCCCGTCCTGCTGGAGAATCCGCAGGATGGAGCGGTCGCGCGAATCGAGCTCGATCGTCATGGTCACGGCGAAAACCTCCCGCGCGATGCATCGTCGCAAAATTCAGCCAGCGCAAGCAATCTTGTGCAGCGATCCGGCAAAAGCGCCGTAGCATCCACGGGCAATAGTAATGAAAGCCCGCAGGAAGCTGCGTGCTCAGGCGAGCGGCATGGCGAAGGGCGTGCCCTCGAAGGCGTCCGCGCCGCGCCCGATTCCCGCGATCGCGCGGATCATCCGGCCGTGCCGGCCAAGCGCCGCGTCGGCGAGCGCGACGAGCCGGGCGTTCGGCGTCGCGGAGGGGGCGGCGGCGCGCAGCGCCTTGGCCGCTTCCTCCTCGTCGCGGGCGGGCTCGAGCGCGCAGGCCGCGATATAGGCCGCGGCCGTCGAGCGGCTGATCCCGGCCCAGCAATGGATCACCATCGGCGCGGCGCGGTCCCAGCCGCGCAGGAAGGCAAGAAGGCGCGCGACGTCGCCCTCGCCCGCGAGCACATGCCCGTCCAGCGGCCGGCTGATGTCGGACAGGCCGAGGAGGAGATGCCGGTCGGGTTCGATGCCCTGAGGGCGCCGGACGGGGGTGCCGAGATTGATCAGCGTCACCAGATGCCGGGCGCGGGTCAGCGCGACGGTCTCCTCGAGCCGCGACAGCGGGGATACGTGCAGCGTGGGCATGGGCGTTGGCCGCCTATTCCGCCGCGAGCCGCGTCGCGCGCCATTGTGCCAGCAGGGCGCGCAGCGCGGCGGGCTTCAGCGGCTTGTTGAGCAGATGCACGTCGAGCGCGGCGGCAGCCTCCCGTACATGCGGCGTCCGGTCGGCGGTGAGCAGGATCGCCGGCATCGGCGTGCGGGCGCGGGCTCTGAGCGCGCTGATCGCGGTCAGCCCGTTGCCGTGGTCGAGATGGTAGTCGGCGATCACGACATCCGGCTCGCTCCTGCCGCCGACATGCGGCAGCGCCTCCTCCAGCCCGGCGGCGGTCGTGACCTGGCAACCCCAGCCTTCGAGCAGGCGCTTCATGCCGTCGAGGATGGCCGGCTCGTTGTCGATGACGATGAGCCGCATCCCCGCGAGTTGCCCGGCCGGGGTGTGATGGGGCGCCGTCGCGGTCGTCATCGCCGGCAGCGGCGCGGCCCGCGGGACCAGGACCGAGAAGCGGCTGCCGCGCCCCGGCGCGGAATCGAGCGTCAGCCCGTGGTCGAGGGCGCGCGCGATGCGCTGCACGATCGAGAGGCCGAGCCCCAGGCCCCGCGCGACCTTCGCGCCCTGGTCGAGCCGCTGGAACTCGCGGAACACGGTCTTCTGCTGGCGCTGGGGAATGCCGAGGCCGGTATCGATCACCTCGACCGCGACCTGGTTGCCCCGGCGCCGGCAGCCGATCAGCACCTTGCCGCCGGGCGTGTACTTGATGGCGTTGGAGATCAGGTTCTGGAGCAGCCGGCGCAGCAGCCGCCGGTCCGAGCGGAGCGTCAGGCTGGTCGGCATGAAGACGAGCTTCAGGCCCTTTTCCTGGGCGCTCGGCTCGAATTCGCGCTGGAGCTGGCGCATCAGCTCGTCGAGGCGGAAGGAGGAGAGCTCGGGCTTCAGCGCGCCGCCGTCGAGCCGCGAGATCTCGAGCAGCGCGGTCAGGATCTCCTCGACGGCGTCGAGCGAGGCGTCGATGTTCTCGGCGAGCTCGGGCTGGCCGCTGCCGCGGTCGCGCTCGACCAGCGAGGTGGCATAGAGGCGCGCCGCGTTGAGCGGTTGCAGGATGTCGTGGCTGGCGGCGGCGAGGAAGCGCGTCTTCGAGGCATTGGCGGCCTCGGCCTCCGCCTTGGCGCGCTGGAGCTCGGCATTGACGTGGAGCAGTTCCTCGGTGCGTTCGGCGACGCGACGCTCGAGGCTCTCATTGGCGCGCTCGAGCTCCTCCTCGCCGGCGACCGTCTCGGTGATGTCGGTGTAGGTCGTGACGAAGCCGCCATCGGGCAGGGCGTTGGTGCGCACCTCGATGACCTTCCGCGACGGGTAGAGCTTGAGGCGCACCGGCTCGCGGTCGTTGATGAAGCTTTCCAGCCGCGCCGCCATCAATTCGTCCTGCGCGCCGTCGCCATAGGCGCCGCGCGCCGCGTTGAAGCGCACGATCTCGTCGAGCCCGGTGCCGAAGCGCACCAGCGAGGGCGGCAGGTCGTAGAGCTGGATGAAAGCCTGGTTCCAGGCGAGCAGCCTCAGGTCCCGGTCGAGCACGGTGATGCCCTGGCCGGCATGGTCGAGCCCGTGCTGGAGGATGTCGCGGTTGTACTGCAGCGCCGCCGAGGCGTCGTCGAGCAGCTTGAAGGCGGCCTCGGTCGAGAGGTTGCGCCGCTTGAGCAGCAGCGACAGCACGAGCCGCGAGGAGGCGGCGCCGATCGCCGAGGAGAGCAGGTGCTCGCCGAAGCGCAGGAGATGGATATCGGCCTGGCGCCCGCTTTCCGAGGCCGCGCCGCGGCTGCTGTTGAAGCCCTCGAAGGCGCGTTGCGTACGCTCCTGCCCGAGATAGCGCGCGATCGTCGATTGCAGTTCGCCCTCGGTGATGGTGGTGCGCCAGAGCGAGAAGGACTGCGCCATCGTCGCCGGCTGGGATTCGACGAAGGCGTTCGCCTGCAGCCGCTCCATCGCATTGGCGGGCCGCAGCAGCGAGAAGCCGACATAGGCGAGGATGTTGAGCCCGAGGCTCCAGAACACGCCATGCGGCAGCCCCGGCCATTCCAGGCCGAACAGCGCCTCCGGCCTGAGGATGCCGGCCCCGAACGGGCCGTGCGTGACGACGCTGCTCCACCAGCCGCCGGGCAGCGCCAGACTCGGCATCAGGAGCGTATAGGCCCAGACCAGCGTCCCGATCGTCAGCCCCGCCGCCGCCCCCAGCGCCGTGCCGCGCCGCCAGACGAGGCCGCCGAAGAAGGCCGGCGCGATCTGCGCCGTGGCGGCGAAGGAAAGCAGCCCGATCGAGACCAGCGCCGCCTCGCCGGAGGCGCGGTAATAGAGATAGCCCAACAGGATCACCAGGAAGATGCTCAGCCGCCGGATGATCACCACCTGCGAGCCGAGGTCGCCGCCGAGATTGCTGTTGCCGCCGCCGCGCCTGCCGAACAGCCTGGTCGGGCGCCCGGGGTCGCTCAGGCCCCGCCGGCCGCGCAGCAGGAGCGGCATCACGAGATGGTTGGAGATCATGATCGCGAGCGCGACGGAGGCGACGATCACCATCGCGGTGGCGGCCGAGAGCCCGCCGATGAAGACGAAGAGCGCGATCAGCCCGGCCTCCCGCTGGAGCGGCAGCAGCAGCACGGTCATGTCGCGGTCGACGCCGCCGCCGGGGATCAGGATCTCGCCGGCCGCCGCCAGCGGCAGCACGAACAGGTTGATCAGCATGAGATAGAGCGGGAACATCCAGGCGGCGCGGCGCACGTCGCGCACCTGGCGGTTCTCGACGATCGTCATGTGGAACTGCCGGGCGAGCAGCAGCGCCGCGCAGCTCGACAACAGCGTCAGCGTCAGGAAATTCGGCCAGCTCGATGTCCGCTCCCAGACCGGCGGGGCGCCGCCGGCCGGTTTCGCCGCCTGGGCCAGGAGGTCGCCGGGGCCGCCGAACAGCCCGTAGACGACGAAGAAACCGAGTACGAGGAAGGCGACGAGCTTGATCAGGGATTCGACCGCGATCGCCAGCACCAGCCCGTCCTGGTGCTCGGTGGCGTCGATATGGCGGGTGCCGAAGGCGCAGGCGAAGC
The DNA here is from genome assembly GCF_023953965.1 of Bosea sp. (in: a-proteobacteria). Taxonomy (NCBI): domain Bacteria; kingdom Pseudomonadati; phylum Pseudomonadota; class Alphaproteobacteria; order Hyphomicrobiales; family Alloboseaceae; genus Allobosea; species Allobosea sp. The sequence continues at coordinate 175,870 of NZ_JAMLIX010000002.1, forward strand.
CGGCGAGCACGATCGCGACCAGGAAGGGCAGGTCGCTCAGCACAGGCACATCCGGCGCCGGCGCATGGCTGCCGGCCGCTTCGAGGAAGACCGAGAGCGAGTTCGCGACGGCCTTGAGCTGGAGGGAGATGTAGGGCAGCGCCCCGATCACCGCGACGATGCACACCAGCGCCGCGACGCGCTCGCTCTTGCCGTAGCGCGCGCCGACGAAATCGGCGATCGAGGTGATGTTCTGCGACCGGGCGATGCCGACGATGCGGGCGACGAAGCGGTGGCCCAGCCCGATGACCAGGATCGGCCCGACATAGATGCCGAGGAAATCGAAGCCCGCGCGGTTGGCGAAGCCGACCGAGCCGTAGAAGGTCCAGGAGGTGCAGTAGACGCCGAGCGCCAGCGCATAGACCGTCGTCCGTGCCCGGCCGGCCATCAGCCTGCGCCCCGAGGTGTCGGCGACATGCGCGACGGCGAACAGCCCGCACAGATAGGCGAGCGCGACCAGCACCACGGACCAGGCGGGAATCATGCCGCCCCCCTGTCGGGTGCGATGCGCGAACGAGGCCGGGAGGGTGGCGCCATGAGGATCCGCTTCGAACGTCCGCTTTTCGGGCCGATGCTCCAGATTATCGGACGACCCGCCGGCCCGCCAGAGGCCATCGGCGCAAGTCTGAAGCCCGATGCATCCCCAGCTCTTTGGCGCCGAACCCCGAACGGTGCCGTCGCGTCAGCGTTTTCGGGCTTCCCCTGCGGCGCCTGACCGGTCTAGCGTCCAGCGGCGGCTGTGGGGGCAGACCTGGCGATTCTCAAGGGGTGCAGCATGTTGGAAGAATTCAAAAAATTCGCCCTGCGGGGCAATGTCGTCGATCTCGCCATCGGCGTCATCATCGGCGCGGCCTTCGGCAGGATCGTCGATTCGCTCGTCACCGATATCATCATGCCCTTCATCGGCGCGCTCGGCGGCGTCGACTTCTCGAACTATTTCATCGGGCTCAACAGCGGCGTCACCGCGACGACGCTCGAGGCGGCCCGCGCACAGGGCGCCGTGCTGGCCTATGGCAACTTCGTCACGGTGGCGATCAACTTCCTGATCATCGCCTTCGTGCTGTTCCTGGTGGTGAAGGGCATCAACCAGCTCCAGAAGCAGAAGCCGGCGGAGGAAGCGGCGCCCGCGGCCAAGCCCGAGGATGTCGTCCTGCTCGGCGAGATCCGCGATCTGCTCAGGCAGAAATCGGCCTGAGCCGGTCGCTGGATCATCGCGCGTCCTATCGGACGCGATAACGATGATCCGTCTTATTGTTGGAGCATCGGATCTTTCCGAAAAGTGGATTCCACTTTTCGGTCCGGTGCTCAAGCGCGGTCTTGAATCATCACGGCCGCCGATTGACCTGATCTCGCGATTTGATGCTTTCCTGTCCCGCGATCGGTTAAAGGTCGGTCTTCCAATCGCTGAGGCCGATCCCGATGAACAGCGCCATCCCGCCGGGCAGCACCCTGGTTGCCGGGCTTCGCCCCGAAGCCCGCAACGCGCCGCCGAGCGGGATCAGCGAAGTGGTGGATCATGGCCGGCAGCGGCCGGGCCTGATCCCGCTCTGGGTCGGGGAGGGCGACCTCTCCACCCCGGCCTTCATCACCGATGCCGCGGTGCGCTCGCTTGAGGCCGGCGAGACCTTCTACACCTGGCAGCGCGGCATCCCCGAGCTGCGCGATGCGCTCGCCCGCTATCACCAGCGCCTCTACGGCCGCGGCTTCTCGCCCGAGAGCTTCTTCGTCACCGCCTCCGGCATGCATGCGGTGCAGATCGCGGTGCGGCTGGTCGCCGGCCCCGGCGACGAGATCGTCGTCCCGACCCCGGCCTGGCCGAATTTCGGCGCGGCCGTCGGCGTTTGCGGGGCGGTGCCCGTCTGCGTGCCGATGGATTATGCGCAAGGCCGCTTCACCCTCGATCTCGACAGGCTTGCCGCCGCGATCACGCCGCGCACGCGCGCCATCCTGGTGAATTCGCCCTCCAACCCCACCGGCTGGACCGCGACGCGCGCCGAGCAGGAAGCATTGCTCGCGCTCTCGCGCAGGCACGGCATCTGGATCGTCGCCGACGAGATCTACGGCCGCTTCGTCTATGACGGCTCGCCGCGCGCCTCCTCCTTCCACGACGTGATGGAGGCGCAGGATCGCGTCGTCTTCGTCCAGAGCTTCTCGAAGAACTGGGCGATGACCGGCTGGCGCATCGGCTGGATCGAGGCCCCTGCGGCCTTCGGCCAGATCATCGAGAACCTGATCCAGTATTCGTCCTCCGGCTCGCCGGTCTTCGTCCAGCGCGGCGCCGTCGCCGCCCTCGACGAGGGCGAGGGCTTCGTCGCCGAGCAGATCGCGCGCGCGGCCGAGGGGCGCCGGATCGTCTTCGAGGGGCTGAAGGCGACGAACCGCGTCACGCTCTCGGCGCCGGATGGGGCGTTCTACCAGTTCTTCTCGGTCGACGGGCACGCGGATTCACGTGCGCTCGCGCTCGATCTGATCGATCGCGCCAATGTCGGCCTCGCACCCGGCACGGCCTTCGGGGCCGGCGGCGAGAGCGGCCTTCGCCTCTGCTTCGCCCGCAAATCCGCCGATCTGGTCGAGGCCGTGGCGCGCTTGCAGAAGGCGCTGGCCGGCCTCTGACGCCGCCGCTCGCGGCGCAACGCCGCCCTGCGCGCCGCGGGGAGCCGCCCGGTTGACCCGTCGCCGGACCATCGTCATGAACGCCCGGCGCCGCTTGCCCCTGGCGCGGCGGGAGGACGATGAAACCGTTCGGCTATCCTTCGAAGCGGCTGGCTATCCTCCGGCGCGAGATCCTGGTCATCGCGCTGGCGGCGATCGGGGGCGGGGGCTTCGCCCTCCTGGGCATGCCCGCAGCCTGGCTCTCCGGCTCGGCGCTGCTGAGCGTGACCGTCGCGCTGCTGCGCCCGCTGCCGAGCCTGCGCCGGTCCTGGTTCGATGCCACCATGGTCCTGTCCGGCGTGATCCTCGGTTCGGCGGCGACGCCCGAGGCGCTGGCGGCGGCGGCCCGCTATCCCGCCTCCCTCCTCGTCCTGCTGATCGGCATCGTCGCGATCATGCTCGTGACCGGCGCCTATCTCAGGCATGTCGCGCGCTGGCCCTGGGTCGATGCGCTGCTCGCCACCGCGCCCGGCGCGCTCGCGACCGTGCTCGCGGTGGCGCAGACCAAGGGCGCCGATATCGGCCGGATCTCGGTCGTCCAGCTGTTTCGCCTGCTCGTGCTGGTGGCGCTCCTGCCGAGCGCGATGCAACTGAGCGGCGCCGTTGCCGGCACGCCGGCTCCCGTCGTCAACGCAATCGATGCCGGCACCATGTTCGGCGTGACGATGGCGGGGCTGGCGCTGGGGCTCGTCTTCCAGCGGCTCGGCCTGTCCGCCCCGCTGATGCTCGGCGCGACGCTCGCCAGCTCCGTGCTGCACGCCACAGGCCTCATCGAAGGGGGGCTGCCGCTGCAGATCCAGATCGCCGTGCAGGTCCTGCTCGGCGCCACCATGGGCGGGCGCATCGCGCATATCCCGCGCAGCGAGCTTAGGAGGCTGTTCCCGCTCGCCATCGGCAGCTTCGCCGTCTCGATCGTGGTGGCCTTCCTGTTCGCCTGGCCCGCGGCCTGGCTCGCCGGCGTCTCCTATGCCAGCGGCATGGCGGCCTTCGCGCCCGGCGGGCTGGAGGCGATGGCGATGCTCGCCTTCGCCATGGGGCTCGATACGCTTTATGTCGGCGCGCATCATCTCATGCGCTTTGTCGCCGTCGGGCTGGCCGTGCCGCTGGTCATGGGCCGGATGGGGAATGCGCCGCGGCGCCGGCCGCCGGCCGGTTAAGCTTAAAGATTCGTTGTATTTCGGGTCTTTGATTGTCGCTTCGGCGCAAATCCGAATTCATTCGCTCCTGTTAGGCATCGGTCATCGACAGGGATCGATGATTGCGGAGCGAGCGCCATGAACATCGCCGTACAGGCTCCCGCCGTCTGGCGCCGCCTTGCCCGGCCGGTCGCGGTTGTGGGGGCGGGCATCGCCGGGCTCACCGCCGCCTTCGAGCTGGAGCGGCGCGGGCTTCGCGCCACCGTCTTCGAAAGCGGCCGCTCCGTCGGGGGCATGGCCTCGTCCTTCAAGGACGCCGAGGGCTATACCTATGATTTCGGCGCCCATTTCGTCTCCAACCGGCTGGCCGACGCCATGGGGGCGGGCACGGTCTCGCGCACGGTCCGCCATTACGGCGAGGCGGTGATGCTGGGCGGCCGGAGCTACGGCTATCCCTTCGGGCTCGCGCTCTCGCCGCGCTATGCGGTAAGCGCCGTCGCGGCCCGCCTCAGCCCCCGGCCGGTCGCGAGCGCGGCCGACTGGTTCCGCAACGCCTATGGCGGCGCGCTCGCCGAGGATGTCGCGATCCCGCTGGCCGAAGCCTGGTCGGGCGCGCCTGCGGCCGAGCTTTCGCCCGCGGTCGGCGAGAAGCTCGCCGCCGGGGTAATGAAGACGCTCTATCTGAAGGCGGCGTCGCGGCTTTCGGGCAAGGCGGTCTGCAACGGCTATTCGCACGAGATGCCGGAAAGCCCGGCGGTCTACCATGTCTACCCCGAGGGCGGCGTCGCGAAGCTGCTGGAGCCGACCGTCGCCGGCCTCAGCGACAGCATCGCGCTCGAATCCAGGGTCGAGCGCATCTTCGTCGAGAACGGCAAGGTCGCGGCGGTGAAGGTCAACGGCCGCGAGATCGGCGTCTCGGCGGTGATCTCGACCGCGCCGGTGCATGTCCTGCCGGGTCTGGTCGAGGGCACCGACGCGCTCGACGCGCTGCGCGGCTTCCGCTACCGCCCGATGATCTTCGTCAATCTGCGCTTCGAGGGCCGCCATCTCCTGCCCGACACGATGCTGTGGGTGCCGGACAGGACGCAAGCCTTCTTCCGCGTGACGGAAGCACCGTTCTCGATGCCCTGGCTCGCGCCGCAGGGGCGCACGCAGCTCACCTTCGACATCGGTTGCGAGGTCGGCGACGCCTGGTGGACCATGCCGGACGAGAAGCTCGCCGAAGCCTGCCTCGAGGGGCTTGCCCGCATCTATCCGCATCTTCGCGCCCGCTATCTCGGCGCGGGCGGCATGTTGAGGACGCCCTTCGCCTATCCCGTCTATCTGTCGCGATACGAGGAGCGACGCCGCGATTTCGCCCGCGGCACCGGAGTCGACGGCCTCTACAGCATCGGCCGCAACGGCGAGTTCGCCCATCTCCTGATGGAGGACATCTACTGGCGCACGCTGAAGCGGATGGGCGACGTTGCGGCTTATGTCGGGCGGGACGATTAAGGCCGCGCCGCTCCGTTGGTTAAGGTCATCACCGCATAGAGCGAGGTCGTGCCGCAGATGAACAGGCGGTTGAGCTTCGGCCCGCCCCAGGTGAGATTCGCGACGGTCTCGGGGATCGCGACCTTGCCGATCAGCGTGCCGTCCGGATCGTAGACATGGACGCCGTCGCCGGCGCTCGTCCAGATCCGGCCTTCGACGTCGAGGCGCAGGCCGTCGAACAGCCCGGCCGTGCAGGTGGCGAACACGCGCGAGCGGTTGAGCGTGCGCCCGTCCGCCCCCACCCTGAAGGAGCGGATATGCCGCGGCCCGTGCTCGGGATCGTGGCTCGCGCCCGAATCGGCGATGTAGAGGATGCTCTCGTCCGGCGAGAAGGCGAGGCCGTTCGGCTTGACGAAATCGTCGGCGACGATGGCGATCTCGCCGCTTGCCCCATCGATCCGGTAGACATGGCAGGCGCCGATCTCGCTTGGCGCCTTGTCGCCCTCGTAGTCGCTGAGGATGCCGTAATCGGGGTCGGTGAACCAGATTGAGCCGTCCGACTTCACCACGGCGTCGTTGGGCGAGTTCAGGCGCCTGCCGCCATAATGGCTCGCCAGCACCGTGAGCGAGCCGTCATGCTCGGTGCGTGTCACCTGCCGCCCGCCATGCTCGCAGGTGACGAGCCGGCCCTCGGCATCGACCGTATTGCCGTTGGCGTTGCGCGCCGGCTGGCGGAAGAGGCCCGTCTGGCCCGACAGCGCGTCGTAGCGCAGCATCCGGTCGTTCGGGATATCCGACCAGACGAGCGTGTTGTGGGCGGCAAACCAGACCGGCCCCTCCGTCCAGCGCCCGCCCGTCCACAGCCGCTCGATCCGGGCGGAGCCGGGGACGACGCCCTGGAAACGCGGATCGAGCACGCTGACGCCTGTGCCCTCGAGCACGCCGAACATGGTTGTCCTCCCTCGCCGGCGGCGGCGCCCTTCACGCGTGCCGCGCCAGCACCCGCTTCACCTCTTCGACCAGATCCGCGACCGGCACGGAAAACTGGGCCTCGGCCTGCCTCGCCTTGTGCTCGGCCGAATCCTTGACGTCGCGGCCGGCGGCGGCGAGCGCCGCGCCGAGGATCAGGTCCTTGATCACGACCGTCCCGGCCTCGCGCTCGGACGAGCCCTGAATGACGGCGCAGACGGCGCCGCGCCGGTCTGCATACTTCATCTGGGCGTTGAAGCCGGAGGTGCCGAGATAGAGATCGGCGCGCATCAGCGGCTTGCCCCCCGCATCCGTCGCCTGCCGGAGCGCGGAGACGAAAGCCTGATAGCCCGGCATGAACTCCGGCGACTTGTTGTCCATCGCGGTGACGACGACGAGCGGCAATTCGTTGCGGCTGTCGACGATGGGGGATTTCACCGCCTTCAACGCCGCATAGAGCCGCGAGACGCCGATGGAAAAGCCCGTCGCCGGCACGGGATCGGGCCGGAAGCGGCCGACGAGCCCGTCATAGCGCCCGCCGCCCGCGACCGAGCCGAAGCGCACAACCTGCCCGTCCTCGTTGGTGACGGGGAAGGTCAGCTCCACCTCGTAGACCGGGCCGGTATAGTATTCGAGGCCGCGGACGACGGAGGGGTCGATGATGACGCGCCCGAGATAGCCGGCCGCCGTGATCAGCGCGCGGATCTGCTCCAGTTCCGCGATGCCGGCCTCGCCGTTCCCGGCGCCTTCGACGAGGCCACGGAGGTCGTCGAGCGCCGCGGCGGACAGCGCGGCCGAGCCTTCGCTGTCCCCGGTATTGGCCTTGCCCAGCTCGGCGAGCTTCTGGCCGAGGGCGAGATAGCGCAGGACGCGGTCGGACTGCGCAGCGGATAGCCCGGCGCCCTTGGTGAAGTCGCCGCTTTCGTCCTTGCGGCCCTCGCCGAGGAGCTTGCGGACCTCCTCCAGCGGGAACTTGTCGGCCTTGTCGATCGCGCGCAGCACGGTGAGACGCTGGGCGGGATCGATCCCGGCCGCATCCATCACGCCGTCGAGAACCTTCCGATTGTTGACCTTCACGACGTAGTCGCCGCGCTTGATGCCGAGCTTTTCCATCGTGTCGGCCGCGAGCATGCAGATCTCGGCATCGGCCGCGACGGAGCCCGCGCCGACGATATCGGCGTCGAACTGCATGAACTGGCGGAAACGGCCCGGCCCCGGCTTCTCGTTGCGGAAGACATAGCCGACGCGATAGCTGCGATAGGGTTTCGGCAGCGCGTCGAAATTCTCCGCGACATAGCGGGCGAGCGGCGCCGTCAGGTCGTAGCGCAGCGAGAGCCACTGCTCATCGTCGTCCTGGAAGGAGAAGACGCCCTCGTTCGGCCGGTCCTGGTCGGGCAGGAACTTGCCGAGCGCGTCGGTGTATTCGACGAAGGGCGTCTCGACCGGCTCGAAGCCGTAGACCGAGAAGCTCTCGCGGATGACGGACAGCATGCGCTCGGTGGCGGCGACATCGGCCGGACCGCGATCGACGAAGCCGCGCGGCTGGCGGGCCTTCAGCTTGGCAGGGGCGGATGCGTCGGCGGACATGGGCGTTCGTTTCGTGTTGTTGTGTGTTGTTGTGTGTTGCTCGGCAAAAAGACGACACGAACCAACACAGGCGCTCGGTAGCCTGCGTGGACGTAAGGGGCAAGCGCGTCATTCTCCCCCGAGGGGAGAAGGGCGCTATTCCGCCGCCGGGGCGCGCTCCCGCAACGGCCTGTCCGCGATCCCTGCCCGTGCGAGCTTCTCCGGCAGCGGGCCGCCGGTCGCCCAGTCGAGCAGCTCGGCGGTGTGGACCACCGGCACGCCCGAGCCCTTGTCGGCGAAACCCTTCGCGATCTGGGTCATGCAGCCGATGTTCCCGGTCGCCACAAGTACCGGCCTGGTGCGCTCGATATTGCCGATCTTGCGCTCGCGCAGCCGCCCGGCGATCTCGGGCTGGAGGATGTTGTAGACGCCGGCCGAACCGCAGCAGATGTGCCCCTCCGGCACGTCCTTCACCTTGAAGCCGGCTCCCGTCAGCAGCCGCTTCGGCCCGTCCTTCAACTGCTGGCCGTGCTGCATCGAGCAGGCGGAATGATAGGCGATCGGCATGGCGACGTCGCGCACGGGCGAAAGCTCCATAGTCTCCAGGAACTCGGTGATGTCCTTCGCCAGCGCGGCGACCCGTGCCGCCTTCTCGGCATAAGCCGGCTCGTTCCGGAACATGAAGCCGTAATCCTTGATCGTGGTGCCGCAGCCGGAGGCGGTGATCAGGATGGCGTCGAGCCCCTCGCCCTCGATCTCCGCCGTCCAGGCGTCGATATTGGCGCGCGCGAAGGACAGCGCGTCGTGCTCGCGCCCCATGTGGTGGACGAGCGCGCCGCAGCAGCCCTCGCCCTTCGGCAGCACGACCTCGACGCCGTGGCGGTTGAGCAGGCGGATCGTCGCCTCGTTGATCGCCGGGTTGAGCACCGGCTGGGCGCAGCCCGAGAGCAGCGCGACGCGCTTCACCCGCCCGGCCTCGGGCGAAAAGCTCTGCGGCCCCTCCATCGCCGAGCGTGTCGGCAGCCGCGCCGGCGCCAGCGCCAGCATCGCCTTCAGGCGCGGGCCGATGGCCGGGATCAGGCCGAGGACGGAGGCGAACGGCTTTGCCGGCAGCGCCAGCAGCATCGCGGCGCGCAAGCGCCCGGGATAGGGCAGGATCGCCGCCAGCACCTTGCGCAGCAGCCGGTCGTGCCAGGAGCGCTCATAGGTCTCCTCGATATGGGCGCGGGCATGGTCGATGAGGTGCATGTAGTGCACGCCGGAGGGGCAGGTCGTCATGCAGGAGAGGCAGGAGAGGCAGCGGTCGATATGCGTCACCACCTCGTCGGTTACGGGCTTGCCGGTCTCCAGCATGTCCTTGATCAGGTAGATGCGCCCGCGCGGGGAATCGAGCTCGTCGCCGAGCAGGAGATAGGTCGGGCAGGTCGCGGTGCAGAAGCCGCAATGCACGCAGGTGCGCAGGATCTTCTCCGAGGCCGGCATGCGCGGATCGGAGGCGAGGCGCTCGGGGGTGAAGTTGGTCTGCATCAGATCCCCGCATACATCCGGCCGGGCTCGAAGATGCCGGCCGGGTCGAAGCTTGTCTTGATGCCGGCTGTCAGGCGCATCAGCGGCCCGGACAGAGGCTGGAACACGTCGGCGGCAGCCCGCACCGCGTCAGGCGCCCGCACCAGCGTGGCGTGTCCCCCGAGCGGCCTCAGCGCGGCGCGGATCGCGGCGGCGCCGGCATCGCCATCGGCCGGAACCGCAAGCCACACCAGCCCGCCGCCCCAGTCGTGGAATGAGCGCGCGGCGGGAAGCGCGCGCGCGATGGCGGCGGTGGCCTTCGGGCCGTTCGTCGGGGCAAGCGAGAGCCGCCAGACGGCCTCCCCGGTATCGGCGAAGAAAGCCGCGTCGCGGATGTCGCGCCAGAGCGCGTCAGGCCCGGCCCCTTCGAGACGGTCGGGCACGCCGTATGCGCCAAGCAGCGCGGCGAGCTCTCCTGCGCGGTAGGCGATCGGATCCGCGAAATTCTCCAGCCGCAGCAGGGTCAGCGCCGCCTCGCCGGCGAGGCCGGCGGGAAGATGCGCCGCGGCCATCGGCTCGAAGGGCGAGCCCAGCGCCTTCGACAGAAGCGCGACGCCCTCGTCGCTCGAAAGGCCGCGCCATTGCAGCGTGACGATGCGTTCAGGCCGCGGCAGCACGCGGAAGGTGACTTCGGTGAGGAAGCCGAGCGTGCCGTGGCTGCCGCTCATGAGCTTGACCAGATCCAGGCCGGTGACGTTCTTCATCACCCGCCCACCGGATTTGATCATCTCGCCGCGGCCGTTGACCAGCCGCACACCGATCAGGGAATCGCGCGCCGCGCCGGCATTGATCCGGCGCGGGCCGGAGATGTTGCAGGCGGCGACGGCGCCGATCGTCGGCTCGCCCTCGCTGCCGTAGAGGGCACGGTGGTCCATCGGCTCGAAGGGCAGGATCTGGCCGTGCGCGGCGAGCGTCTCCTGCACCAGCGCGAGCGGCGTGCCGGCCCGCGCGGCGATCACCATCTCGGCCGGCTCGTAGAGCGTGATGCCGGTGAGGCCGGCGCTGGATAGCGTGCTCGCGGCCTGCACCGGGCGGCCGAGGCCGGCGCGCGTGCCGCCGCCGCACAGCGCCAGCGGCGTGGCGCTGTCGACGACCGACTTCACGACGGCGCAGGCCTGCGCCTCGGTGGTGGGGGTGTGGACGATCACGCGACCACCCTGCCTTCCAGCGGGAACACCTTGGCCGGGTTGAGCAGCCAGGCGGGATCGAACACCGCCCTGACCCGCATCTGCTGGGCGAGGTCCTCCGGGTTGAACTGGACGTTCATCAGGTCGCGCTTCTCGATGCCGACGCCGTGCTCGCCGGTCAGGCAGCCGCCGACCTCGACGCAGAGCTTGAGGATGTCCATTCCGGCATCCTCCGCCTTCTGCGCCTCGACCGGGTCGTTGCAGTTGTAGAGGACAAGCGGGTGCAGGTTGCCGTCGCCGGCGTGGAAGACGTTGGCGACGCGAAGCCCGTAGCTCTTCACGATCTCGTCCATGCGCCTGAGCACATGCGGCAGTTGCCCCGTGGGGATGGTGCCGTCCATGCAGATGTAGTCGGCGACGCGGCCGGTGGCGCCGAAGGCGGATTTGCGGCCCTTCCAGATCGCCGCCGCCTCCATCGCCGAGCGTGATTCCTTCACCGTGGTGACGCCGTGCTCGCGGGCGATGGCGACGATGCGGGCGAGCCCGGCATCCATCTCCTCGTCCGAGCCCTCGACCTCGATGATCAGGAGCGCGCCGCAATCCATCGGATAGCCGGCCTTGGCGAAAGCCTCGCAGATGTCGATCGCCTGCTTGTCCATGAACTCCATCGCGACCGGGATGATGCCGGCGCCGATGATCGCCGCCACCGCCGCGCCGGCCTGCTCGCTGGTCGGGAAGCCGAACATCACCGGCCGCGCGCCCTCCGCCGCGCGCAGAATGCGCACGCTCGCCTCCGTGACGATGCCGAGCTGGCCCTCCGAGCCGATGATCAGCCCGAGCAGGTCGTAGCCGGCGGAATCGAGATGGGAGCCGCCGATCTCGACGATCTCGCCCTCGAGCGTCACCAGGGTCACGCCCAGCACGTTGTTGGTGGTGACGCCGTATTTCAGGCAGTGCGGCCCGCCGGAGTTCATGCCGATATTGCCGCCGATCGAGCAGGCGAGCTGCGAGGACGGGTCGGGCGCGTAGAAGAAGCCCTCGGCCGAGACCGCCCCCGTCACCGCCAGATTGGTGACGCCGGCCTCGACCCGGGCGACGCGGTTCGCGTAGTCGATCGAAAGGATGCGGCTCATCTTGGAGACGCCGACGACCACCGCGTCCTCCTGCGGGATCGCCCCGCCGGAGAGCGAGGTGCCCGAGCCGCGCGGCACCACCGGCACGCCCTCCTGCCGGCAATAGCGCAGGACGGCCGCGACCTCCTGCGTCGTCGAGGGCAGCACCACCGCCAGCGGCATGCGGCGATAGGCGCTGAGCGCATCGGTCTCGTAGGGGCGGCGCTCGTCCTCGCCGGTGATCAGCGCGTTCGGCGCGACGAGCTGCGAAAGGCCGGCGATGATCGCCTCGCGGCGGGCGAGGACGCCGGCATCCGGCATCGGAAAAGCGATCGCGCCCATCTTTTCTCTCCCGCTTTTTCGTAAGGCGCAAGGCGCCGCTGAAACCCGCCATCTCCGCGCGGCGGAGTTTAGAACAATTAAATGCCCCTTGCAGCGCGACCAAAGCCAGACATTATTTCCGGATTGGAAAAGGTGGCGCATCGATGGACCGGTTCGGCGATCTAGACGTCTTCGCGCATGTGGTCACGACCCGGAGCATGTCGGCGGCCGGGCGGCAGCTCAACCTGTCGCCGGCCGTGATCTCCAAGCGCATCCGCCGGCTGGAGGAGCGGCTCGGCGTGCGCCTGCTCCAGCGCACGACGCGCCAGCTCGCCCTCACCGAGGCCGGGCACGGCTTCTACGAGCGCGTCGTCTCGATCCTGGCCTCGATCGAGGAGGCGGAAGCCTGGGTCGCGAGCGGCGCCGGCCAGGTGCGCGGGACGCTCAGGGTCTCGGCGCCGACCTCGTTCGGGCGCATGCACATCGCGCCGCATCTCAAGCGCTTCCTCGACGCCAACCCGCTGGTGACGGTCGATCTCGTGCTCGGCGATGCCTTCGTCGACGTCGTCGGCGAGGGTTTCGACCTGGCGATCCGGATTGCCGATCTCCAGGATTCGAGCCTTGTCGCCAAGCGGCTGGCGCCCAACCACCGGGTGCTCTGCGCGACGCCGGGGTACCTCGCCGAGCACGGCACGCCGGCCGATATCGCCGCCCTCGCCGGCCACCGGCTGATCGCCCACAATGCCGACCACTGGCGGCTCGACGGGCCGGAGGGGCCGGTCCCGGTCAGGGTCAACGGTCCCTTGCGCACCAATTCGAGCGAGGTCGTGCGCGAGGCGCTGCTGGCTGGCCTGGGCATCGCGCTGCGCTCGACCTGGGATGTCGGGCCGGAGCTGAAATCGGGCGCGCTGCGGCGGGTCCTGCCGGCCTATGCGGTCGGCTCGCGCGTCGCGGTCTACGCGGTCTATCCGAGCCGCCGGCATCTCGAGCAGAAGGTGCGCGCCTTCGTCGACTATCTCGGCGAGCTCTACGGCGCCACGCCCTATTGGGATGCGGGGCTTGCCCTGTGAGCCCGCGGCGGCCTGCGGATTCCCGTTCACCCAATTCCCGCAAAACTCTCGAAAATCCACCGCATCGCTGCTAGATCATCGCGCGTCCTACCGGACGCGATAACGATGATCCATCCTATTGTTGGAGCATCGGCCGAAAACAGGACAGGACGAGCCGTGCCCGCAAGCCGCGCCAGCATCGAGACCGTGATCGCGCTCTTCGCGAGCGAGGGCTATGCCCATGCCGAACCGGCGATCCTCCAGCCGGCGGACGTCTTCCTCGATCTCTCGGGCGAGGATATCCGCCGCCGCATCTTCATGACGCAGGACGCCGACGGCCGCGACTGGTGCCTGCGCCCCGAATACACCATCCCCGTCGCGCTCGATCACATCGCCTCGGGCCGGACGGAGCCGGCGGCCTATGCCTATGCCGGCCCGGTCTTCCGCATGCGCGCGGGCGAGCCCGGCGAGTTCCAGCAGGCGGGCATCGAATCCTTCGGCCGCGACGATCGCGCCGCCGCCGATGCCGAGATCATGGCGCTCACCATCGAGGCGACGGCGGCGCTGGGGCTTGACGCGCCGCGCATCGTCATGGGCGATGTCGCGCTGCTCGGCGCGCTGCTCGACGGGCTTTGCGTGCCGCAAGGGGCGCGGCGCCGGCTGGTGCGCGCCGTGGTGCAGGGCAGGGGCGCGGACGCCGTCGCCGCGCTCGATCCGCCGGCCGCGGAGGGTGAGCCCGCCCATGCCGGCCTGCTCAAGGCGCTCGAGGGGCAGGATCCCAAGGCCGCCCGCGCCTTCGTCGAGGACGTGCTCTCCATCGCCGGCATCTCGACCGTCGGCGGGCGCTCCGCCGCCGATATCGCCGAGCGCTTCCTGGCGCGCGCCGCCGAGCGGGAGAACCCGGTCAATGGCGACGTCAAGGCGCTGCTCAAGCGGGTGCTCGCCGTCTCCGGCGATCCCGATACGGCGTCGGCGGCGCTGCGCGCGCTCGCTGGGGAGGCGGCGCTCGATCTTGGCCGCGAGCTCGACGCCTTCGACGAGCGCACCGGCTTCCTCGCCGCGCGCGGCGTCGATATCGGCGCTATCCGCTTCTCGGCCGGCTTCGCCCGCAATCTCGACTACTATACCGGCTTCATCTTCGAGCTGCACGACACCGCCCGCGGCGACGGCAAGCCGGTCGCCGGCGGTGGCCGCTATGACAACCTTCTCGGCCGGCTTGGCGCACGCGGGCCGCTTGCGGCCGTCGGCGCCTCGCTCTGGCTCGACCGCCTGACGGGAGACGCCGCATGAGCCGGCCGCAAGCCGACGACGCCCCGCTCGTCCTCGCCGTGCCCTCCAAGGGGCGGTTGCAGGAGAACGCCACCGCCTTCTTCGGCCGCGCCGGGCTGAAATTCGTCAAGTCGCGCGGCGAGCGCGACTATCGCGGCGCCATCGCCGGCGTCGAGGGGGCGGAGGTCGCCTTCCTCTCGGCCTCCGAGATCGTGGCGCAGCTCGCTTCCGGCGCCGCCCATATCGGCATCACCGGCGAGGACCTCGTGCGCGAGCAGCTCTCCGACGCCGATGCGGCGGTGGAGATGCTCACCCCCCTCGGCTTCGGCCATGCCAATGTCGTCGTCGCCGTGCCGCAAGCCTGGATCGACGTGCGAACCATGGCCGATCTCGACGACGTCGCCTCGGCGATGCGGGCACGCCACGGCCGGAAGCTGCGCGTCGCGACGAAATACGTGAACCTGACCCGCCGCTTCTTCGCCGCCCACGGCCTCGCCGATTACCGCATCGTCGAAAGCCTCGGCGCGACCGAGGGCGCGCCCGCCGCCGGAACGGCCGAGATCGTGGTCGACATCACCACGACCGGCGCGACGCTTGCCGCCAATGCGCTGAAAGTGCTCGACGACGGGGTGATGCTGGCCTCGGAAGCCAATCTCGTCGCCGCGATGCGGGCGCCCTGGGGCGAGCGGGCGCGGGCGGCGGCGCGAACGATCCTGTCGCGCATCGCCGCCGAGGAGGAGGGGCGTACGCTGCGCGAGGTCCGCGCCCGGCTCGATCTGACGGCCGAGGCGCTCGCCGGGCTGAAGGAGCGTTTCGGCGCGCGCCTGCCCTTCGGGCCGCCCGCCACTGGTGCGCCGCTGACGCTGCATTGCCCGGACAAGGTGGTCTTCGCGCTGGTCGAACATCTCGACGGGCTCGGTGCCGACGATGTCACCGTCAGCGCCCCGGCCTATGTCTTCCGCCGCGCGAACCCGCTGCTGGAGCGGCTGAACGCACGGATCTGACCATGCGGCAGCTTCGGAACGGCGGGATCGCCCACGCTTCGGCCTTGATCCCGAACCAATTGGACCCGATTGTCGACGCATCGGATTTTTCCGAAAAGTGGATACCACTTTCCGATCCGATGCTTTAGGCGTTAACCGATTTGGCGGCAGGTCGCACTGCCGCACGCGTGAATGCGGGTAAGACGATCATGATCCGACGCCTTGGCCTTGCGGCCGTTCTTGCGGCCCTGACCGCACCGATGCTGATGCCGGGCGAGGCTGCGGCGCAGCGCCGCCAGCAGACGCCGTCGCGCGAGGAGCTCGGCGGCGGAACGCGGCCGATCCCGATGCCGCAGCAGGAGAAGCAGTTTCCGTTCGGCGCGAGCTGGAGCCTCATGACGTTGAACGGCAAGCCGGTCCAGGACCGGCGCGCCACCCTGATCGTCGACCAGAACCTGCGCGGCACCGGCTTCGGCGGCTGCAACACCTTCTCGGCCTCCGCCTATCCGCTGCGCGAGCAGAGCTTCGCGGTCGGGCCCATCGCCCTTACCAAGCGTGCCTGCGACAAGGGCGCCCTCGATTTCGAGCGCGCCTTCCTGATGGCGCTGCGCGCCACCCAGAAATGGGACCTCGTCAACGGCCGCCTCGTGCTGAAGGGCGGGGCCGGCGAATTGACCCTCAGCCGCTCGCTCTGATCGGCTCCTCTTCGTTCCGCGCCGGTCGCCTCAGGCGGCCGGCGTTTTCACGACGGGCGTCGGCGTGAAGGTGCCGTCCGCATTCGGCTCCATCACGACGATGGCCTCGTGCATGGCGCGCAGCGTCGTGCGGTGGCCGATCGAGACGATGCGCGTCTGCGGCAACTCGCGCTCGATCGTCGCGTAGATCTCGTCCTCGAGCTTCTCGTCGAGCGAGGCGGTCGCCTCGTCGAGGAAGAGCCAGTCCGGCCGGTTCAGAAGCGCGCGCGCCACGGCCAGCCGCTGCTGCTCGCCGCCCGAGAGCCGCTGGCCCCACAGATCGATCTCGTCGAGCCGATCCGCGAGATGGCCGAGCTTGACCTTTTCCATGGCGGTGCGGATCGCGGCGTCGTCATAGGCGTCTTCCGCGGCCGGATAGGCGAGCGCTGCCCTGAGCGAGCCTTGCGGCAGATAGGGGCGCTGCGGCAGCAGCATGATTTCGGCTTCCGCCGGGATGCCGACCTTGCCGTCGCCGAAGGGCCAGATGCCGGCGATGGCGCGAAACAGCGTCGACTTGCCGGAGCCGGAGGGGCCGATCAGCAGCGTCGAGCGGGCTTGGCCCAGATCGAGCGCGCCGAGCCTGACGATCGGCTTGCCGTTGGGCAGGGCGAGCGTGGCGTCGCGGATGTGCAGGCTCTCGTCGCGCGAGGTCTCGCGGCCGAGCGCCTCCTCGCTGATCGCGCCGTGCTGCGCCTCCGCGACGGCCTTCTCGAAGGAGGTCAGGCGGTTGATCGAGGCGAGATACTGGGCGATCGAGGAGTAGCTGTTGATGATGAAGGAGAGCGCCGTCTGCACCCGGTCGAAGGCGCCGGCGACCTGCATCATGATGCCGAGCGTGATCGTGCCGGCGAAATAATACGGCGCCAGAATGATGTAGGGCAGCACGACGCTGAGCTGGTTGTAGGACAGGGTGAAGCTGGTCAGCTTCAGCCGGCGCCAGACCAGCCGGTAGAAGTTCTCGACGATGTCGCGGAAGCGCTGGGCGAGATGGGCGCGCTCGGTCGGCTCGCCGACCATCAGCGCGATCTGCTCGGAATATTCGCGCAGTCGGGCCAGGGCGAAGCGGAAATCCGCCTCCCGCTTCTCCTGCTCGAATTCGAGGCGGATCAGGGGGCGGCCGATGACATGGGTGAGCCACGTCGCCGCCACCGCATAGAAGAACGCCACCCAGAAGATATAGCCCGGAATCGCGATGGAGGTGCCGGGCAGCGTGAAGCTGACCTGGATGTTCCAGAGGATGATCGAGAACGAGACCAGCGTGGAGACCTGCGAGAGCAGGGGCAGCGCGAAGCCGTAGGTCTGGTTGACGAAGGAGCGGGTGTCCTCGGCGATGCGCTGGTCGGGGTTGTCGACGCTGCCGGCGAGCGCGATCCGGTAATGCGTGGCATGGTCGAGCCAGCGCCGCGTGTACTCGTTCGCCATGTACTGCCGCCAGCGGATCAGGATGGTGTAGTTGGCGAACAGCTCGATCAGGTTCGAGATCACCCAGAGCACGGCCCAGACGCAGAACACGTAGAAGAGCTGGTACCAGAACGCCGCCGCATCCTTGTTCTGCAGCGCGTCGTACATGTCGCGGTTGAAGAAGGAGAGGCGCAGCGTGATGCCGACCTGCACCTGGTTGAGCACGATCAGGAAGACGAAGAGCGCAACCGCGAGCGTGCCCAGCCTGATCCTGAACGGGCCGATCGGCCAGAGATTGGCGGTGGTGATCTCGTCGGATTCGAAATAGGGCGAGGCGATGCGAGCGATGCGCCCGATCACCGGCACGAAGGAGATCGCGTAGATCAGGATCGCGAAGACGCCAACGGTTGTCGGCAGGCTGGTCGGCACCGGCGGGATCTGCAGGGCGGCGGGCCATTGGCCGAGCTCGGCTGTGATCGCCGCCGCGCCGAACACCAGATATTCGATGGCGAAGACGCTGGAGAAGATCCGCAGGAAGAAGGGCAGGGTCGGCGAGCGGAAGGTCACCGCCGCCAGGATGAGGCCGATGACGCCCATGCCGATGACCCCGGCCGACCCGGCCTGCTGGCCGACGACCAGCGCGACGGCCGCCAGCACGGCGACGAGGATGCTCAACAGGCGCATGGGCGGGAATCCTGGCGGGAGACGGTTGGGGCCACGATTCGGACCATGTCGCAGCGCCGATGGCCTTTCAATGGCGCCGCGCCCGGATGAGCAAATTGTCATCAGGCGGAGAGGCTGGCTTCAGCGAGCGTGGTCGCTGCGCGGCGGTGAGGTCGAGCTTCACGGGACCAACGGCCTACACCTCAACCCCTACCCCTCTCCCTGATCTCGGGCCTGCCCGGGATCAGCACTCAAAGTGTCGAAGTCGGCAACAGCCGACTTCGATGCAGGAGAGGGGTTCCCGCGCAGGCTGTCGACGCCGGATCACTCCGCCGCGACGATCTTGCCGGCGTCCCATTTGTACATCGAGAAGCTCGGCGAGCTCAGATCGCCGGTCTTGCCGTAGGTCAGCGTGCCGATCGCGGTCTTGATCGGCATGCCGGAGACCAGAGCCTTGGCGGCGCCGGCCGCATCGGCGGGCTTGCCGGCCTTCTCGATCGCGGCCTTGAGCACCTCGACGGCGGCATAGGCGTTGAGCGTGAAGGCCTCCGGCGGGATGCCCTTCTCCTTCAGCGCCGCGACGGCCTGGGCGGAATCGGGGTTCTTCAGCGCGTCGGTCGCGTTGGTGAAGAGGGTGCCGGTGGCGTGCTCGCCGCCGATCGCCGCGAACTCGGTGTTGGAAAGGCCCTCGCCGCCGATGATCGTCGCCTTGACGCCGGCATCGGCGAGCTGGCGAGCGAGCAGCCCGCCCTCGGGATGGTAGCCGCCGAAATAGATCACCTCGGCATTCGCGGCCTTGAGCCGCGTCACCACGGCCGAGAGGTCCTTGTCGCCGGGGTTGACGGTGAGCGCGACGACCTCCTTCAGCCCGCCGGCATTGATGCCCTTCTGGAAGGCGTCGGCGAGGCCCTTGCCGTAGGTGCCCTTGTCGTGGACGATCGCGATCTTCTTGTCCTTCAGATGCTTGAGGACATAAGCCGTGGCGATCTCCGCCTGCTGGTCGTCGCGGCCGCAGGTGCGGAAGACGTTGGTGAGGCCGCGCGTCGTCAGCGCCGGGGATGTCGCGGTCGGCGTCACCATCACGACGCCGCTTTCGGCGAAGACGTCCGAGACCGCCATGGCGACGCCGGAGGTCACCGGCCCGACCACGAACTTGACCTTCTCGCCGACCAGCAGATTGGCGGAGGAGACGCCCTGCTTCGGATCGCCGGCATCGTCGGCGAGCTTCAGCACGAGCTTCTCGCCGAGCACGCCGCCATTCTTGTTGATCACGTCGACGGCGGTCTGGGCGCCGTTCTTGACCTGGTCGCCATAGGCGGCGACCGGCCCGGTCAGCGGCGCGACGAGGCCGATGGTGATGTCGGCACGCGCGGCCTGCGTGGCGAGGAGCGTTGCGGCGAAGGCGACGCCGGTGAGGAATTTGGAGGTCGTCATGGGCCTCTCCCGATCGTTTTGCGTGGCACGCGTCCTGGCGGAGGCGCTTGCCGCTTTTATAGGCGAGGAAGGCCACGGAACGGAAGGCTGGTCCCGGCAGCGCAAAAAAGAAGGCCCGGCTTGCGCCGGGCCTTCCATCATTTCGGTGGGAGCTGGACTTCCTCAGAAGTCCATGCCGCCTCCGAAACCGGGCTTGCCCGATTTCGGCATTTGTACGCTTTGGGCGTTTGGACTTCCTCAGAAGTCCATGCCGCCCATGCCACCGCCGCCGCCCATCGGGGGCATCGGGGCGTCCTTCTTCGGCGCCTCGGCGATCATCGCCTCGGTGGTGATCAGCAGGCCCGCGATCGAAGCCGCGTCCTGGATCGCCGTGCGCACGACCTTGGTCGGGTCGATGATGCCGGCCTTGACCAGATCGCCGTACTGGCCGGTCTGGGCGTTGTAGCCATAGGCGTAGTCCTTGGCCTCGATCAGCTTGCCGATCACGACCGCGCCGTCATCGCCGGCGTTGTCGACGATCTGGCGGGCCGGAGCGGCGATCGCCTTGCGGACGATCTCGACGCCGGTCTTCTGGTCGTCGTTCTGGGTCTTGAGCGACTTGACCGAGTTCAGCGCGCGCAGCAGGGCGACGCCGCCGCCCGGCAGGATGCCTTCCTCGACCGCGGCGCGGGTCGCGTTCAGGGCATCGTCGACGCGGTCCTTCTTCTCCTTGACCTCGACCTCGGTCGCGCCGCCGACGCGGATCACCGCGACGCCGCCGGCGAGCTTGGCCAGGCGCTCCTGGAGCTTCTCGCGGTCGTAGTCCGAGGTCGTCTCCTCGATCTGCGCCTTGATCTGCGTGACGCGGGCCTCGATGTCCTTCTTCTTGCCGGCGCCGTCGATGATCGTGGTGTTCTCCTTCTCGATGCGCACGCGCTTGGCGCGGCCGAGCATGTTGAGCGTCACGGTCTCGAGCTTGATGCCGAGGTCTTCCGAGATCATCTGGCCGGCGGTCAGGATCGAGATGTCCTCGAGCATGGCCTTGCGGCGGTCACCGAAGCCCGGAGCCTTGACGGCCGCGACCTTGAGGCCGCCGCGCAGCTTGTTGACGACGAGCGTGGCGAGCGCCTCGCCCTCGACGTCCTCGGCGATGATCAGGAGCGGCTTGCCGGTCTGCACCACGGCCTCGAGGATCGGCAGCATCGCCTGGAGCGAGGAGAGCTTCTTCTCGAAGACGAGGATGTAGGGGTCGTCGAGCTCGGCGACCATCTTCTCGGAGTTGGTGATGAAGTATGGCGAGAGATAGCCGCGGTCGAACTGCATGCCCTCGACGACGTCGAGCTCGGTCTCGGCGGTCTTGGCCTCCTCGACGGTGATCACGCCCTCGTTGCCGACCTTCTGCATGGCCTTCGAGATCATCTCGCCGACCGAGGCGTCGCCATTGGCCGAGATCGTACCGACCTGCGCGACTTCCGCGTTCGAGGTGACCTTCTTGGAGTTCTTCTTGAGGTCGGCGACGATGGCGTCGACGGCGAGGTCGATGCCGCGCTTCAGGTCCATCGGGTTCATGCCGGCCGCGACCGACTTGGCGCCCTCGCGGACGATCGCCTGGGCGAGCACGGTGGCGGTGGTGGTGCCGTCGCCGGCATGGTCGTTCTGGCGCGAAGCGACTTCGCGGACCATCTGGGCGCCCATGTTCTCGAACTTGTCGGCGAGCTCGATCTCCTTGGCGACGGTGACGCCGTCCTTGGTGATGCGGGGAGCGCCGAACGACTTCTCGATCACGACGTTGCGGCCCTTGGGACCGAGCGTGACCTTCACGGCGTTGGCGAGGACATCCACGCCGCGCAGCATCTTGTCGCGGGCGTCGGAGGAAAACTTGACGTCTTTGGCAGCCATGAGAGCTAATCCTTGGAAATGGAAACGGGAAAGAACGTCCGGGCGGCGATCAGCCGACGACGCCCATGATGTCGGATTCCTTCATGATCAGGAGATCCTGGCCGTCGATCTTGACCTCGGTGCCCGACCACTTGCCGAAGAGCACGCGATCGCCCTTCTTGACGTCGAGGGCGACGAGCTTGCCGGCATCGTCACGGGCGCCCGGGCCGACGGCGACGATCTCGCCCTCCTGGGGCTTTTCCTTGGCGGTGTCGGGGATGATGATGCCACCCTTGGTCTTTTCCTCGCCATCCAGGCGGCGGACCACGACGCGGTCATGCAAAGGACGGAACTTCATGGTTCTGTCTTCCTCTCGGTCTCATTCGCTACGGGCGCCGCTGAAAGGCCCCGGGGGAGGCTGTTAGCAGTCTCCTGATGAGAGTGCTAACAGATGGGAGCGGAGATAGGCGCGGGGGTTTGCGGAGTCAAGGATGCCTCCCGCAATAAAGTAAATGTGGCCGGTCGTCGGCGCGAAGCCGCCTAGCGCCGGCTGATCGCGATGGTCCCGGCCACGATCAGCACCGCCCCGAGATAGGTCGTGTAGAGCGGCACCTCGTCGAACAGGAAGAAGCCGAGCAGGCTCGCCCAGACCAGCGCCGTGTACTCGATCGGCGCCAGCCGCGAAGCCGCCGCGCGGGCATAGGCCGAGGTCAGCGTGAGGTGGCCCGCCACGGCGAGCACTCCGGCGCTGAAATAGGCGGTGAGGTCGCCGAGGCTCATCGGCACGAAGACGTGCCAGGCCGGCACGGCGATGAAAAAAGCCGGCCCGGCGTTCTGGAAGGCGACGATGATGGCCGGGTGCTCGCGAACCGCTATGCGCCGCAGCAGGATCAGGTTGAAGGCATAGGTCACCGCCGAGAACAGCGCGGCCGCGACGCCGAGCCCCGTCCCGCCGACATGGCCCTGCAGGCGCGGCCAGACCATCACCAGCATGCCGGCGAGCCCGAAGCCGAGCGCCTGCAGGATGCGCCGGTCGATCTTCTCCTTGAGCAGCAGCCCGCCGAGCAGGGCGACGAAGACCGGTGCGAGGAAGGAGAGCGTCAGCGCTTCCGCCAGCGGCAGCACCGAGATCGAGTAGAAGAAGCTTCCCGCGGACAGCACGACCAGCGGAACCCGCGCGAGGTTGCCGATCACGCTGGCGCGGGTCGGCCGGGGAGGGCGCACGATGGCGAGCACGGCAAGCGCGCACAGCCCGCCCATCAGGAAGCGCATGAACAGCGCCATCGCGAAGGGGTGGTGCTGCATCTGGCCCTTCACCACCGCATCCATGACGGTGAGCAGGGCAATGCCGAGCGTGGCGCGCAGGGCGATGGACCATGTCATGATGTCGGGCTGCGTCCGGGAGGGCGCCCCATGGACGGCATGGGAACCGCGTTCCGGTCTAGGGCGGATCGGAGGTTTCGCCTAGGGCCGGGCGCCACAGCCCCTCCATGCCGTTCTTGCAGGGGGTCTTCGGGGAAAGCGGCCGCTTGGAAAACCGCCGCTGCCCCGCTGCGCTCGCAATGACGATGAGGCGGGCACGAAGGCCGTTGGTATAAGGAGGTGCGTCGCCGGAAGCCCGGCTGAGTCGCCGGGGCCGCGAGCGGGATGGGATGACGAAGGCACGATGAGCGTCCTTTTGCCCTTCATCGTCAATGCCGGGCTGAATTTCGTCCTCGGGCTCGTCATCGCCCTGTTCCTCGGGCCGGATGCCTTCGGGCGCTACGCCATCGGCGCGGCCATCGTCGTGCTGGTCAACACCGCGCTGCTCGACTGGCTGAAGCTCTGCGTCGTCCGCTTCTATTCCGCCGAGAGCCGTGAGAGCGATCCCGGCATCCGGGCGACGCTCGACCTGCTCTTCGCCGGCATCGGCCTGTCGCTCTCAGCGCTGCTCGCGGCGGCGCTGCTGGCGGGCGTCGATACCGGGCTGCCGGCGGCGCTGCTGATGGCTTCGGTCGCCGGCGGCGTCGCCGCGGGCTGGTTCGACTATCACGCGGCGATCGCCCGCGCCCGCTTCCTCGACGCGGCCTACGCCCGGCTCGTCCTGGTCAGGAGCGGGGCCGCCCTGCTGCTGATGGCCGGCGGCGCCTGGGCGACGCGCGACCCCACCATCGTCCTCCTCGGCGGCCTCCTCAGCGCCGGTGGCGCCGTGCTCGCCATCCGTGGCCGGCTGGCCGATGCGAAGCCGGCGCCGGGTCCGTTCAGGACCGACCTGATGCGCGGCTTCGCGCGCTACGGCCTGCCGCTGGTGGCGGGCAACGCGATCCATGCCGCGATCCCGCTCCTCAACCGCGCGGTGCTGGCCGAGAGCCATGGCTTCGCCGAGGCGGGCTTCTTCTCGCTCGCCTCCGATATCGGCCTGCGGCTTTTTCCCGTACTGGCGACGATGCTGGAGATCGTGCTGCTGCGCGAGGTCATCCGCCTCGACGAGACGCGCGGGCGCCTCGCGGCGCAAAAGCGCATCGCCCGCAACATGGTCGTCGTGCTGGCCCTGGTGCTGCCGGTCGCGCTCGGCTTCTGGCTTACCCTGCCGGCCTTCGAGCGGCTCCTCGTTCCGGCCGGGTTCCGTGGCCATTTCGCCGGCCATATGACGCTGCTGCTGCCGGGCTTCGCGGCGATCGCGCTGTTCCAGGCGGCGCTCGCGCCCGTCTTCCTCCTGGCCAAGCGCACGCTCGTCGCCGCGCTCGCCGCGCTCGCGGGGCTTGCCGTCGACCTCGTCCTCGTCTTCGGCTGGCCGGGACCGTCCGTGCCCGCGACAGTCGCGCTGGCGCAGAGCGGCGCCTATCTGACGGCGCTGATCGTGATGGCGGTCATCGCGCTGCGCATGCTGCCGGCCTGGCCGCCGCTGCGCGAGATCGCTTGCGTCCTCGCCGCTGCCGTGGCGATGGCGCTCGCGGTCTGGCCCCTGCGCGGCACGCTGCCGGCGGGCCTCGAGCTGCCGCTTCAGGCCGGGCTCGGCGCGCTCGTCTATGCGGCGGTGATCCTGGCCTGCGATGTCGGCCGCTGGCGCAGCGGCCTGAAGCTGCGCTGGCTCGCCCGGCGCGCGGCGCGCCGGTGACGAGGCCGGCAAGCTTTCCTTCACCCTGTCGCTTGACCGGACGCTAAGGTTAATTCCGCGAATTGCGTGGTTTCAGGCAGGTTTTCCGGCCCCGGCGGCGGCGATTCACCATTCCTTTGAGGCGCCGCCGCAGGCTTCCGGCAGTCGATGTCGAGAGTGCCTGCGTCATGCGTCGAAAGATCCTCCTCCCGTTCCTCGCCTTTGCCGGAGCGCTTGCCGCAGCCGGGCCGGCTCTCGCGCAGGGCCATGGCTATGCCGCGCCGAACGACCCGATGGCGGCAGGGCGCGGCCAATATGGCGGCGGGCTGATCGAGATGCTGATGACCGGCCGCGACCCGACGCCTTATGGCCGTGGCGGCGCGGTCTACAACCGTCCCGGCGGCTACGCGGCTTATGGCCAGCGCGTGCAGCCCGAGGCCGGCTATGCGCCCGATCCGTTCGCGGCGGCGCGCCAGCAGCCCGCCACGCGTCGCATGGCCGCGCTCGGCGAGCCGGCCGAGACGCGCCAGGGCATCCAGCAGATCCTCGATCCGCGCTTCCGCAAGCAGGAAGTCGCCTATGACGGGCCGCACAAGCCCGGCACGATCATCATCGACACGCCGCAGCGCTTCCTCTTCCTGGTGCAGCCTCGCGGCAAGGCCATGCGCTACGGCATCGGCGTCGGCCGGCCGGGCTTCTCCTGGGCCGGCATGAAGACCATCACCCGCAAGGCGGAATGGCCGAGCTGGACGCCCCCGGCCGAGATGCTGAAGCGCCGGCCCGACCTGCCGCGCTTCATGGCCGGCGGCCCCGAAAACCCGATGGGCGCGCGCGCCATGTATCTCGGCTCCTCGCTCTACCGCATCCACGGCACCAACGAGCCGAACACGATCGGGCAGGCGGTCTCCTCGGGCTGCATCCGCATGACCAATGACGACGTCACCGATCTCTACGAGCGCGTCCGTGTCGGCGCGAAGGTGCTGGTGATCTGAGGCACGGGCCTCAGGCCCAGTCGCCCCCGCCGCCGTCGTCGAAGCCGGGATCGTCGTCTTCATAGTTGGCCTGGTCGTAGCCGGCGTCGTCGTGCCGATCCTGCTCCGTCCGGTCGTCGGCGGCCTGCTGCGACGGTGCCGAGGAACCGCTGCCGGCATCGCTCGCCGTCTGCGGCTTGCCGCCGCCGAAGGCGTTGGCCAGCACGTTGCCCAGCATCACCCCGCCGGCGACGCCGGCCGCCGTGGTCAGCGCGTTCGCCATGAAGCCGCCGCCGCGCGGCTGCTGCTGGTTGCTCCACGGCCCGGGCTTCGTCTGCTCGGATGGGTCCGCAGCGCCTCGCGCCTGCGTGTTCCAGGCGGCGGAGGGGGCGGTGGCATCGGCGCGTGGCGGCACCGGCGGAACCGATCCCGCACGCGGCGCCGCCGCGCCGCCGAAGATGCCGGACAGGAAACCGCCGGCCGGCGCCGGCCCGGCCTGGCTGAGCTGTGCCCGCAGGCTCTCGACCTCGTGGTTCAGCTTCGCCAGCGCCTGTTCCTGGACATAGACCGCCTGGGCCAGGGCGTAGGGCGCATAGGGCTGCTCGCGCAGGCGCTCGGCGATGAGAGACTCGGCCTCGGGGTCGCGGGGCTGGTTGGCCGCCTGCCGGAGGCGGTCGAAAATCCCGGCGATCACGTCGCGTTCCTGCGGCGTCATCGTCATCTCCTCTCGTTGGGGGCGCGGGCTGCGCCATAGGCGAGAGGTGGGCGTTGTCCGCGGCGGTATCAAGGCGCCGCCGCGCCCGGCCTCAGATGCGGCCGAACTCGTAGTCGTCGTCCGGCGGCGGCATCTCGTCGATCTCGGAGCCCGGCTGGAGCGTGCCGCGGTTGAGCACGAGGACGGCCGTCCCGGTCGGCACGCGGCCGTAGAGGTCGATGATGTCCTGGTTGAACATGCGGATGCAGCCCGACGACACCGACTTGCCGATCGACCACGGCTCCGAGGTGCCGTGGATGCGGTACATGGTGTCGCGGTTGCCCTGGTAGAGATAGAGCGCACGCGCCCCGAGCGGATTGTCGAGGCCGCCGGCCATGCCGGCCGCCCAGGGGCGGTTGCGCTCCGGCTCGCGGGCGATCATCGCCGCGGTCGGCGTCCAGCGTGGCCACTGCGCCTTGCGCGCGACCGTGGCGCGGCCGCGCCAGGACATGCCCTGCTTGCCGACGCCGATGCCGTAGCGGATCGCCTTGCCGCCCTCCTGCACGAGATAGAGATAGCGGTTGTCGGTATCGACGACGATCGTGCCGGGCTGCTCGCGGGTCGGGTAGGAGACGATGCGGCGCAGGAACTGCGGGTCGACCTCGCTGAGGTCCGTCGCCGGCAGCGGGTGCAGCTCATCGGGCCGCTCGCCGTACATCGCCAGATATTCGGCGCTGATATGCGGCCCCGGATAGGCGGCCTCGACAGGCTCGGGCCGTCGGTTCGCCACGCAGGCGGCGAGGAAGAGCGGGCTCAGGGCGGCGAAGGCGCGGCGGGTCGGCCGGGCGAGGGGGGAGGCTAACGGGCGGACGGGGGGCATCGACGGGCAACTCGGCATGACGGACAGGAATGAACGATGGTGACGGCGCCCTGGTTCCATGCGCCGTCGAGGGCTTTCGTTCAAGGTCGCCGAGATGGCCTCGGGGTGGGCAGAAGATGGCCGAATTATGTCCGCGCAACGCTGTGGCCGTTCGGCAACAGGCATTCCGGCCGCGTCGGAAGCGGATGCGGGTCGACAAGCGCCGCCATGGTCTGCATCCTGCCGCGCCGCCGCCCGGGAGGTTCCCGCATGACCACGATCGCCTCGCTCTCCGCCGCCGATCTCGGCCCGCTCTATGCGGCCAAGACGCTTTCCCCGGTCGAGGTCGCGAGGGATGTGCTCGCCCGCATCGAGCGCTTCGAGCCCGCGGTCAACGCCTTCGCGCTGCGCGACGAGGCCGTGACGCTCGCCATGGCGGAAGCCTCGCAGGCACGCTGGCTGAAGGGCGAGGCGATCGGCCCGCTCGACGGCGTGCCGGTCACCATCAAGGACAATCTCGGCGTCGCCGGCTGGCCGATGCGCCGTGGCTCGAACGTCACCTCCGACGCGCCCTTCACCGAGGATTCCCCCGTCGCGGCACGGCTGCGCGAGGCCGGCACCGTCTTCCTCGGCAAGACCGCCATGCCGGAATATGGCTGGAAGGGCGTCGGCGATTCCCCGCTCACCGGCATCACCCGCAATCCCTGGGACACCGGCATGGGGCCGGGCGGCTCCTCCGCAGGGGCCGCCGTCTCAGCCGCGCTCAATCTCGGCTGCATCCATATCGGCACCGACGGTGCCGGCTCCATCCGCATCCCGGCCGCCTTCACCGGCGTCGTCGGCCTGAAGCCGAGCTATGGCCGCGTTCCCGCCTGGCCGATCTCGACCATGGGTTTCCTCGCCCATCTCGGCCCGCTGGCGCGCAGCGTCACCGACACGGCGCTGGCGATGAAGGTCATCAGCCAGCCCGATCAGCGCGACATGACGGCGCTGGTCGATCGCCCGCCAGATTATGTCGACGGGCTGAAGGGCGGCTTGAGGGGCCTGCGCGTCGCCTGGTCGCCGCGCCTGGGCCTGGATGTCGCCGTCGATCCCGAGGTCGCGGCGCTGACGGCCGCCGCCGCGCAGGTCTTCGCGGAGCTCGGCGCGGTGGTCGAGGAGGCCGATCCGGGCTTCGCCGATCCGATCGAGACCCTGATGACGCTCTGGGCGTCGGGCGCGGCGCTCGCGCTCGGTGGCGTCGGCGCGGCCGGGCGTGCGCGGATGGACCCCGGCCTCGTCGCGCTGGCCGAGCGGGGCGAGGCGATTGCCGCCGCGACCTATGTCGATGCGCTGCTCAACCGGCGCAGCGCCTTGGCCCTGCACATGGCGCAGTTCCATCAGCGCTACGACCTGCTGCTGACGCCGGCCCTGCCGCTGCCGGCCTTCACCGTGGGGCGCGACACGCCGGCGCACGGCGCCTACGGCGAGGACTGGACGGCCTGGACGCCCTTCACCTACCCCTTCAACATCACCGAGCAGCCGGCCGCCTCCGTGCCCTGCGGCCTGACGAAAGCCGGCTTGCCGGCGGGGCTGCAGATCGTCGGCGCCTTCGGCAAGGACGCGCTGGTGCTGCGGGCGGCTGCGGCCTTCGAGCAGGTGCGGCCCTTCGCGCGGATCGATGCGCCGCGCGAACCCGCCCGGGCGGGATAGGACGCAGGCTCCGGATCGCCTTGACTTTTCGCTTTCGCCCCTCTCCCTTCCCTGCGAAGGGAAAGGCGAATGCGCTCTTTCCGGAGACCTCAATCGCATGACCCACGATCTCATCCTCAAGGGCGGCCG
Source organism: Bosea sp. (in: a-proteobacteria) (assembly GCF_023953965.1). Taxonomy (NCBI): domain Bacteria; kingdom Pseudomonadati; phylum Pseudomonadota; class Alphaproteobacteria; order Hyphomicrobiales; family Alloboseaceae; genus Allobosea; species Allobosea sp. The sequence goes on from NZ_JAMLIX010000002.1 coordinate 204,642, forward strand.
CGTCATCGATCCGTCGCAGAAGCACGACGGCGTCCTCGACGTCGCCTTCAAGGACGGCAAGGTCTCGGGCTTCGGCAAGGACCTGAAGGGCGCCAGGGAGATCCGTGACGTTTCCGGCTACATCGTCACGCCCGGCCTGATCGACCTGCACACCCATGTCTACTGGGGCGGCACCTCGCTCGGCATCGACGCCGACGCCTTCTGCCGCGCCTCCGGCGTCACCACCTCGGTCGATACCGGCTCGGCCGGGCCCGGCAACTGGGCGGGCTTCCGCAAGCACGTGATCGAGCAAAGCCAGGCGCGCATCCTCGCCTATCTCCACGTCTCGCATGCCGGCATCTACGGCTTCGACAAGCGGGTCATGGTCGGCGAGAGCGGCGATCTGCGCCTGATGAACCCGATCGACTGCGCCGCGGTGGCGGAGGCCAACCGCGACGTCGTCGTCGGCATCAAGGTCCGCGTCGGCTTCCACGCCTCGGAAAATTCAGGCGCGGTGCCGCTCAACATCGGATTGCAGGTCGCCAACGAGGTCGGTCTGCCGCTGATGTGCCATATCGACGAGCCGCCGCCCTCCTATGAGGAGGTCCTCGCCATGCTGAGGCCCGGCGACGTGCTGACCCACGCCTTCCGCCCCTTCCCGAACACGCCGGCGACCGCGCAGGGCACGGTGAAGCCGGAGGTGATCGCCGCCCGCAAGCGCGGCGTCCTCTTCGATATCGGCCATGGCCAGGGCTCCTTCGCCTTCAAGACCGGGCGCGCCATGCTGGCCAACGGCTTCGAGCCGGACACCATTTCCTCCGACGTGCACGCGCTCTGCATCGACGGCCCGGCCTTCGACCAGGTCACGACGATGTCGAAGTTCCTGTGCATGGGCATGAGTCTCGGCAACGTCATCGCCGCCGCGACGGTGAACGCCGCCATGGCGCTGAAGCGCCCGGAATACGGCTCGCTCAGGGTCGGCTCGCTCGGCGACGCGACGATCCTGACCGTGAAGGAAGGCAGGTTCGACTATGTCGACGCGGCCGGCGAGCATCTCATCGGCGACAGGCGGATCCTCTCCGAGGGCGTCGTACTCAAGGGCAGATGGTGGCACCCGAAGCGGACGAGCAAGTTCCCGAAGGCGGCGGCCTGATCGCGTCCCCCGTCATTCCGGGTTCTTCGCCGGCGCGAAGCCGCCCCGGAATGACGGAGGGGTGTCTGTTGCGGGACATGCTCTGGCGCCCCATGGCGCCGGCCGATCTGCCGGCCGTGATGAGGGTCGCGGCCCATGTGCATCCGGATTATCCGGAGGACGAGGCGGTCTTCGCCGAGCGGCTGTGGCTGGCGCCGGAGGGTTGCCATGTGCTCGCGGCTCGCGACGGGGCGCTTCAAGGCTATCTCGTCAGCCATCCCTGGCCGGCGGGCGCCGTTCCCGCGCTGAATTCGCTGCTCGGCGCCATCCGGCCCGGCACCGTGAACTGGTACCTGCACGACCTCGCCTTGCTGCCGGCCGCGCGCGGCAGCGGGGCGGCGGGTGCGATCGTCGCCGCGATCGCCCGCCATGCCGCCGGAACCGGCTATACCAGCCTCACGCTGGTCGCGGTCAATGAGTCGGGCGGCTTCTGGCGGCGGCAGGGCTTTCGCGAGGTGCATGATCCCGCGCTTGCGCTGAAGCTCGCGAGCTATGACGATGCGGCCCGCTACATGCGCCGCGACGAGACTTGAGAGGAGAGGATTGCGATGAGCGCCGAAGACAGGCTGAAGGAACTGGGGCTGACGCTGCCGGAGGCGCCGACGCCGGTCGCGACCTATGTCAGCTTCAAGCAGGTCGGCGACATGCTCTATCTCTCGGGCCAGGGCCCCAGGCGCGCCGACGGCAGCTATCCGACCGGCAAGGTCGGCGCCGACGTGACCATCGAGCAGGCCTATGACCATGCCAGGCAGACCGGCCTCGGCCTGCTCGCGGCGATGAAGAAGGCGGTGGGCTCGCTCGACAGGATCGAGGTGGTCAAGCTCCTCGGCATGGTCAATGCCGCGCCCGATTTCTCGGACCATCCCAAGGTGATCAACGGCTGCTCGGACCTGTTCGTCGCGGTGCTCGGCGAGCGCGGCCGCCATGCCCGCTCGGCCGTCGGCATGGGCTCGCTGCCCAACCGCATGACGGTGGAGATCGAGGTCATCGTCAAGGTGCTGCCGTGAGCGTGACCGCGACCACCTCGAGCGCCGTCGACCAGCCGGCCTCGACCCCGCTCGCCGCCGAGATCGCCCGCGTCTACGGAACGCCCGCCGTGGTCGTCGACCTCGACAGGGTCGATGCCAACATCGCCCGCCTCCAGGCCGCCTGCGATGCGGCCGGCCTCGCCAACCGCCCGCATATCAAGACGCATAAATCGCCGGAGCTGGCGCGGCTCCAGGTCGAGGCCGGCGCGCGCGGCATCACCTGCCAGAAGCTCGGCGAGGCCGAGGTCATGGCCGATGGCGGCCTCGACGACATCATGATCAGCTACAACATCCTCGGCGAGGAGAAGCTCGGCCGCCTCGGCGCCCTCCAGCGCCGCGTGCGGATGATCGTCGCCGCCGACAACCCCGTCACCATCTCCGGCCTGCCGCGCTCAGCCGAGATCGCCGGGCGCGACCTCGAGGTGGTGATCGAATGCGACACCGGGCGCAAGCGCGCCGGCGTCGTGACGCCGGGCGAGGCGGTGGAACTGGCGAAGATGGTCGCGGCCTCGCCGGGACTGCGCTTCGCCGGTTTCCTGATGTACCCGCCTGAGGATGGCTGGGAGCGGACGCAAGTCTTCCTCGACACCGCCAATGCGGGCCTGCGCGACGCCGGCCTCAAGGCCGATATCGTCTCGACCGGCGGCTCGCCCAACATCCCCAACATGGGCAAGCTCAAGGGCGCGACGGAGCACCGCTCCGGCACCTCGATCTTCAACGACCGCATGCAGATGGCGGCCGGGGTGGCGAGGCTGGAGGACTGCGCGCTGAGCGTCTACGCCTCGGTGGTGAGCCGGGCGGCGCCCGAGCGCGGCATCCTCGATTCCGGCTCGAAGACGCTGACGAGCGACATCGGCGGCCTCGACGGCCACGGCTACATCCTCGAATATCCGCGGGCGCGGATCGCGCAGCTCGCCGAGGAGCACGGCTTCCTCGACCTCACGGCGACGAACGAGCGGCCCGTGGTCGGCGAGGTGGTGCGCATCGTGCCCAACCATGTCTGCGTCGTCGTCAACACGGTCGGTCGGTTGATCACCGTGCGCGGCGACAGGCTGATCGGGGAATTGCCGGTGCCGGCGCGCGGCAAGCTGACCTGAGCTTTTGTCTCAGCATCGGACCGAAAAGTGGATTCCACTTTTCGGTCCGATGCTCCAGGTCCTTGTTTTATCGCATTTTCTTCACGCGAACCGGTGTCCACTTCGCTCGAAAATGCTCTAATTCTGGAAGATCTTCGATCCCTTGAGCGCGACCTGGCTGGACGCCTTGGCATCGATGCGTCCGGAAGCCTTGAGCGTGATGTCGCGCCCCTGAAGCTCGGCGCTGCCGTCCTTCTTCAGGTTCAGCGCGGCGGCGCCGCTCTTCAGCGCCGCCGCGTCGGAGCCCTGGATCGAGACCGTCTTGCCGGCCGTGACCGCGATCTCCTTGCCGCAGGTGACGGCGAGGTTCTGCCCGCTGTTGATCGTGCAGCCCACAGCCGCGGCGACGTTGAAGCTGCGTGTCTCGAACGAGGCTTCCTGGCCGCTGCTGACGCGCAGGCGATTGCCGGCGGTGAGGCCGGCATTGGCGCCGGCGGCGATGGCGAGGTTGGCGCCCGCGGTCAGCGTCATCGCGCCGCCGGTCGTGAGCGCGATGCCGTGCCCGCAATTGACGGTCAGCGAGCCCGGCGCGTTGATGACGACATTGCCGCCGCGATCCGCCGAGATCGCCTGGAGGAGGGCTGCGACCTGCGCCTCCAGCGTGGCGATGCGCCTCTGCAGAGCTTCGTTGTCCCGATCGGCCATCGCATCCCCGCTGCGGCAAAGAGCCTCAGCCTATCACGCGCCGGGCGCGGCGAGAATGCGCGCGCCGCTCAGCTTTCCGGGTGCCGTGCGTTCCACGCCGCCGCATATTCCGCGCAGATCCGGTCGAGCTCGGCCCGGTCGGTGACGCCGGCTGGGCGCCCGCGTGACGGTGACGCCTGCTGGAACGGCACCGCGCGCTGATGCGCCACGCGCCAGAGCCTTCTCAATTCCTTCAGCGGATCGGCATGATCGTCGACGCGGATGTCGAGGCCGGGCACCGGCTCCCCGTTCCAGATCCGGATGGCGGCGGACTGCTTGCCGCGCTTGTCGCCGCCCGCCTTCTCGCCGGCCTCGAGCGCGACCAGCAGCCGCTCGTCGAAATCCAGCCCCGAGGCGGCGATATAGGCCTTGAGCGTTTCCTGCACCACCTGCGGCCCGGCGAGCATGTTGCCCGCCACCGAGACCTGCGGCCCGTCGACGGCGCCGCACCAGTCGATGCACTCGGGCCCGGTATGGGCGGCGATCCTGCCGTCGCGGTCGATGACGTGGAGCTGGCGGTGGGCGCGGCCTGCGTCGGCCGCCGTCAGCGTCGCGATGATCTCGACCGCCGAGCGCCCCTCCTGCAGGAGCCTCAGCCCGTCGATGCCGTAGAGCGGGTTGACGAAGGCCTGCGTCGCGATGGCGCCGATCCGCCCGCAGCCATAGGGCACCCGGGCGCCCACGGCGAAGGCGCAGGTCGAGACGGCGACGCCATAGGCGCCGGTCGCGGCATCGCGGGCGACGATGGACCAGGTCATGCGGGCTCCTTCCAGTCGCGGTGATCGCGCATCCGCCGAGCCCTCATGCCGACGGCGCTCCGCAGCCTTATCGCCCGGCGGCGTAGGCCTGCATCAGACGCGGCGTCGCGGCAGCGCGCAAGAGACCGTCGCTGCTGCGTTCCGCCGCGGTGAGCCGCCCGACCGTCCAGGCCGGCGCCTTCTCGACCGCGTGGCCGCGCCGTTCCAGTTCGGCGAGCGCGGCGGCGCCGATGCTCTCCTCGACCATCATATGGCCCGGCCGCGAGGCGCGCGGATAGAAGGAGGAGGGGAAATGCTGCGTGTGGAACAGCGGCAGATCGATCGCCTCCTGCAGGTTGAGGCCGTGATGGACCCGGCGCAGGAACAGGCCGAGCTGCCATTGCTCCTGCTGGTCGCCGCCCGGCGTGCCGAAGGCGAGGCGCGGCTCCCCCTTCTCGAAGGCGAGCGTCGGCGTCAGCGTCGTGCGCGGCCGCTTGCCGGGCGCGAGCGAGGCGGGCAGCCCCTCTTCCAGCCAGAACATCTGGGCGCGCGAGTTGAGCGGGAAGCCGAGCTCCGGGATGACGGGCGAGGATTGCAGCCAGCCGCCGGAGGGCGTCGCCGCGATCATGTTGCCCCATCTGTCGACGACGTCGATATGGACGGTGTCGCCCTTGCGCCCGGCCGCGACCATCGAGGCCATGGTCGGCTCGCCGACGCTGGCGCCGCCCTCGCCCGGCTGGACGACGGCGCCGAGCGCGCTCAGCGCCTGCGCGACCTGCGCCTCGTAGCCGGAGACGACGCCGGGCCGCAGCTCCAGCGAGGCGCGCTCGCCGATCAGCCCGCGGCGGCCTGCGGCATAGTCCTCCGAGAGCAGCGTCGCGAGCGGCACCTTCACGAAATCCGGGTCGCCGTAATAGGCCTCGCGGTCGGCGAAGGAAAGCTTCATCGCCTCGACGACATGGTGGACGAAATCGGGGCTCGTCGGCCCCATCCCGGCGATGTCGATGCCTTCGAGGATCTTCAGCGTCTGGAGGAAGACCGGGCCCTGGCCCCAGGGGCCGGTCTTGAACACCTCCCAATCGTGATAGCTGACCGAGGCCGGCGTCTCGTAGCTCGGCTGCCAGCGGGCCATGTCGTCGGCGGTGAGCAGGCCCCTGTTGCGGCGGCCGGAGGAATCCATCACTTCCTGCGTGCGGCAGAAGCGGTCCATCGCCTCGGCGACGAAGCCATTGTACCAGGCGTCGTAGGCGCCCTGGATCTGTTCCTGGCGGTCGCTGCCCTTCGCCTCCGCCTCGGAGAGGATGCGCTTGTAGGTCTGCGCCGCCGCCTTGTTGGCGAAGAGCTTCAGCGCCTGCGGCACATGGCCGCCGGGCAGGTAGACCGCGCCGGAGGTCGGCCATTCGCCGGTGAAGAGATCGGTCAGCTCCCGGATCGAATCCGAGACGCGCGGCAGCATCGGATGGCCGTTCTCGAAATAGCCGATCGCCGGCTCCAGCACCTCGCGCAGCGTCAGCCTGCCATGGTCGCGCAGCAGTGCCATCCAGCCGCCGAAGGCGCCGGGAACGACGGTCGCGAGCAGCCCGGAACCCGGGATCAGGTCGAGGCCGAGCGCCTTGTAGGCCGCAATCGTCGCCGCCTGCGGGGCCGGCCCCTGCGCGCACAGAACCTCGACCTTCTTCGTCTCGGCCGAATAGAACACCGCCGGCATGTCGCCGGCCGGGCCGACCAGATGCGGCTCCACCACCTGCAGCACGAAGGCCGAGGCCGCGCAGGCGTCGAAGGCGTTGCCGCCTTTTTCCAGCATCGCCATGCCCGCTGCGGTGGCGAGCCAGTGCGTCGAGGTGACGACGCCGAAGGTGCCGAGGATTTCGGGCCGGGTGGTGAACATGGGCATACCCTTGAGATTTGGTGTTCCGTCGAATCGCGGTGGCGGCGAGCGCCCGAACCCGCCTTGTCGCAGTCGTTTTCCGCCGCGCCAAATTGACTCGGATTTTCGCCGGCGTCGATGATGCCCGGATGGCGGGGGTTCCCAGCCGCCGGAGGACATGCAGGATGCGGCGACGGTCGCCATGGGGACAGGGGGGGAAACACGCATGCTGCTGGGCGTGATCGCCGACGACATGACGGGCGCGACCGACGTCGCGCTGATGCTGAGCCGCGCCGGCATGCGCACCGTGCAGGTCATCGGTGCGCCTTCGGCGGGCGCGGGCCTGCCGGAGGCGGATGCCGTCGTCGTGGCGCTGAAGTCGCGGACGAATCCGGTCGTCGAGGCCGTCGCCGATTCGCTGGCCGCCTGCGAGGCGCTGCTGAAGGGTGGCGCGCGCCAGATCCTGTTCAAATACTGCTCGACCTTCGATTCGACGGCTGAAGGCAATATCGGGCCGGTGGCGAACGCGCTGATGGAACGGCTGGGCGCGAAGCGCGCCATCATCTGCCCGGCCTTCCCGGCCAATGGCCGCTCGATCTATCAGGGCTGCCTCTTCGTCGGCGCGCTGCCGCTGCACGAGAGCCCGATGAAGGACCACCCGCTGACGCCGATGCGCGATTCGAACCTGATGCGGCTGATGTCCGCCCAGGCGAAGACCGGGGTCGGCCTCGTCGACTACGCCACGGTCCTCGCCGGACCCGAGGCGGTGAAGGCGCGCCTGGCGACGCTCGAGGCCGACGGCGTCCGTTACGCCGTCACCGACGCCGTGACCGATGAGGATCTGATGACGCTCGGCCGGGCGGTATCGGGCGATGTCCTCGTGACCGGCGGCTCGGGCATCGCCATGGGCCTGCCGCGGAATTTCCGCAGCGCCGGCCTCCTGCCGGAGCGTGCCGGCCCGCCGGCGTTCACGGCGCCGCCCGGTCGCGCCGGCATCCTCTCAGGCAGTTGCTCGACCGCGACGCGCGGCCAGATCGAGGCGGCGCTGGCGGCGGGCTATCCGGCGCTGAAGCTCGATCCGCTCGCCTTGGCCGAGGGCCGCCAGGATGCGGCCGGCCTCGCCGCCTGGGCGCTGGCGCAGCCGGCCGACAGGCCGTTCCTGGTCTATTCCAGCAGCGATCCGGCCGAGGTCTCGGCCGTGCAGGAGAGGCTCGGCCGCGAGCGGGCCGGCAGTCTCGTAGAGCACACTTTCGCGGAGCTGGCGCGGCGCCTCGCCGAGGGTGGCGTGACGCGGCTTCTCGTCGCGGGCGGCGAGACCTCGGGCGCGGCCGTGCTGGGCTTGGCGATCCGGACCCTGGAGATCGGCTGCGAGATCGATCCCGGCGTGCCCTGGACGCGCGTGGTCGACGGGCCGCGCATGGTCGTGGCGCTGAAATCCGGCAATTTCGGCGCTCCGGATTTCTTCGTGAAGGCGTGGACGCTGCTGGGCCCCGCTGCTCAGCCCGCCTCGTAGAGCGTGTCGAGCGGCAGGCGCGCGACATCGGCCATCAGCCGGGCGAAGCGCTCGGCCTGGAAGGCGGCCGTCGCCTTGCCCTTCGCGGCCGTCGCGAGGCGGGCGTCGCCGGCGACGCCGGCCGGGTTCACGTCCTCGGCCATCCAGGCGAAGCCGTGCGGGCCGGTCGGGCGCAGATGCGCGTAAGCCTCCTCGGCCATGGTCACGGCGAGCGGCTTGAACAGCGCGGCCTTGCCCATGTCGACGAGATCGGGCCGGAAATGCAGCATCAGCGAGGTCTCGACATCGCCGCCATGGATGCCGTGGCGGATGTCGAGCTCGCCATAGAGGCCCTCGGGCAGGCCGAAGGACATCCAGGCCGTGGTGACCGCGAGCATGCCGTGGCCGACGCGCAGCTCGCGCGCCGCGATCCTCATCGGGTCGACATTGCCGCCATGGGCGGTGACCAGCACGAGCTTGCGCAGGCCCGCCCGCTTCACGCTCTCGCCGATTTCGATCCAGGAGCGGATCGCGCTGTCCCAGCCGATCGTCAGCGTGCCGGGCGCATTGAGGTGCTCGTTCGACTTGCCGATAGCCTGCGTCGGCAGGACGAGCACGTCAGGACCGGCCGGCACCAGCGGCATCGCTTCCGCCAGCATCCCGTCCATCACCGTGGTGTCGACGGAGAGCGGCAGATGCGGGCCGTGCTGCTCGATCGCCGCCAGGGGCAGGACCGCGACGGTGCGCGCGGGCGAAAGCGAGGCGAAATCGGAGCTCTTCAGCTCGCCCCAGAAGCGTGCGGTCATGATCGGACCTGCAAGCGCGGCGCGGCTCAGACGAAATAGGCGAGCTTGCGATCGGCGGGCAGCGCGTCGATCTCGCGCAGCGCCGTTTCCGACCAGCTCGCTTCCGGCGGCGCGCCGGCCGGGTCGTCGAAGACGATGTCGTCCTCGAGCAGGTGGACGGTGTTGAGGCGCGCCTCGGTGACCGGCCGGTCGTTGAAGGTGAGCGCGGCGGTTTCCTGGCCGTCGAGCGCCATCTCGAGATCGCCGTGATGGCGGCTGGGAGCGGCGGAGGGCGGCGGCACGGTCATCGTCTCGGCCGTGATCGTCTCGAAGCTCATGCCGGTCTCGCGCGAAACCTCGCCGAAGGCCCTGAGGCTCGAATCCAGCATCGCGATCGTATCGGCGATCTTGTCGATCCGCTGGACGACGCTGTCGACGACGCCGATCGCCGTCGAGATCTCGGCGGTGCGCCGGTCGAGCGTGTCGCAGGCGCCGGCGTCGGCCCCGCTTTCGCGCAGGCGCCAGGCCGCCTCCTGGATGCTCTCGGTGGCGGAGAGCGCGGCGCCGGCCGCCTTCTCGATCTGGGCCGCGAGCCCGGAGGAGCGGGCCTCGGCCTTGCCGCTGATGCGCTCGAGATCGGTGCGCAGGTCGCTGATCAGGGCGGCGGCCTCGATCAGGCTGGCCTCCCGGCTCGTCTCCTGCACGCTGAGGCCGACGACCCGCTCGATCCGCTGGATCGCCCCGAGCAGCTGCAGCGTATCGGCCTGCCGGTTGCGCCTGGCGTATTCCGCCATGAACCAGCGGCCGCGCCCGGTCTCCATCACCGCGGCTTCGATCGCCGCGTAATCGGTCTGGCTCAGCGGTGTCAGCGCGCGCGCGTCGCCCATGACGAATCTGCCTTCGAAGGGCCGGCCGAATCAGGCGGCGGCCGTGAGGTTCATGGGGCCGAACCTGCCTTACGATTGCTTAAGGAATTGCTGCCGCCCGGCTCAAAGGGAGAGGAAATCGACGCCGGCGCGCGCCCGCGCCGCCCGATGCTTGCCAAGCGCGGGCGCCGCGGCAATACAGGATGACGGGGGTGCAGGGCCGGCGCGCGGCCAGGGGATGAGGATCTCACGGCGACATGGCGAGCCTCGACACCGCTGAACCGCAGGCGGCGCTCAGCGACGATGCGGGAACGCTCGCGGTCACGCTCTCGGGCTCGTGGAGTGCCGACCGCGCCCCGCGCATCGAAAAGCTGGTCGGCGACATCGCCGGACACCTGCGCGCGGGCGCCCGCGCGCGCATCGACCTCTCGCAGGTGACGCGGCTCGATACGCTCGGCGCCTATGTCCTCAACCGGCTGAAGGCCCGTCAGGACCGGGGCGGCGCCGGGGTCGAGCTCGTCAGCAGCCGGCCCGAGCACGCGATCCTCCTGGCCGAGGTCAAGGTCCATGACGCGGACCGGCCGAAGCCGCGCCGGTCTTTCGGCATCGTCGACGTCCTCGTCGACATCGGCGAGGGCATGGTGCGCTTCGGCCGCGACATGGTCGGCGGGGCGATGTTCCTCGGCGAGGTGGTGGTCGGCTCGGCCGGCGTCATCCTCCGCCCGCGCAGGTTCCGGGGGCCGTCGCTGGTCAACCAGGTCGAGCTGATCGCCTTCGACGGCGCGCCGATCATCATGCTGATCTCCTTCCTCGTCGGCTGCATCGTCGCCCAGCAGGGCATCTTCCAGCTCCAGCGGTTCGGGGCCGCCGCCTTCGTCGTCGACCTGACCGGCATCCTGGTCCTGCGGGAGCTCGCGGTGCTCTTGACCTCGATCATGATCGCCGGGCGCTCGGGCTCGGCCTTCACCGCCGAGATCGGCTCGATGAAGATGCGCGAGGAGATCGACGCGCTGCGCGTGATGGGGCTCGATCCGATCGAGGTCCTGGTGGTGCCGCGCATCCTGGCGCTGATCATCTCGCTGCCGATCCTGACCTTCATCTCGGCGATGGCGGGGCTGACCGGGGCGGGGCTGGTCTCCTGGCTCTATGGCGGCATCGGCGTCGACACCTTCCTCGCCCGGCTGCAATCGGTCATCACCTGGAAGCATTTCGCCGTCGGCCTGATCAAGGCGCCGTTCATGGCCTTCGTCATCGGGCTGATCGCCTCGATCGAGGGGCTCGCGGTCAAGGGCTCGGCCGAATCGCTCGGCCGGCAGGTCACCGCCTCGGTGGTCAAGGCGATCTTCATGGTCATCGTCGTCGACGGCCTCTTCGCCATGTTCTTCGCCTCGATCGAGTTCTGACGATGGCGCAGCGACACGATACCCCCGCCTCGCCGGAGGTCGTCATCCGGGTCCGCGACCTCAAGGTCGCCTTCGGCGAGAAGGTGATCATGGAGGGCCTGAACCTCGACGTGATGCGCGGCGAGATCCTCGGCTTCGTCGGCGGCTCGGGGCAGGGCAAGTCGGTGCTGACGCGCACGATCCTCGGCCTGGTGCGCCAGGCGCGCGGCACGATCGAGGTCTTCGGCGAGGATGTCGACAGCCTCACCCCCCAGGAACACCGCGTGCTCGAGCGGCGTTTCGGCGTGATGTTCCAGCAGGGCGCGCTGTTCTCCGCGCTGACGGTCAAGCAGAACATCCAGGTGCCGATGCGTGAATATCTCAAGCTCTCGCCCGATCTGCTCGACGAACTGGCGATGGTGAAGCTCGATCTGGTCGGCCTGCCGCCGGACGCCGCCGACAAGGCGCCCTCGGAGCTTTCGGGCGGCATGATCAAGCGGGCGGCGCTGGCGCGTGCGCTGGCGCTCGATCCGGAGATCGTCTTCCTCGACGAGCCGACCTCGGGGCTCGACCCGATCGGCGCCGCCGAGTTCGACGACCTGATCCTGACGCTGAAGCAGACGCTCGGCCTCACCGTCTTCATGGTGACCCATGATCTCGACAGCCTGTATCATGCCTGCGACCGAATCGCCGCGCTGGCGGACAAGAAGGTGATCGCGGTCGGCCCGCTGGCGACGATGCTGGCGTCCGACCATCCATGGTTGAGGGCCTATTTCGGTGGCGAGCGCGCCACGGCCCGGCTGCCGGCGGGAGAGCGGGGACAGAGCCTCTAGACGATGGAATCGCGCGCCAACTACGCACTCGTCGGCCTGTTCACGCTCGCGGTCCTCGCGGCGGCCTTCGGCTTTGTCTACTGGTTCAACGGCGGCGGGGCCGGGCGCAAGGAGAACGTGCGCGTCATCTTCACCGGCACAGTGACGGGGCTGGGGCGCGGGTCGAGCGTGCTGTTCAACGGCCTGCGCGTCGGCGAGGTCACCAATATCGAGCTCCAGCCCGACGATCCGCGCCGGATCTACGCCGTGATCCAGGTCGGCAACACGACGCCCTTGCGCGAGGACACGCGCGCGCGCATCGAGGCGCAAGGGCTCGCCGGCGTGGTCGCCCTGCAGCTCATCGGCGGCGATCCGGCCGCGCCGATCCTGAAGGCCAAGCCCGGCGAGCCGATGCCGACGATCATCGCCGAGCGCTCCGAGATCCAGGATATCATCGAGACCGTGCGCAACGTCGCGCAGCGGGCCGACACGGTGCTGACCTCGCTGGACGGGCTGATCAAGCAGAACGCCGCGCCGATCAACAACACGGTGCGCAATGTCGAGACCTTCTCGAAGGCGCTCAGCGACAATGCCGACGGCCTCGACAAGCTGATGGCGGGCTTCGGCAACATCGCCGAGACGATCCAGCCGCTCTCGCAGAAGCTGCAATCGCTCAGCGAGGAACTGACCGGCGTGGTGCGCTCGGTCGACCGGCAGAAGATCGTGAGCATCGTCGAGAACGTCGACAGGTTCACCGGCGCGCTCGGCGGCTCGAGCGCCGATGTCGCCAAGGTGGTCAAGGATGCCGCCTCGATCTCGGCCAAGCTCGACAGGGCGGCCGATCAGGTCGAGGGCGTGCTGAAGGCGGCCCAGACCTTCCTCGCCACCGCCTCGGGCACCGATGGCCGCAGCGCCTTCCAGGAGGTCGCCGACGCCGCCAGGTCGATCCGCGCGCTAGCCGACAATCTCGACAAGCGCACGGCAGAGATCACCGCTGGCATCAGCCGCTTCACCGGGCCGGGCCTGCGCGACGTCGAAACGCTGGCGGCCGACGGCCGACGCACGCTGACGGAACTCAACCGCACCTTGCGGAATTTCGAACGCAACCCGCAGCAGTTCATTTTCGGCGGCAGGCCGCCGCTGCCGCAATACAACGGAACGCGCTAGCCTCATGACGACCGAGGTTCGATTTCCTGCGGCCCGCAGGGCTTACCGCTTCCTGCCGGTGCTCGCCGCGGCCGCGCTGCTCGCCGGCTGCGGCGGGGGGGCGACGCCGACCACCTTCGATCTTTCGGCGCCGGGCGGGCTCAGTCGGGCGGCGGGCTCGCGGGCCGTGATGGTCGTGGCCGAGCCGACGGCGGTGCAGGCGCTCGATTCCGATCGCGTCATCGTCAGGGATTCGAGCGGCGCGCTCTCCTTCATCGGCGGGGCGCAATGGGCCGACCGGGTTCCGGCGCTGGTACAGGCACGGCTGATCCAGACTTTCGAGAATGCCGGGCGTGTCGGCTCGGTCTCGGGGCCGGGCCAGCGCATTTCGCCCGATCTCCAGCTCAACACCGATATCCGCAGCTTCTCGATCGATGCCGCGACCGGGACGGCGGTGGTCGAGATCACGGCGCGGATGGTCGGCGACCGGAGCGGGCGGATCGAGCGGGCGCGGCTGTTTTCGGCGCGCGTGCCGGCCGGCGCGGTCGACGGGCCGGGTGCCACCCGCGCGCTCGACCAGGCGCTGTCGCAGGTCCTGGTCGAGATCGTGCGCTGGGCGCGCTGAGCCGCTGACGGTTTAGCCTGCAAAGCAAAAGGCCGCCCTCTCGGGCGGCCTTTCCCGTTTCGCGCGGGCGCCTGCGCCTATTCGAAGCGCCCGCTGGCATGGGCCAGCATGGTATAGACCTTGCCGGTCTCCGAGGTCAGGTAGGTCTTGGCCACCATCGAGTCGCGGTCGTCCTTGGAGGCCTCGCCGAGGAGGCGCTCGAACTCGTCGATATAGCGGTCGACCGTGTCCTTGAACTCGGAATCGCGCCGGTACTTGCGGCGGATTTCGTCGAAGGTCTGCTGGCCCTGCAAGGTGTAGAGCCGGCGCGTGAAGACGTTGCGCTCGCCGCGCTTGTAGCGGTCCCACAATTCGACGGCGGCGTCATGGTCGATCATCCGCGCGATGTCGACGGAGAGCGAATCGAGCTTCTCGATCGAATGCGTCGTCGGCCGCGCCGGTTCCGGCGGCCTGTCCTCGCGCGAGGCGCGGCTGAGCAGATCCGAGAGCCAGCCGGCCTTGGCCGGCTGCTGCGGGGCGGCCCGCTCGGGCTCGCGGCGCCGCACCTCCTGCACCGGCGCCGCCGGCGGCTCGGGCTCGCGCACCGCGTCGATGGAGGGCCGCAGCAGCGGCTCCTCCGCGGCGGGCTCGGCTTGCCGAGGCGGCGCGAAGGCCCGGGCGGGCTGTACGGAAGCGGCCGCGGCCGGGCGCCGGGGCGCGACGGGCTCGATCGGCAGCGAAACCTCGCCGCGGCGGCCGGCCCGCGTCACGATCTCGGTGAGGTCGTTCAGCGCCTTGATCTGCTCGGCCACGACCCGGCGCATGGCCGAGGTCGATTCCTGCGCCTCCGCCGGCAGCTCGAGCACGCCGCGCTTCAATTCGGCGCGGGTCGCCTCCAGCTCGCGCTGGATGTCGCCGGTGATGCCGCGCATCTCCTGCGCCGCCTTCTGGAAGCGCTCGGTGACCTTGGCGATCTCGCCGCCGATCTCGGTCGAGACCTGGGCATAGGCCGCCCGCAGCGCCTCTGCCGTGCGCTCGCGCTCGCGGCCGGTGGCGGAGCGGATCGCCTCGAACTGCTGGGCGATCGCGTTCGTCGTCGATTCGGCCGAATCCGACAGGACCGCGCCGATCTGCCTGGCGCGCGCCTCGGCCGAGCCGAGCGATTCGTCGATCAGCGTGGCGAAGGAGCGGGTGATCGCCTCGACGTCGTCGGTGCGGTTGGCGATGAGGCCGTGCAGCTGCTCCAGCGCCTCGCGGCGCTCGGTGAGCGCCTTGCCGACGCGGCCCTCGATCTGCTCCAGCCGGCCGGCGACGGCATTGAGCGCGGCGCTGCTCGCCTGCGTCGCCTCGCCGAGGGAGGTGCCGCGGTCGTCGAGCTGGTCGATCAGCGCCGCGGTTTCCTTGAGCGTGCCTTCCGAGAAGCTCTTCAGCTCCGCGATCTGGGCCGTGACCTGCTGCGAAGCGGAGCCCGCCTCGGCCATCACGGTGCCGATCACGGTCTGCAACTCGCCGACGCGGGTCGACAGGCTGTTCTCGACGGCGGCGAGGTTGCGGTTCGCGCCGTTGACGATCTGCTGCATCAGCGTGTTGGCCTCGCCGAGGCGCCCGAGCATGCCGCCGAGCTCCTCGCGCAGCTTGTCGTTGGTACCGACCAGCGCCTCGATCGACTGGCGCGAGCCGGATTCCAGCGTCTCGCGCAGCGCGTTGGACGAAGTCTCGACCGCGTTGGCGATGGCCGCGCCCCGGTCGCGCAAGCCCGCGACGATGGCGTTGCCGCGCTGCTCCAGCGCCCTGACCACCGTCTCGCCGACCGTGGCGAACTCGACGGCCAGCGCCTCGCCGCGCTGGTTCAGCGCCTCGACGGCGCCGTTGCCCTTGTCGTCGAAGACGCTGCGCAGCGCCTCGACCCGCTCGTCGAGCGAGCGGGTGATCGTCTCGCCCTGGTGGCCGAGCGTGGCGACGAGGCTGAAGCCCTTGGCCTGGAAGGCGGTTTGCAGGGCCTTGGTCTGCTCCTCCAGCGCGGCGGCGACGGCCGCGCCCTGGCTTTCGAGCGCGCCGACGACGCCGGTGCCCTGGTCCTCGAAGATCGTGCGCAGCTGCTCGGCGCGCTGGTCGAGCGCGTTGGAGATGGCGTCGCCGCGCCGGCCCAGCGCCGCGACGATGCCGAGGCCGCGATCGTCGAACAGGGTGCGCAGCTGCTCGGCCCGCTGGTCGAGCGCGGCGGCGATGGCCTCGCCCTGGCCGGCCAGCGCCGAGACCATGCCGCCGCCCTCGACGTCGAACAGGGCGCGCAGCTCGCGGGCGCGCTCGCCAAGCACGGCCGCGACCGCCTCGGAACGGCCTTGCAGCGTGGCGGCGATCTCGTCGCCGCGGGTATCGAGTGTGTGCGACACGGTATCGAGCCGGCCGACGACGCGCTCCTCGAAGCGCGCGACGCTCTGGTCGAGCGTATCGGCGATCTGGAGGGCGCGCCCGCCCAGCGTCGCGTTGATCGTGTCGGCCTTGTCGCTGAGCGTGCGGGTGAGCGATTCGCTCTTGGAGGTGACGACCTCGCCGATCTCGTCGGCCTTGGCCGCGAGCGCGCGGGTGACCTCGCGCCCGCCCTCGGCCAGCACGCGGGCGATGTCGACCGTGCGCTCGACCAGCGCCTCGTTGAGGGCGGTGGCGCGCGCGCCGAGGCTGCCGTCGATGCGCGCGATCAGGCTGTCGAGCGTGCCGGCGATCTCGGCGCTCTTGGCGCCGGAGCGGTCCTCGAACAGCTTGATCTGGCTTTCCATCGCGTCCGCCGCCTCGCGCGTGCGGCCGGCGAGCAGCTCTGCCGCCTCGAGCGCGCGGGTGCCGGCCTTGTCGGCGAGCGCGACGCCATCCTCGGAGATCAGCTTCTCGACTTGCGCGATGCCGGCATTGAGCGCCGCGGTGAGCTCCTGCGCGTCGCCGGAGATCTTGGCGGTCAGCGTGCCGCCCTGGTGGACGATCAGGTCCTCGAAGGCGTTGAGCCGCTGGGCGAGCGCCTGCTCCACGTCGCGGCCTTGCGTCTCGAACAGCGCCGAGAGCGCCGAGAGCCGGGCGCCGAGCGCGCCCTCGATCTCCAGCCCGCGCTCGTCGAAGAGCTTGACGAGCGCGTCGTGGCGCAGCGCCAGCGCCTCGTTCAGCGCCTGGGCGCGGCCTTCGACCGAACGCAGCATCGATTCGGCATTGGCCGAGAGCGCCTCGTTGACGCGCCCGCCCTGCTGGGTCAGTGCCAGCACGATCTCGCGGCCGGTGCCGGCGAGCAGGCTGCGCGCCTCCTCGGCATGGACGGTGAAGCTCTCGCGCAAGCCTTGCGTCGCCTCGGCGACGCGGTCGGCGACCTGGCGGCCGTCGCCATTGATCGTCTCGGCGAGGCTGCGGGTCGCCTCGCTCATGCGGCGCGCCAGATCCTCGCTCTGCTCGCCGATGAGGGCGCCGGCCTTCTCGGCCGTTTCGCTGACGCTGGCGAGGAAGCCGCTCTGCTGCTGCTCGAGCGCGCTCTGGGCCGCCTCGATGCTGCCGGCGATGCGCGAAGCCAGCGCGGTGCCGCGCTCGTCGAGCTCGCGGTCGATGCCGGCGCCGGTCTCGGCGAGGCGCGAGATCAGCGCGTTCGAGCGCTCCGCCAGGATGGCGTGGACCGAGCGGCCGACATCGGCGACGCGGCCGGCCAGCGCCTGGCTCTCGTTGCCGAGCAGGTCCTTGATCTCGAGCCCGGCCTGCGAAACCTTGACCGTCATCGCGCCGGCCTGCTCCTCGAGCAGGGCGCTGACGCGCATGCCCGTCTCCGACAGGCCGGAGATCAGGCGCTCGCTCTCGTTGCCGACGACGACGCCGACCTCCTGGCCGGCCTGGGTCAGGCGGCTGACGAGCAGCTCGCTCTCGTCGCGCAGGCGGGTCTCGACGGTGTTGACCGCGCCCGAGACGCTGGCGACCAGGGCCTCGCTGCGCTCCTCCAGCAGGCGGGCGACATCGGTGCCGGCCTGCGAGACGCGGGCGACGCTGGCGTCGCTGCGCTCCGCCAGGATGCGCGCCAGCGCGGTCGAGGCTTCGGAGACGCGGCCGACGATGCCGTCGCTCTGCTGGCCGACCAGATCGGCGAGCGCGGTGCCGGCGCCCGAGACGCGGCCGACCAGCGCCTCGGCCTGCTGGTCGAGCAGGCCGTGCACGCTGCGGCCGGTCTGGTCGAGGCGCTCGACGAGCTTGCCGCCCTGCGCGTCGAACAGCCCGTTGACCTCGGCCGCGACCGCGCCGATCCGCCCGGTCAGCGTGTCGCCGTGCTGCGCCACGGTCTCGCCGAGGCTCTGGCCGGCCTCGGCGACGCGCAGGATGATCGCCTCGCTGCGCTCGCGCAGCAGGTCGTCGACGGTCCGCGCCGTCTCGTCGAGGCGGGCGACCAGCGTGTCGCCCTGCGTGCCGATCAGGCCGTGGACGTTCTCGCCGACCTCGCTGAGGCGGGCGGCGATCGCTTCGTTCTGGCGGATGAGCAGGCTGTTGACCCCGCGCCCGACCTCGGCGAGGCGGGTCGTCACGCTCTCGCCCTCGTCGGAGAGCGCGCTGCGCAGCGCTTCGCCGGATTCGGCGAGGCGCTTCTGCAAGGCCTCGCTCTGGCTCTCGATCAGCGCGACCATGCTGCGGCTGCTGGTCTCGAAGCGCTCCGCGGCCTCGCTGCCGCGCTCCGCGATGTCGCGGGCGAGCGTCTCGCCGGTGTTCTTCAGGAGCTCGTTGACGGTGTCGACGCGGCCGGTCAGCGTATCGGCGACCTGCGCGCCGGTCTCGCTGATGGCGCGGGTGACGTTATGGGCGCCGGTGGTCAGCCCCTCGGTGAGGACGGCGCCGGTGCGTTCCAGCGAGCTCGCGATCTCCCTGGCGCGGCCGTCGAGCATTTCCGACAGGTTGCCGCTGGCGCCGGCCAGACGCTCCGAGACCTCGCCGGAGGTGATCTGCAGGCGCTCGACCAGGTCGTGGCTGCGGCCGCTGATCTCCTCGATCATCTTCTCGCCGGCGTGGCCGAGCGCCTGGGTGATCTGGTCGCCCTTGGCGCCGAGCGAGCCGGTGACGCGGTCGCCCGCCTGCGAGACAGCCTCCGCGATGGCGCGGCTGGCGCTGTCGAGGTCCTTGGCGAGGCCCTCATGCGCGCCGCTGATCGCGATCTTGACCCGCTCGGCATTGCCGACCACCGCCTCGCGCTGGGTGACGAGCTCGTCGATCAGCGAGCGCAGCCTGATCTCGTTGTCGGCATAGGCGCGCTCCAGCGTCGAGATCTCGCCGCGCACGATGGTTTCAAGTTCACCGGCGCGTGCCACGGCGCGCTCGATGCCGTCGCCCATGGCGGCGACCTCGCGGCGGATGGTCTGGCTCAGCGACAGGACGGAATCGGCCCCGGCGACCTCGGGCTCGGCGAGGCGCAGCGCGACCTCGGTCATGGCGCGCGAGATCAGGCGCATCTCCTGGGTGCGGCGATAGAGTGCCGCCAGCACGAAGAAGAATACCACCGGCGCGCCGATCGAAAGCGCGAGCAGCGTCCATTCGCCGATGCCGAAGCTGGCGACCGGCTCGGGCAGCCCCTCGCTGAACGAGCCATAGCGGCCGATCAGGACGAAGGCGGCGCCGCCGAGCCAGGCGAGGGAGGCGAGCGCCGCGAACCAGTAGGGCTTGCGCGAGGGGCGCACGGCGAAGGCCTGGACGAGCGAGCTCGAATCGCGGCGGTCGTCATTGGCGACGCGGCTGGTGTCGGGCGCGATCGCGGCGCGCGGCGGCGCCGGCGGCTGGGCGGGCGCGGCCGGCGGCGGGGCGGCGGGCGTCGGGGCCGGCTCGACGCGCGGCATTTCGAGCTTCAGATCGTTCTCGCTCGTCGAGGGCAGCCTCGGCTCCGTCTCGACGGGCGTCTCGGCGCTCTCCCGGGGCTGGTCGAGACGCAGCGCCTCTTCGATCGCCGACATCGCAGCTTCAGTGGGATCCTGGAGCTTCTTGGGTCGATTCATCGTTGCCGCCTCGCCACGCTACTGACGACGGGCGCGTGAGGGTGCCTCCGTCGTCCCAGGGCCGCCTCTGGCCGGGTGAACGGAGACACTGCGCCCATCATTTACCAATTGGAAGGGTAGTGGACCCCCGGAGCCTTGGAAACCCATTCCTGCGCGCGATTCACAAACGTCGTTAACGCCTCGTTTACCATCCCGGCGCTTGCTGGAGGGCAGGCGAGCCGCCCGCGCGGCCGTTCGATGCCCGCCATCCGAGAGTTCGCTCATGAGTTCGCCCATTGGTTCGTCGGCCATCGATCTCGCCCATCTTGCCCGCCAGACCGGCGGCGACCGGGCGCTGGAACGCGAGCTGCTGACGCTGTTTGCCGGGCAATGCAGCCTGCATCTGCGCACCATCCACGCCAGCGCCGACCGGCGCGAGCGCATGGACGCCGCCCACACGCTGAAGGGCGCGGCGCGGGCCGTCGGCGCCTGGCAGGTGGCGGAGGCCGCCGGCCGTGTCGAGGAGGCGCTCGCCGGGCCGCGGGACGAGCCGGGCGACGCCGCCCTCGATGCGCTCGCGCTCGCGGCGGCCGAGGCGAGGGCGGCGATCGCGCGTCTCGAGCCTGCCGCCTGAGCGGGAGGCTGCGGCGTGAAACCCCGTTCCGCCCCGCTTTGAAATGCTCTAAGCGGAGCCGTCGTCGCGCCGCCGGAGTTTGCCCATGCCGAAGATCAACTTCATCGACGTTCACGGAGAGACGCGCACCGTCGAGGTCGAGGTCGGCGCGACCGTGATGGAGGCGGCGATCCGCAACGCCATTCCCGGCGTCGAGGCGGAATGCGGCGGCGCCTGCGCCTGCGCCACCTGCCACGTCTATGTCGACGAGGCCTGGATCGACGCCGTCGGCCAGGCCCAGCCGATGGAGGAGGACATGCTCGATTTCGCCTTCGACATCCGCCCGACCTCGCGTCTCTCCTGCCAGATCCGCATGCGCGACGACCTCGATGGGCTTGTCGTGCGCACCCCCGCGCGGCAGACCTGAAACGCAGCCGATATTTTGCGCTGGATCATGGCGCCGATGCTGGCAAACTCCACGATGGTTGCATGACCCGCCCAGGAGGACGCGATGTACAGATCGATCATGGTCCCGGTAGACCTCGCCGAGGCCGATCTCGCCGCCCCGGCGATCACGGCGGCGGTATCCTTCGCCAAGGTTTCGGGCGGGATGGTGCGGCTCATCTATGTCCGCTCGCTCATTCCGGTCACCTACATGGAGTTCGTGCCGGCCGATTTCGACACCGAGCAGCAGGAGGATGCCGAGGCGAAGCTCGCCGAGATCGCGGCGAAGATCGACCTGCCGGAAGAGCAGGTTTCGGCCAAGGTGCTGATCGGCTCGGTCCATGGCGAGGTCTTGGCCGAGGCCGATGCCAGCGGCACCGACCTCATCGTCATCGGCTCGCGCGAGCCCGGCATGCTCGCCTATGTCCTCGGCTCGAACGCCTCGGCCATCGTGCGCCGGGCGAAATGCTCGGTGCTGGTGGTCCGCTGACGGCGCGGCCTCATGTTCCTTCGCCTCTTCACCGATCTGCGCGCCGCCAGGGTCCCGGTGACCCTGCGCGAGTACCTCACGCTGCTTGAAGGGGTGGAGGCCGATCTCGCCGAGCATCGGGTCGACGAGTTCTACTATCTCGCCCGCGCCGCGCTGGTGAAGGACGAGCGCCATCTCGACAAGTTCGACCAGGTCTTCGCCCAGGTGTTCAAGGGGCTGGAGACGCTGCAGGAGGCGATCGGGGAAACGGCGATCCCCGAGGAGTGGCTGCGCAAGCTCGCCGAGAAATTCCTCACCGAGGAGGAGAGGGCGCAGATCGCGGCGCTCGGCTGGGACAAGCTCTGGGAGACGTTGAAGCAGCGGCTCGAAGAGCAGAAAGGCCGCCATCAGGGCGGCAACAAATGGATCGGCACCGCCGGCACCTCGCCCTACGGCGCCCATGGCTACAACCCCGAAGGCGTCCGCATCGGCCAGGACAAGAACCGTAACTTCAGGGCGGTGAAGGTCTGGGACAAGCGCGAATTTAAGGATTTCGACGATACGCGCGAGCTCGGCATCCGCAACCTGCGCGTCGCGCTCAGGCGCCTGCGCCGCTTCGCCCGCACCGGCGCGGCCGAGGAGCTCGACCTCGACAACACCATCTCCGAGACCGCCCGCCACGGCTATCTCGACGTCAAGCTGCGGCCCGAGCGGCGCAACACCGTGAAGGTCCTGCTCTTCCTCGATGTCGGCGGCTCGATGGACTGGCATGTGGAGCTCGCCGAGGAGCTGTTCTCGGCCGCGCGCGCCGAGTTCAAGCATTTCGAGCATTTCTACTTCCACAACTGCCCCTATGAGCGCCTCTGGAAGGAGAACCGCCGCCGGCGCGACCATGAGATCGAGACCTGGGAGGTGCTCAGGACCTATCCGTCCGACTACCGCCTCGTCTTCGTCGGCGACGCCTCGATGAGCCCCTATGAGATCGCGATGCCCGGCGGCTCGGTCGAGCACTGGAACGAGGAGGCCGGCCAGGTCTGGATGGAGCGGCTGACCGGCAAATTCCCGAAATCGGTCTGGCTCAACCCGGTGCAGCGGCATCTGTGGAACTATACCCAGTCGATCCGCCAGATCGGCGGGCTGATCGGCGGGCGCATGTTCCCGCTGACGCTCGACGGCCTCGACGGGGCGATGAAGGAGCTGGCGCGGTGACGGGCGCCGCCCGCGACGAGGACGGCGACACCCCCGCCCCGAGCTGGCGCCAGCGCCCCAGGCCGGTCGGCTTCGAGATCGCCTACAGGCTCGACGGCGACACCCTCGAGGTCGACCGCACGCGCCGGGTGGACAGCATCCGCTTGAGCGCGGTCGAGCAGGTGCGCTTCCTCTATGCGCCGGGCAACATCTCGTCGAAGGGCTACAAGACCGCGCTCAGGCTCAGCGACGGCCGCACCGTCACCTTCGGCAACCTGTCCTGGCGCTCGCTGACCGATCTCGACCGTGACGACCGGCGCTATCACCGCTTCGTTTCGGCGCTTTCGGCCGCGATCGCGCGGGCCAATCCGCGCGCCCGCTTCGTCGCCGGGCGGCCGCGGCCGATCTGGCTCGCCGTCGCCGTCGTCGGCGCGCTTTCGCTTGCGATGCTCGCGGCCGTGACGCTGCGCGCGCTTCAGCAGGGCGCGACCACGACCGCGCTGATCGGCATCCTGCTGATCGCCGCCTCGTTCTGGCAGGTCTGGCCGCTGGTCCACCTCAACCGGCCCCGCGAGCTTGCGACCGGCGCGGTGCCCGACGAGCTCGTGCCCGGCCGGGCCGGCTGACGACGAAACGCAAGCGGCGCCCGCGCCGGAGCGCGGACGCCGCTCGAAGCCGGATGGCGGCGATTACGCCACGGCGTCGGCGAGGTCCTTGGTGACCTTGAACTTCACCACGGTCTTGGCCGGAACCTTGATGGTCGCGCCGGTCGAGGGGTTGCGGGCCTCGCGGGCTTCGCGCTTGGCGGCGGAGAGCTTGCCGATGCCGCCGAGCGTGACGTCGCCGCCCGTCTTCAGCGTCTTGGCGACCGTCGCGCCGAGGGAGGCCAGGATGGCCGAGACGTCGGCCTTGGTCTTGCCGGTCTCGTCGGCGATGGCGGCGATCAGTTCGTTCTTGGTCATCAAATCCTCCTCGAGAAGGGCTTCAGGCGTCAGGTGCTGGATTGCGGCCGCTCATGCGCGCGTTCCGGCACGGGCGACCACGGTTCATCGGTGTCGATCACGGCGCACAACTCACGCAGTTGCCACGGTTATCGCGGAAAGACGATGCCCGTGGCGGTAGATACGCACAGAAAACGGCTTCGTTCCGCCGGTCGCGGGCCGAAATAAGCCCGCAAGGCGTCGATCCGGGCTCGAATCACGGCGCACGGCGCGAATCACCGCTCAGGCCTGGATACCGTCGACATACCAGTCCATCTTGGAAAGCATCTCGTCGCTGGCCGTCTCGCCGGCCTTCAGGCGCACCTCGCCCTTCTGGTCCTTGAGCTCGCCGGTGAAGGGGTGGAGCGTGCCGGCGACGATGGCGTCCTTGACCGCGTCCGCCGCCTTGCGCGCCTCCGCCGTCATCGTCTCGTTATAAGGGGCGAGCTTGACGAAGCCGTCCTTGATGCCGCCCCAGACAGCGCCGGACTTCCAGGTGCCGTCCATCACCTCCCGGACGCGCTTGATGTAATAGCCCGACCAGTCGTCGACGATGGCGGTGAGATGGGCCCTGGGCGCGAAGGCGCGCATGTCGGAAGCCTGGCCGAAGGCGTAGACGCCGCGCTGCTCGGCCGCCTGGAGGGGGGCGGGCGAATCGGTGTGCTGGGTGATCATGTCGGCGCCCTGGTCGATCAGCGCCTTGGCGGCGTCGGCCTCCTTGGCCGGGTCGTACCAGCTCGAGACCCAGACGACCCTGGTCTTGAAGTTCGGGTTCACCTTGCGGGCGGCGAGATGGAAGGCGTTGATGCCCATCACCACCTCGGGGATGGGGAAGGAGGCGACGTAGCCCGCCTGTCCGCTCTTCGACATGTGGCCGGCGATGGTGCCGATGACGGCGCGGCCCTCGTAGAAGCGGGCATCGTAGGTGGCGACGTTCTCGGCGCGCATATAGCCGGTGGCGTGCTCGAACTTGACCTTCGGGAACTGCTTGGCGACCTGGATCGTCGGATTCATGAAGCCGAAGGAGGTCGCGAAGATGAGCTGGTTGCCGGCCTGGGCGAGCTGGCGCAGCGCGCGCGCCGCGTCGGGCCCCTCGGCGACGTTCTCGATGAAGCTGGTCTTGATCTTCGCGCCGTATTCCTTCTCCAGCGCGAGCCGGCCCTGGTCGTGCGTCCAGCTGTAGCCGTGGTCGCCGATCGGGCCGACATAGATGAAGCCGACGCCGAGCGGCGCCTGGGCCGAGGCGGTGCGGCCGAGGACCGGCAGCGTCGAGGCGGCCGCCGCCCCGAATGTCAGCCTGCGGCGGGTGATGATGCTGGTCATGTCCTTATCCCCGTTGTCTGGTTGCGGCGTCAGGACGCCGAGAAGGGTTTGCCGAGGCAGGCGGGCGCGTCGAGCCGGCCGGTCCTCCGTCCTAGCGACATCATGGTCAGAACCGCAATCGTCGCAAGGTAGGGGGTCATCGCCAGAACCTCCGGCGCGAGCCAGGCGACGCCGGCCGCCTTGGCCTGCAGCTCGAGCGTCATCACCGCGCCGAAAAGATAGGCGCCGATCAGGAGCCGCCCCGGCTTCCAGGCCGAGAAGACGACGAGCGCCAGCGCGATCCAGCCCCGGCCGGCGGTCAGCCGGTCCGCCCACATCGGTGTCAGCGCCAGAGAGAAGCAGGCGCCGGCAAGCCCCGCCAGCGCCCCGCCGAAGGCGACCGCGCCGTAGCGGATGGCAACGACCGGATAGCCGATTGCATGCGCCGAGGCGTCGTTCTCGCCGACCGCGCGCAGGATCAGCCCCGCCCGCGTGCGGCTGAGGACAAAGCTCACGCCCGCTACCAGCGCGAGCGAGAGATAGACCAGGATGTCGTGGCCGAAGACGATGCGCAGCAGCGGATGCTGCGAAAGCGCGGCCGGAAACACCGGTCCCAGCCGCTCCACCGTGCGCCCGACGAAGCCCGCGCCGACGAGCGAGGAGGCGCCGATGCCGAAGATCGTGAGCGCAAGCCCGGTCGCGACCTGGTTGGCCATCAGCGAGAGCGCGAGCACGGCGAAGATCATGGCGGCCGCGATACCGGCGCCCGCCGCCGCGACGACGCCCGCCCCGGTGCTGCCGGTCGAGAAGGCGACGGAGAAGCCCGCGACCGCGCCGCACAGCATCATGCCCTCGACGCCGAGGTTGAGCACGCCGGCCTTCTCCGCGACGAGCTCGCCGAGCGCCGCCAGCAGAAGCGGCGTCGAGGCCGCGACCAGCGTCATCACGATCGAGACGAGCATGGTGGTGGTCACGCCGCCCTCCGCTTCCACGCGATCCGCCACGTCACCAGGACGTCGGTCGCCAGCAGCATGAACAGCAGCAGCGCCTGGAACATGCCCGTGGCCGCCTGCGGCAGGCGCACCGTCGATTGCGCGATCTCGCCGCCGACATAAGATCCCGCCAGCACGATCCCGCCGAAGACGATGCCGGGCGGGCTGAGCCGGCCGAGGAAGGCGACGATGATCGCGGTGAAACCGTAGCCGACCGGGAATTGCGGGGTGAGCTGGCCGAAGGGGCCTGCCGCCTCGAACAGCCCGGCGAGGCCGGCAAGCCCGCCGCCGAGCAGCATCGTCGCCCAGGTCGTGCGCGCCGCGCTGAAGCCGCCGTGCCGGGCGGCGGCGGGCGCCAGGCCCACGACCTTCACCGCATAGCCCGCCGTGGTCTTCTCCATGGTGAGCCAGGCGATTGCCGCGATGATGAGCGCGACGGGAATGCCGAGATGGACGAGCGTTCCCTCGATCACGGTCGGCAGCGTCTGGTCGGCGGTGAACATCCGCGTCTGCGGGAAATTGAAGCCGTCCGGGTCCTTCCACGGCCCGCGCACCAGGAAATACAGGAGCTGCACCGCGACATAGGTCAGCATCAGGCTGGTCAGGATCTCGCTGACCTGGAGTTTCACCCGCAGCAAAGCGGGGATCGCGGCCCAGGCCATGCCGCCGAGGATGCCGGCGAGCGCCATGGCCGGCAGGATCCACCAGCCGCTCATGTCGTAGGTCAAAAGCGCGACGCCGGTGCCGGCGACGGCACCCATGACGTATTGCCCCTCGGCGCCGATGTTCCAGACATTGGCGCGGAAGCCGATGGCGAGCCCGAGCGCGATCATCACGAGCGGCGCGGCCTTGACGCCGATATCGGCCCAGCGCTGCGGCTCCAGGAAGGGCGTCAGGAAGATGCTCTCGACCGCGTGGAAGCCGTCATAGCCCATGGCGGTGAAGACGATCATGCCCAGAAGCATGGTCGCCCCGATCGCGATCATCGGACTCAAGGCCAGCATCCGCAGGCTGGGTTCCCGGCGGCGGCGCCATTCAAGCATGGGCGGCCGCCTCCGCGCCGTGGACCCCGCCCATCATCAGGCCGATCTCGTCGATGCCGAGGCTCGCGACCGGGCGCGGCACTGACAGCCGTCCCTCGTTGATGACGCTGAGCCGGTCGGTAAGCTCGATGAGCTCGTCCAGATCCTGCGAGATCACGATGACCGCCGAGCCCTTGGCGGCGAGATCGACGAGCTCCTGCCTTATCGCTGCGGCCGCGCCCGCATCGACGCCCCAGGTCGGCTGCGAGACGACGAGCACGGAAGGCTCCTGGCCGATCTCGCGGCCCATGATGAATTTCTGCAGGTTTCCGCCCGAGAGCGAGCGCGCCAGCGCGCCGGGGCCGGTGGTGCGCACGTCGAAGCGCTGGATGACCCCCTCGGTGAAGCGCGCCACGGCGGCGGCGCTGATGAAGCCGCGCGGCGTGAGCTTCAGGCGATGGCGCGCGGTCAGGACGGCGTTCTCGGCCAGCGAGAAATCCGGCACGGCGGCATGGCCGTTGCGCTCCTCGGGCACGCAGGCGAGGCCGAGCGCCCGCCGGGCGCCCGCGCCATCGAGCCCGATTGCCCTGCCGTCGAGCCTGATCGCCTCGGGCCTGGCCGCGAGCCGCTCGCCCGAGAGCGCGGTGAGAAGCTCCGCCTGTCCGTTGCCGGCGACGCCGGCGATGCCGAGGATCTCGCCGGCCCGCGCCTCGAAGGCGATGTCCTTCAGGGCGGTGCCGAAGGGCGGTTCGCCGGGGAGCGAAAGCCCTTCGACAGCGAGCCTGACGGCGCCGGCGCCAGTCGCCCGGCCATGCTCGATCCTGCGCAATTGCGCGCCGATCATCAGCTCCGCCATGCGCCGGGTCGTCTCGGTTTTCGGGTCGCAAGCCGCGACCACGCGCCCGCCGCGCAGGATGGTGGCGCCGTCGCAGAGCGCCTTGATCTCCGGAAGCTTGTGCGAAATGTAGAGGATCGAGCAGCCCTCGGCCGCGATCTGGCGCAGCGTCGAAAACAGCCGCTCGACCTCCTGCGGCGTCAAGACCGAGGTCGGCTCGTCCATGATAAGCAGCTTCGGCTTCTGCAACAGGCAGCGCACGATCTCGATGCGCTGGCGCTCGCCGACCGAGAGCGTGTGCACCTCCCGCTCCGGATCGAGCGGCAGCGAATAGGATTGCAGGATCGCGGCGACGCGGCGCTTCAGCTCCTCGCGCTCGACCGCCTCGTCGAGGCCCAGCGCGATGTTCTCGATCACGGTCATCGCGTCGAACAGCGAGAAATGCTGGAACACCATGCCGATGCCGAGCTTGCGCGCGGCTTTCGGCGAGGCGATCGCGACCGGCCTGCCGTTCCAGGAGATCGTGCCCGCGTCGGCCTCGAGCACGCCGTAGATGATCTTGACCAGCGTCGACTTGCCGGCGCCGTTCTCGCCGAGCAGGGCGTGGATCTCGCCGGGCCTGACGCTCAGGCTGATGTCGTCATTGGCCTTCACGCCCGGAAAGCTCTTGGAGATGTGGGCGAGCGCCAGCCGCGGCGGCACCTCCTGCTCACGCGGCTGGTTCATGGCTCGCCCGCCTCCCTCGCGCCGGCGTCCGGCGGCCAAGCAAGCAACGCACCAACTCGGCCGCCGTCAAGGCCGCGATCACCTCCGGGCGCTTGTCGTCCACATCCGCGCCGCCGATCGGGCAGGTCAGGTGCATGAGCGCCGCGCGCCGCCCGCCGACCCTGATGAAGCCCGATTCGAAGCGGGCGCGCTTGGTGGCCGAGCCGATCATGCCGATATAAGCCGCGTCGCCCCGCGCCAGAGCCGCCTCCGCCAGCCGGTAGTCGAGCGCATGGCTGTGCGAGAGCACGACGAAACCGGCGCCCGCCGGCGCGCCCGCGACCGCATCGACCGGATCGGCCATGCGGATGCAGGTGACGGCGCGCGGCAGACCGTCCATCACCGCGTCGCGGTCGTCGATCAGCGTGACTGAAAAGGGCAGGGGCGCCAGCGCCTTCGCCAGCGCCCGGCCGGTATGGCCGGCGCCGAAGACGAGGACCGAGGGGCGGGCGAGGGCTTGCGCCTTCTCGCGGGCGGCGATGAGCGCGATCTCGGCGGTAGCCGTGCGGCGCAGCGAGACGCTGACCCGTCCGCCGCAGCACTGCCCCATCTGCGGGCCGAGCGGGATGTCGAGGATGCGCTCAGCTTGGCCGGCTGCCAGCATCTGCCGGGCGATGTCGATGCAGTGGAATTCGAGCTGCCCGCCGCCGATGGTCCCGGCGCTGGCATCCGGGGAGACGGCCATCGAGGCACCGGCCTCGCGCGGGGTCGAGCCTTCCGCCGCCTCGATCCTGACGAGGACGACGGCGTCGTGGCGATGCGCGGAGAGGAAGGCGGCAAGCGTCACGGCCTCCTCCCGCGTTCCGTCCTGACCCGTTCGACGGCGTCCAGCACGCGCTCGGGCGTCGCGGGCGCGTCGAGGCGCGGGCAGATCCGGTGATCGCCCACGCTCGCCACCGCGTCCGACAGCGCATGCAGCACCGAGATCGCCAGCATCAGCGGCGGCTCGCCGACCGCCTTGGAGCGGTGGATCGTCGGCTCGCGGTTCGGCGCATCGTCGAGCAGGTGCACGTTGAAGATGCGCGGCCGGTCCGAGGCGACGGGGATCTTGTAGGTCGAGGGGGCGTGGGTCGAAAGCCTCCCCTTGCGGTCCCAGACCAGCTCCTCCGTCGTCAGCCAGCCCATGCCCTGCACGAAGCCGCCCTCGATCTGGCCCCGGTCGATCGCCGGATTCAGCGATTGCCCGCAATCATGCAGGATATCGACGCGCTCGACCCTGTATTCGCCGGTCAGCGTGTCGATCGCGACTTCGGCCGCCGCCGCGCCATAGGCGAAGTAATAGAAGGGGTGGCCGCGCCCGGCCTTGCGGTCCCAATGGATTTTTGGCGTCGCGTAGAAGCCCGTCGCGGAAAGCTGGACGCGTGCCATATAGGCGGCCGCGACCAGTTCCTTGAAGCCGATCTCGCGGGCGCCGACCTTCACGCGTCCCGGCAGGAAGGCGATCTCCTCTGCCTGCACCTGCCAGTGCCTCGCGGCGAATGCCGTCAGCCGCCGCTTGATCGTCTCGCAGGCGTCGAGCGCCGCCATGCCGTTGAGATCGGAGCCGGAGGAGGCGGCGGTCGCCGAGGTGTTCGGCACCTTGCCGGTGGTGGTCGCGGTGATCTTGACCTGGGTCAGGTCGATGCCGAAGGCATGCGCCACCACCTGCGCCACCTTGATGTAGAGCCCTTGCCCCATCTCGGTGCCGCCATGGTTCAGCGCGACCGTGCCGTCGGTATAGACATTGACCAGGGCGCCTGCCTGGTTGAACCAGGTCGCGGTGAAGGAGATGCCGAACTTGACCGGCGTCAGCGCGATGCCGCGCTTGACGATGGGGCTCGTCTCGTTGGCCTCACGGATCGCCGCCTTGCGCGCCTGGTAGTCTGAGCGCCGTTCCAGCTCCGCGATGATATCCGCCGCGATATTGTCCTCGACCGCCTGGTGATAGGGCGTGACGTCGCGGCCCGAGCCCCGGTAGAGGTTGCGCTTGCGTACCGTGAGCGGATCGAGCCCGGTCGCGAAGGCGACCTCCTCGATGAAGCGCTCGGCCCCGACCATGCCCTGCGGCCCGCCGAAGCCGCGGAAGGCGGTGTTCGAGCAGGTGTTGGTGAAGAGCGGCTGCGAGCTGGCGCGCACCGCCGGGTAGAAATAGCAGTTGTCCATGTGGAACAGGGCGCGGTCGGTCACCGGCCCCGACAGGTCGGCGTTCCAGCCGCAGCGCGCCGCATAGACGGCATCGACCGCATGGATCATGCCCTCGTCGTCGAAGCCGATTTCGTAGTCGCAGACGAAATCGTGGCGTTTTCCCGTGATCGCCATGTCGTCGTCGCGGTCGGGCCGGAGCTTGACCGGGCGCCTGAGCTTGCGGGCGGCGAGCGCGGCGACGCAGGCGAAGAGATTGGCCTGCGTCTCCTTGCCGCCGAAGCCGCCGCCCATGCGCCTGACCTCGACCGTCACCGCGTGCGAGCCGGTGCCGAGCACGGCGGCGACCATGTGCTGGACCTCGCTCGGGTGCTGGGTCGAGACCATGACCGTCATGTCCTCGTCCTCGCCGGGGATGGCGAGCGCGATCTGGCCTTCGAGATAGAAATGCTCCTGCCCGCCGATCGCCATCGTGCCGTTCAGCCGGCGCGGGCTCGCCGCGAGCGCCGCAGCGACATCCCCGCGCTCCAGCCTGAGCGGTTCGGTGACGAGCCTGCCGCCGGCCGCGCGCGCGGCGGCGATGTCGATGAGCGGCGCCTCCTCGGCATGATCGGCCTTCGCCAGCGCGGCGGCGCGGCGCGCCTCATCGCGTGTCCCGGCCACCACGGCGAAGAGCGGCTGGCCGTGGAACAGGATGCGGTCGGTGGCGAAGACCGGCTCGTCATGCAGATGCGTCGAGGAGATGTCGTTGGCGCCGGGGATGTCGGCCGCCGTCAGCACGGCGAGGACGCCCGGCGCGGCGCGGACGGCGGAAAGGTCGAGCGCGGCGAGCCGGCCATGGGCGATGGCGCTTAAGCCGAGATAGGCGTGCAGCAGCCCCTCCGGCGCGGCGATGTCGTCGATATAGAGCGCCTCGCCCGCGACGTGCTTCAGCGCGGAATCATGGGCGCGGGCGGCGCCGGCCTCAGTCCCGCTGTCGAGCCTGCGGCGTGCGTCAGCCATGGGCGGCCTCCGCCGGCCTGCCGGCGACCCGCGTTTGCGTCGGGCCTTGCGTCGTCTCGATCAGGAAGCGGCGCAGCAGGTTGCCGGCGATCTTCAGCCGGTAATGCGCCGAGGCGCGCATGTCGTCGAGCGGCGTGAAATCCTGCGGCAGCGCCGAAATCGCCGCCATGACCGCCTCCTCGCCCCATCGCCAGCCGGTCAGCACAGCCTCCGCCGCCGCCGCCCGCTTCGGGATGCCGGCCATGCCGCCATAGGCGAGGCGGGCCTGCGTGATCACGCCGCCGGGCCCGAGCGTCAGCCGGAAGGCGCCGCAGACGGCCGAGATGTCCTCGTCGAAGCGCTTCGAGACCTTGGAGGCGTGGAACAGCATGCCCGCCGCCGGCTTCGGCACCAGCACCGCCTCGACGAATTCGCACCTGTGCCGGTCCTGCTTGCGGTAGTCGAGGAAGAAGCGTTCGAGCGGGATCGCGCGGCGCTCGATTCCGCCCTCGCTGCGTCGCGCCAGGACCAGCGTCGCGTCGAGCGCGATCAGGGCAGGCGGCAGGTCGCCGATCGGCGAGCCGTTGGCGATGTTGCCGCCGATCGTGCCGGCGTTGCGCACCTGCTCGCCGCCGAAGCGGCGCATCAGCTCGTCGAGCTGGGGGGAGAGCGTGGCGAGCGCCTTGCGGACATCCGTCTGGCTCGCCATGGCGCCGAAGCGCAGATCACCGCCCTCGTCGGCGATCTCGCGCAGCGCTTCGATCCGCCCGAGGAAGATCACCGGGTCGAGCCGCTTCATCGCCTTGGTGACCCATAAGCCGACATCGGTAGCGCCCGCCACCAGCGTCGCCTGCGGATGCGCGGCGATGAGATCGGCCAGCGCCGCGACGGTCGCGGGCGCGAAGAAGCGCCCGCCTTCGCCTTGCAGCGCCAGCGTCTCGGCATCGTTCAGGGCCGCGAGCCGTGCCGCGATCGCCGCGCGCTCTTTCAGGAACCGATCCGCCTCGCGTAGCGCGATCTCATCCATGCGGCGGCCGGCGGCGATGATCGGCTCATAGCCGGTGCAGCGGCAGAGATTGCCGGCGAGCGCATCTTCGATGCGGCCGGTTGTCGGCGCCGCCTCGTTCAGCCGGAGCGCGAGGAGCGACATCACGAAGCCCGGCGTGCAGAAGCCGCATTGCGAGCCGTGGCAGTCCACCATCGCCTGCTGGACCGGGTGCAGGCCGCCATCCGCGTCCTTCAGATGTTCGACCGTCAGCAACTGGCAGCCGTCGAGCGTCGGCAGGAAGCGGATGCAGGCGTTGATCGCCTCGTGGCGCAGCGTGCCGCGGTCGAGCCGGCCGATGACGACGGTGCAGGCGCCGCAATCGCCCTCGGCGCAGCCTTCCTTGGTGCCGGTCATGCGCCTCTCGAGGCGCAGCCAGTCGAGCACCGTCAGCGTCGGGTCGCAGCTTTCGATCGCGATCGGCTCGTCGCCGAGCAGGAAGCGCAAGGTCTCACGCATGCCGCCAGATTAGGCATGATCCGCGCTTGGCCGGAAGCGGCGATTTGGTGCAGATGTGATGGGACATTGTGCCGGAGGCGCCCGCCGTGACCGCATCCACCGCCTTGCGCGCCCTGCGCGGCCGCCTGCTCTGGTTCGTCGACGATCCGGAGATCGCGGGCGAGGCGGCGCATCGCTATGTCGAGGACGGGCTGCTCGTCATCCGCAACGGTCTGGTCGAGGCAGCCGGCGCGGCGCGCGACCTGCTGCCGGCGCTGCCGGCCGATGCGGAGATCGTCGATCACCGCCCGCACCTGATCATGCCGGGCTTCATCGACGCTCATATCCACATACCGCAGACGCAGGTCATCGCCTCCTACGGCGCGCAACTGCTGGAGTGGCTGAACAAATACACCTTCGTCGAGGAGCAGAAGCTCAGCCGGCAGGGCCATGCCGAGAAGCTCTCGCGCTTCTTCCTCGACGAGCTCGTCGCCAACGGCACCACCACGGCCGCGGTCTATTGCTCGGTGCATCCGCAATCGGCGGAAGCCTTCTTCACGGAATCGCAGCGGCGGAACACGCGCATGATCGCCGGCAAGGTGATGATGGACCGCAATGCGCCGGACGCGCTGACCGACACGGCCGAGAGCGGCTATCGCGATTCGAAGGCGCTGATCGCCCGCTGGCACGGCAACGGCCGGCAGCTCTACGCGATCACGCCGCGCTTCGCGATCACCTCGACGCCGGAGCAACTCACCGCCGCGGGGCGGCTCGCGGGCGAGCATCCCGATTGCCATGTCCAGACCCATATCGACGAGAACCGGGCCGAGATCGCGCTGGCCCGTGAGCTCTATCCGGAAGCTGCCGATTATGCCGACATCTATCGGCGTTACGGTGTGCTCGGCCCCAAAAGCCTCATGGGCCATTGCATCCACATGACCGCCAACGAGTGGCGGGCCTTCGCCGAGACCGGCGCGGTCGCCGTCTTCTGCCCGACCTCGAACCTGTTCCTCGGCTCAGGCCTGTTCGATTGGGGAGAGGCGCGCGCGAGCGGCGTCCGGGTCGCGGTCGCGACCGATATCGGCGGCGGCACCTCCTATTCGATGCTCAGGACCATGGCCGAAGCCTACAAGGTGCTGCAATTGCAGGGGCAGACGCTTGGCGCCTTCGCGGCGCTGCACGCGATCACGCGCGGCAATGCGGTGGCGCTCAGCCTCGATCACCTGATCGGCACGTTCGAGCCGGGCCGAGAGGCGGATGTCGTGGTGCTCGATACCGGCGCGACGCGGGCGATGGCGCATCGCCTGGAGACGGCGCGCGATCTGGCCGAGGAGCTGTTCGTGCTGGTCACGCTCGGCGACGAGCGCAACGTCGCCGCGACCTATGTGATGGGAAAGCGGGCGGCTCAGCCCAGCACGCCGCCCTTGCGGGCATAGTCGATATAGATCTCGCGCAGGCGCTGTGCGGTCGGGCCCGGCGCGCCGTTGTGGATGGTGTGGCCGTCGATCGAGGTGACCGGCATGACCAGGCTGGTCGCGGAGGTGACGAAGGCTTCCTCCGCCTCGAGCGCCTCTTCCAGCGTGAAGGCGCGCTCCTCAAAGGAAAAGCCCGTTTCCGCAAGATAGGCCAGCACCGCCTTGCGGGTGATGCCCGGCAGCACCTTGTGCGAGAGCGGGCGCGAGATCAGCGTCTTGTCCTTGACGATCCAGGCGGTGGAGGAGGAGCCCTCCGTCACCACGCCGTCCTCGACAAGCCAGGCCTCCTGCGCGCCGTTGTCCTGCGCGAACTGCTTGGCGAGCACGGGGGCGAGCAGGTTGACGCTCTTGATGTCGCGCCGTGCCCAGCGCAGGTCTGGCGTCGAGACCACCTTGATGCCGGTTTTCGCCGCCGGCGCGTTCACGAAGTTGCGGGCCTGGGTGAACATCACCAGCGTCGGCTTCACGTCCTTCGGGAAGGCGAAGTCGCGATCGGCGGCGCCGCGCGAGACCTGCAGGTAGATGCCACCCTCGTCGAGGCTGTTCTTCCTGATCAATTCCTCGTGGATGGCGACGAGCTCGGCCTTCGACCAAGGCAGGGGAAGCCGGATCTCGCCGCAGGAGCGTTCGAGGCGGGCAAGATGCGCCTCGCAATCGACGAGCTTGCCGCCGATCACCGCCGAGACCTCGTAGATGCCGTCGCCGAAGATGAAACCGCGGTCGAAGACGGAGATCGTCGCCTCTTCCTCGGGAAGATAGGCGCCGTTGACATAGACGATGCGGCTCATGGGACGCGGGACTCTCTGATTGGAAGGAACGCCCGTCCTTCCTAGAGCATGCGGAGTCCGGAGGAAACCGCGCCGTTGGTTCCCTATCGGCCGGTTGCCGCGGCGGCGCTTTCCTGCGCCTCGACCACCGCGACGGCGGTCATGTTGACGACGCCGCGCGCCGTGACCGAGCCGGTGAGGATATGGGCGGGCTTGGCGGTGCCGATCAGGATCGGCCCGACGGGCAGCGCGTCGGCCATCACCTTGGCGAACTGGTAGGAGATGTTGGCGGCGTCGAGATTGGGGAAGATCAGGACGTTCGCCATCCCCTTCAGCGTCGAGGAGGGCAGCACGCGCTCGCGGATCAGCGGCACGAGCGCGGTATCGGCCTCCATCTCGCCGTCGCATTCGAGGCTGGGCGCCCGCTCGCGGATCAGCTTCAGCGCCTTGCGCATCTTCAGCGAGGAGGGCGTGTCGGCCGCGCCGAAATCGGCATGCGACAGGAGCGCTATCTTCGGATCGATGCCGAAGCGCTGGACATGGTCGGCGGCGAGCACGGTCATGTCGGCGATCTCCTCGGCGCTGGGATCGTGCTTCACATGGGTGTCGCCGAGGAAGAAGGCGCCCTTGGTGGTGATGATCAGCGTCATCGCCGCGATGTCGCTGGCACCCGGCGCCAGGCCGATGATGTCCTTGATGTGCCTGAGCCGCGACATGAAGCGGCCCTCGAGGCCGGTGATCATCGCGTCCGCCTCGCCGCGCGCCACCGCCAGCGCCGCGATCACGGTGTTGTTGGTGCGCACCAGCGAACGGGCCGCCTCCGGCGTGATGCCGCGCCGTCCGGCGATCTCGAGATAGGTCTGGACGTAGTCGCGATAGCGCGGATCGTCCTCTGGGTTGACCACCGCGAAATCGGTGCCGGGCTTCAGCGACAGGCCGAAGCGCTCGATGCGGCTTTCGATCACGTTCGGGCGGCCGATCAGGATCGGTACGGCAAGCCCTTCCTCCAGCGCGACCTGGGCTGCGCGCAGCACGCGCTCGTCCTCGCCCTCGGCATAGATCACGCGCTTGGGATCGGCCTTGGCCTTCTGGAACAGCGGCTTCATCAGGAAGCCGGAGCGGAAGACGAAGCGTGACAGCTGCTCGCGATAGGCTTCGATATCGACCAGCGGCTTGCCGGCGACGCCGGTCGCCATCGCAGCCTCCGCCACGGCCGGCGCGATGCGCATGATCAGCCGCGGATCGAAGGGGTTGGGGATCAGCGAGGTCGCGCCGAAGGTCGAGGCCTCGCCGCCATAGGCGCGCGCGGCGATGTCGGAGGTCGCCTCGCGGGCGAGCGAGGCGATGGCGCGCACCGCGGCGAGCTTCATCGCCTCGTTGATCGTGGTCGCCTGCACGTCGAGCGCACCGCGGAAGATGTAAGGGAAGCACAGGACGTTGTTGACCTGGTTCGGATAATCCGAGCGGCCGGTGCAGATCATCGCGTCGGGGCGGGCGGCGAGCGCCTCCTCCGGGGTGATCTCGGGATTGGGGTTGGCGAGCGCCAGGATCAGCGGCATCCGTGCCATCTGCTTCGCCATCTCGGGCTTGAGCACGCCGGCGGCGGAGAGGCCGAGGAAGACGTCGGCACCGGTTATGACCTCGCTGAGCGTGCGGGCTTGCGTGTCCTGCGCATAGACCGCCTTCCAGCGGTCCATCAGCGCGGTGCGGCCCTTGTAGACCACGCCTTCGAGATCGGTGATCCAGATATTCTTCCGCTGCGCGCCGAGCTCGACCAGCAGGTTGGTGCAGGCGAGCGCGGCAGCGCCCGCGCCCGAGACCACGATCTTGACGTCGGCGATCTTCTTGCCCGCGAGATCGAGCCCGTTCAGCACCGCCGCCGAGACGATGATCGCCGTGCCGTGCTGATCGTCATGGAAGACCGGGATCTTCATCCGGGCCTTGAGCTTCTCCTCGATCTCGAAGCATTCCGGCCCCTTGATGTCCTCGAGGTTGATGCCGCCGAAGGTCGGCTCCAGCGCCGCGACCACCTCGACGAACTTCTCGATCTCCTTCTGCTCGACCTCGATGTCGAAGCAGTCGATGCCGGCGAATTTCTTGAACAGGACGGCCTTGCCCTCCATCACCGGCTTCGACGCCAGCGAGCCGATGTCGCCGAGCCCCAGCACGGCGGTGCCGTTGGTGATGACGGCGACGAGGTTCTGGCGCGAGGTGAGTTCCGCGGCCTGCGAAGGATCGTCGACGATCGCCTCGCAGGCGGCGGCGACGCCGGGCGAATAGGCCAGCGCCAGGTCGCGCTGGTTGCCGAGCGGCTTGGTCGCCTGGATCTCGAGCTTACCCGGGCGGGGCTGGCGGTGATAGACGAGCGCGCCCGCGCGCAGGTCGTTGGAAAGCGTGCTCTTCATGGTGCCCGTCACCCCCGCAAAGCCAGTGTCCAGATCATCGCGCGTCCTACCGGACGCGGTAGCGATGATCTATCCCATTGTTGGAGCATCGGATTTTTCCGAAAGGTGGATCCACTTTTCGGTCCGATGCTCTAGCTGGTCGCGCGAAAGCCCATGCGGCGTCAAGCCGTCGGCTTGGCGGACAGGAGCGGCCGACATCCTGCCCGGCCGCCCGGGCCATCGCGCCCGGGCGACGAGGCCTCAGAAGGCCTTGAAGGTGATGATGGTGTGGGTGTCGGCGATCTCGGGGATCGACTGCACTTTCTGCGCGACGAAATGGCCGATATCGACATCCGCCGCGACATGGAACTTGGCCAGGATGTCGTAGTTGCCGGCGGTCGAATAGATCTCCGAGGCGATCTCGCGGTCGGCCAGCTCGCTGGCGACCTCGTAGGTCTTGCCGAGCCTGCATTTGATCTCGACGAAGAAGGTCTGCATCGCGCGCTCCCAAACTCTGGAATGCTGTCTGGATAGAACCGCGGATGCGTTGAGATCAAGCGCCCGCGAGTGCGGCGATCCGCCGTGTCATCGCGTTCTCCGGCTCGGAGAGCCCGGCGAGCACGGTGAAATGATTGGCTCCGGCGATTTCCTCATAGCGCGTCGCGACCCCTTCCAGCCCCCAGACATCGACCAGCCGGCGGCTCTGCTTGAGATATTCCGCGCTCTCCTCGGCACCGACCACGGCGTCCATCGTCAGCCGCGACGGCGCTGGCCAGAACAGCGGGCTTTCGAGCTCGGCCGCCTCCAGGCTGAGGTTCAGCGCCTTGTTGAGGCTGGTCTCGGTCAGGGGCTTCAGGTTGTAGAGGCCGGAGATGCCATAGGCGGCGGGCGCGAGTTGGTCGGGCAGGTCGGGGTCGACGTTCTTCCAGTCGGTGGCGAGCGTGCAGGCGGCGAGATGCCCGCCGGCTGAATGCCCCGTCGCGACGACGGGCAGGCCGAAGCGGCGCCAGAGCGCGGCGGTCGCCTGCTGCAATTCCCAGACGATATGGCCGAGATGCACCTGCGGGCACAGATCGTAGCCGACCACGGCGACGGCCAGGCCGAGCCGGTTCAACCCGCGCGCCATATGCGAGAAATGCTGGCGATCCAGCGCCTGCCAGTAGCCGCCATGGATGAACATCACCAGCGCGTTGCCGCGCATCGCCTCGGGCTTGAACAGGTCGTAGGCCTGGCGCTCGCCCTCGCCATAGGAGACGTTGAGCTCGCAAGGAGCGGCGGCGCGATAGGCTGCCGCATCCGCCTGCCAGCCGGCGATGATCCGCGGATGCTCCGGCACGCGGGCGCGGTTGCCATATTCGCTCTCGTAGTCCGGCGGCATGGCGGGTCCGTCGTTGAAGGGTCGATGTCGGGCGCGAGCGTGGCAGCCCGGCGCGCTTCGCGCCAGCGCTTTTGACAAGAACCCGGCGCCGGCGCCAAAAGGCGGCGGGCCCGCGACGGGCGGGCAGCGGAGGTCGCCATGGAAAATCCGGTCCTCGCCGAGGTCACGCGCGGCAACGTCGTCGAATCGCGCCATCGCGGCGCGGCGATCGTCGTCGACGCCGATGGCGGCGTGGTCTTCTCGGCCGGCGAGGTCGGGCGTCCGGTCTTTCCGCGTTCCGCGGTCAAGGCGATCCAGGCGCTGCCGCTGATCGAGAGCGGCGCCGCCGACCGCTACGGGCTGACGGAGGCCGAGATCGCGCTTTCCGTCTCCTCGCATTCCGGCGAGCCGCGGCATGTCGAGACGGCGCTTGCGATGCTGCGCAAGGCCGGCCGCGACGCCGGCTGCCTCGAATGCGGCGCGCATTGGCCGATCGGCGAGCCAGCCGCCCGCGCCTTGGCGAAATCGGGCGCCGAGCCCGGCGCGCTCAACAACAACTGCTCGGGCAAGCATGCCGGCTTCGTCTGCCTGTCCTGCGCTCTGGACGAGGATCCGGCCGGCTATGTCAAGCCCGCCCACCCCGTGCAGCAGGCGGTGCGCGGCGCGCTGGAGGCGGTGACCGGCGCGGCCCACGGCCCGGAGCGGATGGGCATCGACGGCTGCTCGATCCCCACCTATGCCGTGCCGCTTCCGGCGCTGGCGCTGGGCTTCGCGCGGCTCGGCACCGGGCACGGCCTCCCGCCGGAGCGGGCGAAGGCGGCGGCGCTGATCCGTGCCGCCGTCGCGGCCCATCCCTTCATTGTCGCCGGCACGGACCGCTACGATACGCGGCTGATGGGCGTGCTCGGTCGGCGCGCCTTCACCAAGACCGGTGCCGAGGGCGTCTACTGCGCAGCCCTCCCGGAGCTGGGTTTGGGGCTCGCCGTGAAATGCGACGACGGCGCCGGCCGCGCCGCGGAGGTCGCGATCGGCGCGCTGATCGCCCGTTTCCTGCCGATGGACGAGGCCACGCGAGCCGCTTTCGCGCCGCTCAGCGAGGCCGTGCTGAGGAACTGGAACGGTATCGAGGTCGGCCGGGTGCGCGCCCCGGGATGACAGAGGTGGTTTCGACTGGAAGCAATCCAGCAATTATCGACATGCCCTACAGCCCGAGCGCCCGCGCGATCTCGTCGGCGGCGGCGGTGGGGGCCAGGCGCCCGGCCGCGACGGCGGCTTCCAGCTCCGGCGCGCGGGCTTTCAGGACCGGATCGTGCCTGAGCTTCGCCTGCAACCGGTCCTGCACCATCGCCCACATCCATTTCACGTCCTGCCGGCGCCGCTTCTCGGCGATCAGGCCCCTGGCCTCGAGCCGGGCGTGATGCTCCTCGATCTTCGACCAGAGCGCGTCGAGGCCCGCCCCCGTCAGCCCCGAGACGGTCACGACCGGCGTGCTCCACGGGCCCGA
Source organism: Bosea sp. (in: a-proteobacteria) (assembly GCF_023953965.1). NCBI lineage: Bacteria > Pseudomonadati > Pseudomonadota > Alphaproteobacteria > Hyphomicrobiales > Alloboseaceae > Allobosea > Allobosea sp. The sequence goes on from NZ_JAMLIX010000002.1 coordinate 245,003, forward strand.
GGCGGGGGCGAGGATGCGCAGCGCCGCCCGGTACTGGGCCGCCGCCGCGCGCGCCGCCGTCGCGCCGTCGCCGTCCGCCTTGTTGACCGCGATCATGTCGGCGAGCTCGATGATGCCCTTCTTGATGCCCTGCAGCTCGTCGCCGGCATTGGGCAGCATCAGCACGAGGAAGAAGTCGGTGAGGTCGGCGACGGCGGTCTCGGACTGGCCGACGCCCACGGTCTCGACCAGGATGACGTCGAAGCCCGCCGCCTCGCAGAGCAGCATCGTCTCGCGGGTCCGGGCGGCGACGCCGCCGAGGGTGCCCGAGGAAGGGGAGGGTCGGATATAGGCTTGTCGGTCGATGGCGAGCCGGGCCATCCGCGTCTTGTCGCCGAGGATCGAGCCGCCGGTGCGGGTCGAGGAGGGATCGACCGCGAGCACCGCGACCTTGTGGCCGTTCGCCGTGAGGTGGCTGCCCAGCGCGTCGATCAGGGTCGATTTGCCGACGCCGGGCACGCCCGTGATACCGACGCGGATGGCGCGGCCGGTGTGGGGCAGGAGCCGCCGGATCAGGGCCTGCGCCGCGTCGCGATGATCGGCGCGGCGCGATTCCGAAAGCGTGATCGCGCGCGCCAGCGCGGCGCGCTCGCCGGCGAGAAGGGCATCGCCGAGCGCCTCGGCTGGGGAGATTCTGTCGACCATGGCGCCAGTTAGCAAGCCATGAGCGCGGGCGACAAGGCGCCCGCGCGCCTCACTTGCTCCGTCACTGTGTCATGGACGCCTCTTGTGAATCCGCCACGGCGGTGAGACGAGAGGCCGATTGTCCTCGGAAACGATGTGCGTGGCGATGCGGTTTCGTGTTCTCCTGGCCGCCCTGCTCCTCCCGCTCGCGCTTGCCGCCTGCGGCACGCCGCGCGTGCTCGAGCTGAGCCAGGCGCCGAAGGGCGACATCGCCGGGACGGTCCAGCTCTTCGTGGCGACCACGCGCGAGGCTTCCGCGCAGCCGGTCTATTTCAGCGGCGAGCGGGGCCCGCAGCTCTCCTTCGCCCGTCTCGACATCACCGTGCCGCGCTCCCACAAGTCCGGCGAGCTGGAACTGCCCGATTCGGGGCCGGGCGACCCGTCCAAGCATTTCGCCGCGACCTATATCCAGAAGCTCGAGCTCGCCCCGGTCGTCTCCGACGTGCGCAAGGAATTGCAGCGGCGCCCGCCCTCCCAGCGCGACGTGCTGATCTTCATCCACGGCTACAACACGAACTTCGCCGATGCGGCCTATCGCTTCGCCCAGATCGTCTTCGATTCCGGCTTCAAGGGCGTGCCGGTGCTGTTCACCTGGCCTTCGCGCGGCGAACTCCTGGCTTATCCTTACGACCGCGAGAGCGCCCTCTACTCGCGCGACTTCCTGGAGCGGAACCTGCGGGCCATCGCGCGTGATCTCGGCGCCTCGCGCATGGACATCCTCGCCCATTCCATGGGCACGTTCCTGACGATGGAGACGCTGCGCCAGGCCGCGATCCGGGGCGACGGCACCTTCGGCGGCAAGCTGCGCGACGTGATACTCGCGGCGCCGGACCTCGATCTCGACGTGTTCAAGACGCAGATGCGCGAGATCAAGCGGCCGGTGACGGTCTTCGTCTCGGCCGACGACCGCGCGCTCGCCTTCTCGCGGCGCTTCGCCGGCGACAAGACGCGGCTGGGAGCGGTGTCGAGCAAGGACACCGAGACGATCGTGGCGCTGGAGAAGCTCGGCGCCCGGCTGATCGATCTCTCCGAGATATCCTCCGGCGACAGCTTGAACCACGCGAAATTCGCGTCCTCCCCGAAGGTGGTGCAGCTCATCGGCGAAAGGCTCAGGCAGGACAAGGGCATCGGCTTCGCCGGGCCGCAATTCGGCGACCGGCTCGGCGACATCGCCGGCGGGTTGGCGGGCACGGTCGGCTCGACCGTAGGCCTCGTCGTCGGCGCGCCGATCACCATCCTTTCCGGCGGCATGCGCTGAGGCCCGCCCCATTCTGGCCGCGTTGAGCTGTCTTTAGAGGCCCCGCCGCCCGCGCGGCTTCTCGCAATCGACCCGGATGACCGTCTTGATGCCCGTTACGAGGCGTGCCTTCTCATGCCGTTCGCTGGCGCTCGCCGCCTTGCTGCCGCTCGGGCTTTCCGCCTGCGCGCAGAGCGAGGCGAGCGTCTCGCCCTTCTCCGAGCCGGAGCGCGCCGACGGCTCGGCGCTCGGCCGCGACCCGCGCCTGCTCGTGATGACGACGCGCCGCTCCACCGGCAACGTCGCGCCCTACTTCGATACCGATCGCGGCAGGCTGACCTTCGCCGAGGCGCGGCTTTCACCACCCGGGCGCGGCATCGCCGGCCGCGTCTCCTCGGCGGTCAGCGGCGACTGGGCCGTGCTCGGAATCGCCCGCGAGACCACGGACGGCGCGGCAGGCGCCTTCGCGGCGGCGGCGAACGGGCAGGATGTGCTGCTCTATATCCACGGCTTCAACGAGACCTTCGACACCGCCGCGCGCAGCGCCGGCCAGCTTTCGCATGCGCTCGCATTCCAGGGCCGCACGGCCCTGTTCACCTGGCCTTCCGGCGGCAGGCTGTTCGACTACGCCTATGACCGGGAGAGCGCGCTGTGGTCGCGCGACGGCTTCGTCCAGACGCTGCAGGCGCTGATCGCCAATCCGACGGTGGGCCGCATCCACATCGTCGCGCATTCGATGGGCACGTTCCTGACGCTGGAGGGCCTGCGCGAGCTGCGTGATTCGCCGGAGATCCAGGCCAGGATCGGCTCGGTCGTGCTGGCTTCGCCCGATGTCGACATCGACGCCTTCGAGCAGACGGTGAGGAAGCTCGGGCCGCTCGCGCATCGGATGACCGTGATCATCGATCCGGGCGACCGGGCGCTGGCGGTCTCCGCCCGCATCGCCGGCGGCGTGGCGCGGGCCGGCTCCGCCGACCGCACGCGGCTCGAGGCGCTGGGCGTGCGCGTCGCCGACACCTCCGGCCGGGGCTGGAGCATGCTGCGCCACGATCTCTTCCTCTCGAACAGCGAGGTCACGCAGGTCGTGCGCCGCGCCATGGAGCGCGGCGGCGGCTGAGCCGGCATCGATTGATACGAGCCATGGCGCGGCGATGGCGCTAATCTGGCGGCGCAAACCGGCCTTGCAGAGGAAGAGAGCCATGAGCGCAGACGACTATCACAAGGACCGGATCGCCAACCGCAGGCTCCACCCCGAGACGCTGATGATGGGCTTCGGCTATTCGCCGGCCATGTCGGAGGGCTCGCTGAAGCCGCCGGTCTTCCTGACCTCGACCTTCGTCTTCGAGAACGCCCGGCAGGGCAAGGAGTTCTTCGACTTCACCTCCGGCCGGCGCCGGCCGAAGCCCGGCGAGAAGCCGGGCCTCGTCTATTCGCGCTTCAACCACCCGAACATGGAGATCCTCGAGGATCGCCTGGCGATCTGGGACGAGGCCGAGAAATGCGCCGTCTTCGCCTCCGGCATGGCGGCGATCGCCACCACCTGCCTCGCCTTCCTCAGGCCCGGCGACACCGTCCTGCATTCGCGCCCGCTCTATGGCGGCAGCGAGACGCTCCTGAAGAACCAGATGGGCGCCTTCGGCGTCACGCCCTTCGGCTTCACCGATGGGCTCGACATCGCGCAGATGCGCGCCGTCGCGAAGGAGGCCGCCGCCAGGGGCCGCGTCGCGATGATCCTGGTCGAGACGCCGGCCAACCCGACCAACGGCCTCGTCGACCTCGCCGCCTGCAAGACGGTCGCCGACGAGCTTGCGGCGTCGCAGGGGCACCGCCCGCCCGTCGTGGTCGACAACACCATGCTCGGCCCGAAATACCAGAAGCCGCTGAAGCAGGGTGCCGACCTGACGCTGCTCTCGCTGACCAAATATGTCGGCGGCCATTCCGACCTCGTCGGCGGCTCGATCAGCGGTTCCGACGAACTGGTGCGCCAGGTCAAGGCGTGGCGCGGCTCGCTCGGCACCCAGGCCGACCCGAATTCCTGCTGGATGCTGATGCGCTCGCTCGAAACGCTCGACATCCGCATGAGCCGCGCCAACGAGAACGCCAGGCTCGTGGCGGAATATCTCGAAAGCCACCCGAAGGTCGCCAGGGTCCACTATCTCGGCAACCTCAAGGATGGCGACCCGCGCAAGGCCGTCTTCGACCGCCAGTGCACGGCGGCGGGCTCGACCTTCGCCTTCGACGTCAAGGGCGGCGAGACGGAAGCCTTCGCGCTGCTCGACCACCTCCAGATCATGAAGCTCGCGGTCAGCCTCGGCGGCACCGAGACGCTGGTCTCGCATCCGGCGGCGATGACCCATTCCGGCGTCGCCCGAGAGCTGCGCGAGGAGATCGGCCTGACCGATGCCCTGATCCGCATCTCGGTCGGCATCGAGAATGTCGAGGACCTGATCTCGGACCTGGCGCAGGCCTTCGAGGCGGTGTGAGGGGCTAGCCGAGACCGAGAAACAGCGCCAGCGAGCGATTCACGCTGATCAGCGTCTCGGCATCGAGGCGGCCGAAAACCCGGCCGATCCGGTCCCGGCGCAGGGTCATCGCTTTGTCGACCATGATCTGGGAGGTAAGGCGCAGGCCGTTGGTGGCGTCCGGCTCGACCGCCAGCCGGACCAGCGGGGCATTGACGAGATCACTGGAGATGAGCAGCACGGTCACCGTCGCCGTCGCCTCGAACGGATCGGCCTGAATGATCAGGGCCGGGCGCGGCTTGCCGAAATCCCCCGCGAGCGCGACGGTGACGAGGTCGCCACGCTTCATTCGGGAGCGCGGTCCAGGTCTTCCAGCGCGGCGTCGAGGAACGCCTCCAGATCCCGATCGGCGCTGTCGCTGACGGCGACGAGGCGAGCCTGACGGCGGCATTCCTCATCGAAGCCGGGCCGGCGCGTATCGGGAATCCAGATCTGGACCGGTCGCAGCCCGGCTGCTCGCAGGGTGTCGCGGCGCTTCTGAACGCGTCTGGCCGTCGAGGCGGGCATGTCGGCTCTCCTTGCGAGCGTTACATGTAACGTTTTCGTCTCGGCTTTTCAAGGTTCGCTGGATGGCTCAAACCCCGATCCGTCCCCAGCCCGGCAGCTTCAGCGCCGGGCTGCGCAGATCGAGTCCGGCGACAAGGCCGAGCAGGTTGACCTCGACGCCCTCGACCCAGCCCACCGTCACGCCGAGAAGCCCGTAGAGCGACGCCTGGATGCCGGTGCGGCTGGCGGTGAGCCCGGCGAAGAGGCCATCGGCGCGCCAGTCCTTGCCGATCGCGGTCGGCGGCAGCGCCTGTCTGAGCTCCGGCACCTCGGCAAGCACATGCTGGACGAAGCTGTTCGAGTTCGGCCCCGGCCAGGCGAGATAGCTGCCGGGGCTCGAATAGGCGTAAGTTTCGACCGCCGCCCGGATGCGGGGGATCAGCGCCTCGGCCGCCGCGCCGCGGATCTCGCTGACCGGTTCCGGCAGGTTGCCGAACCAGCGCCCGTCGGCCTCGCGGTGGTTGACCCTGACCGGCGCGCCCCAGCCGACGACGTCGAAGCGCGTATAGGCGCTGGCGCCGCGCTCCTTCAGCACGATCCAGGAATGATGCGCGAAGATGCCGCGCCAGCGCCCGACGCGCGCGGCGAAGAGATGCACCGTCGCTTCCGGCTCGGTCGACGCCGCGGGCAGGAGCTTTGCGCTTGTCCAGTCGGCGCGGCGCCAGTCGGGGGAGTGTGTCTGCCAGGCCCACCAGCCCGCGTGGCTGATCAGCGGCAGCAGGAAGGCGAGGGCGAAGAACAGCAGGAAGCGGCGGAAAAGGCGCATCGGACAGGGTATGTGCACGGCGGCGCGGGCGGGCAAGATCGCCGCCGATCACGCTTGCGTCAGGCGCTTGCCTGTGCGCGGGCGTTGCGTCGCGCCCGATGGCGGTTGATGCCGGGGTGAAAGCTGGTAGCGTGCGCGCGCCTGGGTGCGATGGAGGAACAGATTGGGTAGGATGATGAAGCGACTGACCGAGGCGATTGCCGCCTGCGCGATCGGATTGGGCCTTCTCGCCGCACCGGCGGCCGCGCAGGACAAGCAGCTGCGCATCTTCAACTGGTCCGACTACGTCGATCCGGAGGTGCTCGACGCCTTCAAGAAGGAAACCGGCGTCACCGTCGTCTACGACACCTTCGACCAGATGGAGACGGTGGAGACCAAGCTTCTCGCGGGCAAGACCGGCTACGACCTGATCGTGGTCACGGCCTCCTTCCTGCCGCGTCATATCCCGCTCGGCCTCTATCAGCCGGTCGACAAGGACAAGGCGCAAAACCTCAAGAACCTCTGGCCCGAGATCCAGGCGAGGCTCTCCAAATACGATCCCGACAATAAGTATGCCGTGAACTACATGTGGGGCACGACCGGCATCGGCTACAACGTCGCCAAGGTCAGGGAGCGGCTCGGCCCCGATGCGGTGCTCGATTCCTGGAAGATCGTGTTCGAGCCCGACCAGCTCAAGAAATTGTCGAATTGCGGCGTCCATGTGCTCGACGCGGTCGAGGAGATGTTCCCGGCGGCGCTTCGCTATCTCGGCCTCGACCCGGATTCCAAGAAGGAAGCCGATCTCAACAAGGCCGGCGAGCTCTTGCGCAAGATCCGCCCGCATATCCAGAAATTCCACTCGTCCGAATACATCAACGCGCTGGCGAACGGCGACATCTGCCTCGCCGTCGGCTATTCCGGCGACATCCTCCAGGCCAGGAAGCGCGCCGAGGAAGCCAAGAACGGTGTCGAGATCGCCTATTCGATCCCGAAGGAAGGCGCGCTGATGTGGTTCGATTCCTTCGTGATCCCGAAGGACGCCGCCAATGTCGAGGCGGCGATGAAGTTCATCGACTTCGTCAACCGGCCGCAGATGGCGGCGAAGAACTCGGACTTCATCCAGTACGCCAACGGCAACATGGCCTCGAAGCCGTTCCTCTCGGCTGCGGTGCGCGACAACCCCGGCATCTACCCGTCGAACGAGGTGATGGGGCTGCTCTATACGATCACGCCCTATGACCAGAAGTCGCAGCGGCTGGTGAACCGGCTCTGGACCCGCGTCAAGACCGGCAAGTGAACGCGGCGCCAAGTGAACGTAACACCATGAGGAAGACCTCGCCCGGCAGCGTGCGCCGGGCCTTCCAGCCCTGGAACGACCCGGCGGCGAAGCCGCTGGTCGAGTTCCGGGACGTGACAAGGCGCTTCGGTGCCGTCACGGCCGTGAGCGGGCTTTCGCTCGCGCTCTACCCGCGCGAGTTCTTCGCGCTGCTCGGCCCCTCCGGCTGCGGCAAGACCACGCTGATGCGCATGCTCGCCGGCTTCGAGACGCCGGACGAAGGGGTAATCCTGCTCGACGGCCAGGACATCACCGCCATCCCGCCGCATCTGCGGCCGATCAATATGATGTTCCAGTCCTATGCGCTGTTCCCGCATCTGAGCGTCGCCGGCAACATCGCCTATGGGCTCAGGCGCGAGAGGCTGCCGCGCGCCGAGATTTCCCGCCGCGTCGAGGAGATGCTGGCGCTGGTCAAGCTCTCGGGGTTGGGCGCGCGCAAGCCGCATCAGCTCTCCGGCGGCCAGCGCCAGCGCGTCGCGCTCGCCCGCTCGCTCGCCAAGCGCCCGAAGCTCCTGCTGCTCGACGAGCCGATGGCGGCGCTCGACAAGAAGCTGCGCGAGCAGACCCAGTTCGAGCTGATGGACCTCCAGAGCGAGCTTGGCCTCACCTTCATGGTCGTCACCCACGACCAGGACGAGGCGATGACGATGGCCGACCGCATGGCGGTGATGGACCATGGCAGGCTCGTCCAGATCGCCCCGCCGGACGTGATCTACGAGGCCCCGGCCAACCGCCACGTCGCCGAGTTCGTCGGCGACATCAACATCTTCGAGGGGAGGATCGCGTCCGTCGAGGGCGAGCTGGTGCGTGCCGAGGTGCCGCGCATCGGGCCGGTGGAGCTCGACGAGGAGGCGCCGGCGCTGAAGCCCGGCGATGCCCTGCTGATCGGCATCCGGCCCGAGAAGATCGAGATCGCCCATGACGAGCCGGCTGGGGCCGTCAACAAGGTTTGCGGCGAGATCTGGGACATCGGCTATCTCGGCGACTTCACCATGATCCAGGTGATGCTCGGCGGGGAGGGCGGCCAGCTCGTCAAGGTCGCGCTCGCCAACCGCACGCGCCGGCTGGCCCGGCCCTTCGCTTGGGACGACGAGGTCTGGCTCTCCTGGGACGTCGAGGCCGGCGTGGTGCTGCCGCCATGAGCGGGAGTGCCTCGCTGCGACGGCTTTCCCGCCTCGTCGTCGCCGTGCCCTATCTCTGGCTGGCGCTGTTCTTCCTCGCGCCCTTCGCCATCGTGCTGCGCATGGCGTTCTCGCAGGCGGCGACGGCGCTGCCGCCCTATGCGCCGCATTGGGAGGGATTTGCCCAGCTCGGCGAATTCCTCTCTGAGCTCGACCTCGCGAATTTCAGCCTGCTCGGCGACGATCCGCTCTACTGGCAGAGTTATCTCTATTCGCTGCGCATCGCGGCGCTGACCACTGCGCTCGCGCTGGCGATCGGCTATCCGCTCGCCTATGCCATGGCGGCCGCGCCGTCGCGCTGGCGCGGCGTGCTCATCGTCTTCGTCATCCTGCCGTTCTGGACCTCCTTCCTGATCCGCGTCTACGCCTGGATCGGCATATTGCGGCCGGACGGGCTGCTCGATGCGGCGCTTGCCCTCATCGGCTTCGAGAGCGGGCCGCTGCGCCTGCTCAACACCGAGGCCGCCGTGCTGATCGGCATGGTCTATTCCTATCTGCCCTTCATGGTGCTGCCGCTCTTCGCGACGCTCGAGAAGCTCGATCGCGGCCTGCTCGAGGCGGCGGCCGATCTCGGCGCGACGCCGGTCACGGCTTTCCTCACGGTGACGCTGCCGCTCTCGCTGCCCGGCATCCTCGCCGGTTCCGCGCTGGTCTTCATCCCGGCGGTGGGCGAGTTCGTCATCCCCGACCTGCTCGGCGGCCCCGATACGGTGATGATCGGCAAGGTGCTGTGGAGCGAGTTCTTCTCCAACCGCGACTGGCCGCTGGCCTCTGCGGTGGCGGTGGTGCTGCTCGTCGTCCTCGTCCTGCCGCTGGTCTGGCTCCAGCGCGCCCGGCTGAAGCGGGAGCTTGCGGCGTGACGCGCCTCGGCCCCGGACTGATCCTCGCGCTGATCGTCGGCTTCGCCTTCCTCTACCTGCCGATCCTGACGCTCGTCGCCTATTCCTTCAACGCCTCGCGGCTGGTGACGGTCTGGGGCGGCTTCTCGACCCACTGGTACGGCGCGCTGATGCAGAATGAGCCGCTGCTCGCCGCCGCCTGGCTCTCGATCCGCCTCGGCATCGTCTCGGCGACGCTGGCGACGGTGCTCGGCACGCTCGCCGCGCTGGCGCTCGCCCGCCATGGCCGCTTCCGCGGGCGCACCCTGTTCTCCGGCATGGTGCTGGCGCCGCTCGTCATGCCGGAGGTGGTGACGGGGCTGTCGCTCCTGCTGCTCTTCGTCGCAGCCGATGTCGAGCGCGGCTTCTGGACGGTGACGATCGCCCACGCCACCTTCAGCCTCGGCTTCGCCTGCATCGTCGTGCAGTCGCGGCTGGCGGGCTTCGATCGTTCGCTCGAGGAGGCGGCGCAGGATCTCGGCGCCACGCCCTTCGTCACCTTCTGGACGGTGACGCTGCCGCTGATCTGGCCGGCGGTGGCGGCGGCCTGGATGCTGGCATTCACCCTCTCGCTCGACGATCTCGTCATCGCGAGCTTCACCACGGGGCCCGGCGCGACGACGCTGCCGATGCGGCTCTATTCGGCCGTCAAGCTCGGCGTCTCGCCCGAGATCAACGCCGCCTGCACGATCATGATCGCGGCGGTCGCGATCGTGGTGATCGCGGCCTCGCTCCTGCTCAAGCGCGAGCAGCTTTCCGCAAGTTAAACGCCGGCTGAACGGCGCCCTCAAAACCCGTTCAGGCGCGATCTGCGAAGGTCCGGTCCGTGGCAGGGCGACCCCTGCCGGGAACAGGATGTCGGATCATGTTTGCCAATCGCGCCCGTACCGGTTTGGCCGCCCTCGCTTTCGGCGGCGCCGTGCTCGCAGCTTCGCTCGCCGCCGGATCTGGCGAGGCCCATGCCTTCGGTGGCCGCTATGAGCGCTCCTTCGAGCGCCCGGCCTATGGCTATGGCTGGCGTCCGGCGCCGCCGGCCGTCCACGGCTTCTGGGGCCAGCGCCGCTGGCATCGCTATTCCGACGGTTTCGGCATGCGGCCGGTGCCGCCGCGCGCGGGCTATGGTTACGGCTGGCGGTAAGTGTCGCCACGTCGGTCGTGATCATGGGGCGGGCGCTGCCGGCAGGCCGCGCCCGCCTTCGCTTTATTCCGCCGCGGTCTGCTGGGCGTAGCCGAGGCGTTCGTTCAATTCCTGGATCAGTTTTTCGGCGGCGTTGGCAATGACGGTTCCGGGCGGGAAGATCGCGGAGGCTCCGGCTTTGATCAGCGCATCGAAATCCTGCGGCGGGATGACGCCGCCGACGACGATCATGATGTCGGGCCGGCCCGCGCTGGCGAGCGCGGCCTTGAGCTCCGGCACCAGCGTCAGGTGCCCCGCGGCGAGCGAGGAGACGCCGACGATGTGGACGTCGTTCTCCACCGCCTGCCGCGCGGCCTCGTCGGGCGTGGCGAAGAGCGGGCCGATATCGACGTCGAAGCCGAGATCGGCGAAGGCCGAGGCGATCACCTTCTGGCCGCGGTCGTGCCCGTCCTGGCCCATCTTGGCGACGAGGATGCGCGGGCGGCGCCCGTCCGCCTCCTCGAAAGCCTGGCACATCAGCTGGACGCGCGTGACGGCTGGGTTCATCTCGCCGACCTCCCGCTTGTAGACGCCCGAGATCGCCTTGATCTCGGCCCGGTGGCGCCCGAAGACCTTCTCCATCGCCAGCGAGATCTCGCCGACCGTCGCCTTGGCGCGGGCCGCCTTGACCGCGAGGTCGAGCAGGTTGCCGTCGCCTTGCGCGCCATGGGTCAAGGCTTCGAGCGCGGCTTGCGTCTCGCTCTCGTTGCGCTCGGCCTTGAGGCGCTTCAGCTTGTCGAGCTGCCGGGCGCGCACGGCGGCGTTGTCGACCTTGAGCACCTCGATCGCCGCTTCGCTGTCGGGCTTGTAGCAGTTGACGCCGATGATCGCCTGCTGGCCGGCGTCGATGCGCGCCTGCGTCCTGGCGGCGGCCTCCTCGATCCTGAGCTTCGGGATGCCGGCCTCGATCGCCTTGGCCATGCCGCCGAGCGCCTCGACCTCCCGGATATGGCCCCAGGCCTTCTCGGCGAGCTCGGCGGTCAACCGCTCGACGTAATAGGAGCCGCCCCAGGGATCGATGATGCGGGTGGTGCCGCTCTCCTGCTGCAGCAGGATCTGGGTGTTGCGCGCGATCCGGGCCGAGAAGTCGGTCGGCAGGGCGAGCGCCTCGTCGAGCGCGTTGGTGTGCAGCGACTGGGTGTGGCCCTGGGTTGCGGCAAGCGCCTCGATCATCGTGCGCGGCACGTTGTTGAACACGTCCTGCGCCGTCAGCGACCAGCCCGACGTCTGGCAATGGGTGCGCAGCGGCAGGGATTTTTCGTTCTTGGCGCCGAAATCCTGGACGAGCTTGGCCCAGATCAGCCGGGCGGCGCGCATCTTGGCGACTTCCATGAAGAAGTTCATGCCGATCGCCCAGAAGAAGGACAGCCGCGGCGCGAAGACGTCGACCGACAGTCCCGCCCGCTGGCCGGCGCGGATGTATTCGACGCCGTCAGCCAGCGTATAGGCGAGCTCGAGGTCCTGCGTCGCGCCCGCCTCCTGCATGTGGTAGCCGGAGATCGAGATCGAGTTGAACTTCGGCATGTTGGCCGAGGTGAAGGCGAAGATGTCGCCGATGATCCGCATCGAGGGCGAGGGCGGGTAGATATAGGTGTTGCGGACCATGAACTCCTTGAGAATGTCGTTCTGGATGGTCCCCGAGAGCTTGGCCTGCGGCACGCCCTGCTCCTCGGCCGCGACGATATAGAGCGCCAGAACGGGAAGCACCGCGCCGTTCATCGTCATCGACACGCTCATCTGGTCGAGCGGGATGCCGGAGAACAGCGTGCGCATGTCGTATATCGAGTCGATCGCGACGCCGGCCATGCCGACGTCGCCGGCGACGCGCGCATGGTCGCTGTCATAGCCGCGATGGGTCGCGAGGTCGAAGGCGACCGAGAGGCCTTTCTGACCGGCGGCGAGGTTGCGCCGGTAGAAGGCGTTGGAATCCTCCGCCGTGGAGAAGCCGGCATATTGCCGGATCGTCCAGGGCTGGTTGACGTACATCGTCGGATAGGGGCCGCGCAGATAGGGCGGCAGGCCGGGCAGCGTCGCGACGAAGGGCAGCCCGTCGCGGTCTGCCGCCGTGTAGACCGGCTTGACCGGGATATCCTCCGGCGTCTGCCAGGCCTCGCCCGCCGGCAGCTCGCCGGCGGCGGGGCGACCTCCGGCAAAGGCGAGCTTGGTGAAATCCGGGATCGCGGTCATGGTTTGCTCTCCCACCAGTGATGGAAATGATGCACCGGTCCGTGGCCGTGGCCAACCGCGACCTGGTCGGCGGCGGCGATGGCCGCGGAGATATAGCTCTTGGCGTTGCCGACCGCCTCCGGCAGGGCCTGCCCCTTGGCGAGATTGGCGGCGATCGCCGAGGACAGGGTGCAGCCGGTGCCGTGCGTGTTGCGGGTGGAAAGGCGCGGCGCGTTGAAGCGCTGGCGCGTGCCGCCGGCGAGCAGCAAGAGGTCGCTGCTGACGTCGCCCCCGCCATGGCCGCCCTTGACCAGCACGTTCGCGGCGCCGAGCGCGGCGAGCCTGTCGGCCTGCTCGTCGACTGCCGCATCGGTCTGGGCGATGCTGGTGCCGATGAGCGCTGCCGCTTCCGGCAGGTTCGGCGTGACGAGCGTCGCGAGCGGGAAGAGATGCGCGCGGATCGCCTCGACCGCCGCCGTTTCGAGCAGCCGCGCGCCGGAGGCCGCGATCATCACCGGATCGAGCACGACGTTCTTCGCCCCGTGCTTCCTCAGCCCGGCTGCGACGGTCTCGATCAGCTCGGCCGTCGCCAGCATGCCGATCTTGACGGCATGCACGTCGAGATCCTCGAAGACCGCGTCCATCTGCCTGGCGACGAAGTCGCGCGGCACGGCGTGGATGGCACTGACGCCCCTGGTGTTCTGCGCCGTCAGCGCCACGATGACGCTGGCGCCATAGACCTGATGCGCCGCGAAAGTCTTCAGATCGGCCTGGATTCCGGCGCCGCCGCTGGAATCCGAGCCGGCGATGGTCAACGCGATGGCGGTCACGGTCTCTCTCCGGTCAGGTGTTCGCGATGGCCTGCGCTTGCGTCAGCGTCTCGATCGCATCGCAGCCTGCGAAGATGAACGAGGCGACGCCGGCCTTGTTCAATGCCGCTTCGCTCTCGCCCGGCCGGCCGGCGAGCCAGACGGTGGCACCGGCCCTGACGAGCGCTTCAGCCGCGGCTGCGCCTTCTTCGGCATAGGCGGCGTCCGAGCCGCACAGGCAGGCGAGCTTCGCGCCCGAGGCACGGAAGGCGCCGACCAGAGCGTCGAGATCGGTCGTGCCGTCCCTGGCGAAGCCGTCGCCGCTCGGCGCCGCGAGGCCGCCGGCCTCGAACAGGTTGCGGGCGAAGCCAGCGCGCGCGGTGAAATCGGCGATCGGGCCGAGCGTAGCCAGGAACACGGCCGGGCGCCGCGGCTGGGCATCGGCCTTGTCGCGCAGGGCCTCGAACGGCGCCGCGAGCCTGAGCGAGGGCAGGGCTGGCGCGCGCAGCGCCGCGGCCGGCGCGGCCAATGCCTCGGCCCGGCCGGCGCCGCCGACGAAGCAGCGGATCAGCTCGCTCTGGTTCCGCTCGGCGAGGCTGCCTTGCGAATGGCGCAGATCCGGCCCGACCGGTGCGACGTCGAGCACCGCGACGGCTTCCTCGCGGAGATTGGGGAACTCGCTCGTGCCGGTGATCGGCTCGCGGCGGGTGGCGATCGCCTTCGTGCGGGCGGCGCGCTGCGCGGCGAGCGTCTGCTGGAGCCGGCCCTCGGCCAGGGCCGCGACGATGCCGCCGGGCTCGCCGCCGGGCTCACGCTCGATCGCCTGGAAAGCGTGCCAGCCTTTCTCGCAGAGCGCCTGCGTCAGCGCCTCGAAGCCGCCGGCGCCGGCGGCGGGATCGGCGACGCGCCAGAGATTGCTCTCCTCGAGCAGGATGAGCTGGGTGTTGCGCGCGACGCGGCGCGCGAAGGCGTCGGCTAAGCCGAGCGCGGCGGTGAAGGGCTGGACGGCGATCGAATCGGCGCCGCCGATCCCGGCCGCGAAGGCGGCGACGGTGCCGCGCAGCAGGTTGACGTGGGGGTCGCGCCGCGTCAGCGCCCGCCAGGCGGTCTCGGCATGGATGCGGGCAGGCTCAGGCGTCAGGCCGCAGGCCTGCTGGATGCGGTTCCAGATCAGCCGCGCCGCCCTGAGCTTCGCCACCGTCAGGAACGCGTCGGTATCCGCGACCAGCGTGAAACCGATGGCGTCGCGCGCCTCGGCCAGGCTCATGCCCTGCGCCTCGAGCGCGCGCAGATAGGCGACCGCCGTGGCCATGACCGCGCCGAGCTCCTGGCCCTCGCTGGCGCCGGCTTCGTGATAGGGCCGGCTGTCGGCCTCGACGAAGGGGCCGGCATAGCCGCGTTCCTTCAGCGTCCGGATCGTCGCGGCGAGCCGGCGGCCGAGCTCCGGCCAGGGCGCGCTGAGCGAGCCGCGGCTGGCGAAGACGCCGATCGGATCGAGCCCGAACGAAATCGAAAGCCCGCCCGGCGCGTGCCCGCGCTTCTCGACCAGCGCCGCCAGCAGCAGGGCGTTGATGCGCCCCTGAGGGGCCGGATCGAGGCGCAGCTGGACGAGGTCGAGCATCACGCCGTGGAGCGCGGCATCGAGCGTCGCGACATCGTCGGCGGCAAGCCCGTAGCCGTGCGCGGCCGGCGCCCCGGCGAAGCTGATGCTCAGCGTGTCGGCGCCGCCCTCGAGATCGGCGAGCGCCAGCGCCCGCGCCGCCTCGGCCAGCGGATGGTCGAGCCGGGCCGCGACATGCCAGCGCCCGGCCTCGGCGCGCAACGCGCGTGCGGGCTCACTCGCGGCGGGATAGAGCGGCTCGATGCGGATGCCGTCGGCGCTGCGGCCGACCAGCCGCTTCTCGAAATCGGCGCCCTTCAGCACCTTGTCGACCGCCGCGCGCCACGCGTCATGCGACGCCGCCGCGAAAGCGTCGAGATAAGGAAGGTCGGATGGGGCAGTCGATGTCATGCGCGCCGATGCTCCTATTCCGTACGATGTACGGTCGTGGAACGCTGATTGCCACGGGCGCGCGCGGACCGCTACCCCTCCTTCACCGCAAGGCGGCGGGATACGAAAAGCCCGCCGCGCTCAGACGAACTGGCCAAGACCCGGAATCGCGCCGACGATCGCGCCCATCGCGTCCTCGCCGGCCTTCTCGCGGCCGACCGCGAACATCTCCTTCGAGACGCGCTGGATCTGGTCCATCGAAAGGCCCGCGCCCATCAGCTGGCCGCCGAGCGCCATCACGCCGCCGCCCATCATCCCGCCGATCGCGCCGAGCATGCCACCCTTGGCGCCGCCTTCTGCATCGGCGAGCGCCTGCGCGCCCGGCAGCGCCGCCATCAACTCGCCGATCTCGGCCGCCGGACCTTCCTTCTGCAGGAAGGCGAGGATGATGCCGATCGCCTTGCCGGCGAGCCCTTCGTCGATGCCGGCCGCCGCCGCCACCCGCGCGAGCAATTCTTCCATGGACCTGAAACCCCTCGCCAAACGGCTTCGCCGCGAAGCCTTCGGAAAATAGTTTACATATTTACGACCCGATTCCAACGGCGTCGGGCTTCCGCCTGCCGCGTCGTTTGGTTACACCCACCATCAGGTTCCGGAAAATCTCATGGGCGAATGCGATGGCGAGTGACGGCGCGATTCTGATCGGCAAGAGCGGCAAGCCCGAAAATCTCCTGCTCAAGCTCGCCAACCGCCACGGACTGGTGACGGGGGCGACCGGCACCGGCAAGACAGTGACCTTGCAGGTGATGGCGGAAGGCTTCGCCAGGAACGGCGTCCCGGTCTTCGCCGCCGACATCAAGGGCGACCTCTCCGGCATCGTGGCACCGGGCGATTCGAAGCCCCCCTTCGTCAACCGGGCCAAGGAGCTCGGCATCCCCTACGAGCCGGACCAGTTCACCACCGTCTTCTGGGACGTGTTCGGCGAGCAGGGCCACCCGGTCCGCGCCACCATCTCCGAAATGGGGCCGTTGCTGCTTTCCCGCCTGCTCGACCTCAACGACACGCAGGAAGGCGTGCTCAACATCGCCTTCCGCATCGCCGACGAGCAGAAGCTCCTGCTGCTCGACCTGAAGGACCTGCGCGCGATCCTGACCTTCATCGCCGAGAACGCGCAGGATCTGACCACGAAATATGGCAATGTCAGCGCGGCCACCGTCGGCACGATCCAGCGCGCGCTGCTCGTGCTGGAGAACCAGCGGGGCGACCTCTTCTTCGGCGAGCCGGCGCTCGACATCGCCGACCTGATGAAGACGGATCGCGACGGGCGCGGCATCGTCAACATCCTCGCCGCCGACAAGCTGATGAACAATCCGAGGCTTTACGCCACCTTCCTGCTCTGGCTGCTCTCGGAGCTGTTCGAGCAGCTGCCGGAGGTCGGCGATCTCGACAAGCCGAAGCTCGTCTTCTTCTTCGACGAGGCGCATCTGCTCTTCAACGGCGCGCCCAAGGCGCTGCTGAGCGCGGTCGAGCAGGTGGTGCGCCTGATCCGCTCCAAGGGCGTCGGTGTCTATTTCGTCACCCAGAACCCGCTCGACATCCCCGATACCGTGCTCGCCCAGCTCGGCAACCGCGTCCAGCATGCGCTGCGCGCCTTCACCCCGCGCGACCAGAAGGCGGTGCGCGCCGCAGCCGAGACCTTCCGCCAGAACCCGAAGATCAAGACCGAGGAGGCGATCAGCCAGCTCGCCGTCGGCGAGGCGCTGGTCTCGATGCTGGAAGGCAAGGGCTCGCCCGAGATGGTCGAGCGCGCCCTGATCGCGCCGCCGATGGCGCAGGTCGGCCCCTGCACCCCGCAGCAGCGCCGTCAGGCGATCGACGCCTCGCCCGAAAAGGGCAAGTACGACACCATGATCGACCGCGAGTCGGCCTATGAGGTGCTGATGCAGCGCAAGAACCTCAATCCGGACGGCTCGGCGATCGAGGCGCCGGCGGGCGAAGGCGGCATCCTCGACACGATCGGCGGCTGGTTCGGCGGCGGATCGCCCCAGCCGCGTCCGAAGACCGGGCCCGGCTCGCGCGGCGGCCCGCTGCCGCAGAGCATGGCCGAGAAGGCCATCAACTCGGCCGTGCGCTCGGCCGCGACCTCGATCGGCCGGCAGGTCGGCACCGCGATCCTGCGCGGCATTCTGGGCTCGATGGGCGGCGGAAAGCGCTGAGCGCTTCGCCCCTCACACCGCTCCCGTCGCGACGTCGAACAGGAGCTTGAGGTTCAAGGCGATGATGATCGCGGCGATGACGCCTGCGGTCAGGCTGAGCCAGCGCGGGGCGACGAGCGCGCCCATCTTGCCTTTCGAGGCGGTGAATAGCACCAGCGGCACCACCGCGAAGGGCAGCTGCAGGCTGAGCACGACCTGGCTGAGGATGAGCAGCTTCGCCGTCTGGCCCTCGCCATAGATCAGCGTGACGACGATCGCCGGCACGATCGCGACGAGCCGCGTCACCAGCCGCCGCAGCCAGGCGGGCAGGCGGATGCGCAGAAAACCTTCCATCACGATCTGCCCGGCCATGGTCGCGGTCACGGTCGAGTTCAGGCCGCAGCAGATCAGGGCGATGGCGAAGAGCGAGGGCGCGATCGAGGCGCCGAGCAGGGGCTGGAGCAGTTCCTGCGCCCGGCCGAGTTCGGCGACGTCGTGGTGCCCCGCCTTGTGGAAGGTCGCGGCGGCGAGGATCAGGATCGAGGCGTTGATCAGGAGCGCGAAGCACAGCGCGACGGTGGAATCGATCGTCGCGAATTTCAGCGCCTCCCGTTTTTCGGGCAGCGTCTCGCCATAGGCGCGGGTCTGCACGATGCCGGAGTGCAGGTAGAGGTTGTGCGGCATCACCGTCGCCCCGATGATGCCGAGCGCGATGTAGAGCATGTTCGGATCGGTCACGATCTGCGTCGTCGGCGCGAAGCCGCGGATGACCTCGCCCCAGTTCGGATCGGCGAGCGCGATCTGGATGCCGAAGCACAGCGTGATCACCCCGAGCAGCGTGATGATGAAAGCCTCGATCCAGCGGAAGCCGCGCGTCTGCAGCCACAGGATCAGGAAGACGTCGAAGGCGGTGATCATGACGCCGATCTCGAGCGGAACGCCGAAGAGCAGGTTGAGGCCGATCGCGGTGCCGATCACCTCGGCGAGGTCGGTCGCGCAGATCGCGAGCTCCGCCAGAAGCCAGAGCGGCCGGGCGAAATAAGGCGGATAGGCGTCGCGGCAGGCTTGCGCGAGATCGCGGCCGGTGGCGATGGCAAGCCGCGCGCAGAGCGATTGCAGGATGATCGCCATCAGGTTCGAGACCAGCGCGACGACGAGCAGGGTGTAGCCGTACTGGGCGCCGCCGGCGAGCGAGGTCGCCCAGTTGCCGGGGTCCATATAGCCGACCGCGACGAGATAGCCCGGCCCGAAGAAGGCGAGGAACTTGCGCCATGTCGAGGAATTCGGCGTCACCGCGACCGTCCTGAAGACGTCGGTCAGCGATGGCTCGCCGCGCGATCTGAGCCAGACGGAGGTGGATTCCGGAGTGCCTTGGGACATGCACGGGCCTTGCTGCGACTTGATCGCAACAGGAGGTACAGGCCGGCCGCCGGATTGTCAATGCAGTTGCAAATCGTTGGCAATTAGAGGCTCCGAGCCTTATTGTTCGGATATGGGCTGACGCGCGCGCCGGTGCTTGCCATGATGGCGTCGTCTGAATCGCATGCTGGAGGCATTGGGCTCATGAGATCGGTCTGCATCTTCTGCGGCTCCAATCCGGGCCATGATCCGGTCTACGCGGCCGGTGCCCGCGCCATGGGCGCCGAGATCGCCCGGCGCGGGCTTATGCTGGTCTATGGCGGCGGCGCGGTCGGCCTGATGGGCATTGTCGCCAATGCCGCGATGGAGGCGGGCGGTGAGGTGCACGGCGTCATCCCCAAGGCGCTCAAGGACAAGGAGATCGGCCATGTCGGGCTGACCCGGCTCGAGGTCGTCGACACCATGCACACGCGCAAGGCGCGCATGGCCGAGCTTTCGGACGGCTTCATCGCCATGCCCGGCGGCATCGGCACCTTCGAGGAGCTGTTCGAGATCTGGACCTGGGGCCAGCTCGGCATCCACGCCAAGCCGCTCGGGCTGCTCAACGTCGCCGGTTTCTACGATCCGCTCGCGACCTTCCTCGACCGCACCGTCGCGGCGGGCTTCCTGAAGCAGGGCCACCGCGCCATGGCGATGACCGACGACGAGCCCGCGACGCTGCTCGACCGGATGGAGGCTTACGTCCCCGCCGCGACCTATAAATGGATCGAGAAGGAGCAGGCCTGACTTATCCTCGCGGGATGCTCTTAAGGGTTGTAGGAATATTGTCTTGACATCGTGGCGCTGATCGGGTAGAGATCGGGAACGCTCACGAAATCCGCCCGAACGAAGCCGCCGCGCTGCCTCAGCCGGCGGCTTTTTCGTGCCCGCAGCCGGAAGGGACGACATGGCCGAACAGCCCAAACGCAAGGCGGTCTCGCGCAAGGCGGTGGTGGGCCAGCTCTGGCGCGCCGCCAAGCGCCAGATCGACGCCCATGAGGACCATCTCGGCGACCTGCCGAAGGGCTCGACCGTAAGCGAGGCCGACGCCAAGGCGCTGGCGACGCTCGCCCGCACGGTGCGCGAGCTGGTCGCGATCGACGAACCCCAGGCGGTGAAGAAGGACAAGCAGACGGATGATCTTTCCGCCGCCGACGGCCTGCGCCATGTCGCCGAGCTCCGCCGCGAGCTTGCCCGACGTCTTGAGGCTCTTGCCCGCCGCGAAATGGGCGAGGGTGATCCCGAGGATCCTGCCTGAGCTCGAACCCGCGCTGGCCGAGGTGCTGCTGGAATGCTGGCCGCTCTGGTCGCGCGACGACCAGAAGCCGCCGGCTCCGCCAAAGCCGGTCTGGCTCGTCCTCGGCGGGCGCGGCGCCGGCAAGACCCGCACCGGCGCCGAATGGGTGAAGGGCATGGCGCTCGGCGTGGCGCCCTTCGCCGAAGCGCCGACCGAACGGATCGCGCTGGTCGGCGAGACGCAAAGTCAGGTCCGCGACGTGATGATCGAGGGCGTCTCCGGGCTGCTCTCGATCCATACCCGCTGGGAGCGGCCGGACTGGCTGCCCTCGCTCAGGCAATTGCGCTGGCCGAACGGCGCGATCGCGCAGGTCTTCACGGCCGAGGACCCGGAAGGCTTGCGCGGCCCGCAATTCGGCGCCGCCTGGTCCGACGAGCTGGCGAAATGGCCGAACCTTCAGGAGTGCTGGGACATGCTGCAATTCGGGCTTCGCCTCGGCGACCATCCCCGCCAGGTCGTGACCACCACGCCGCGCCCCGTGCCGCTGGTGAAGCGCCTGCTGGTCGAGCCGCATGTCGCGGTGAGCCGGGCGCGGACGCAAGACAATCGCTACAACCTTGCCGCCGAATTCCTGCGCACCGTCACGCAGACCTATGGCGGGACGCGGCTCGGCCGCCAGGAGCTCGACGGCGAGATCGTCGAGGAGAGTCCCGACGCGCTCTGGACGCGGGCGATGATCGAGGCCACCCGCGAGCAGCGGCATCCGCCGCTGGCGCGGATCGTCGTCGCGGTCGATCCGCCGGCGACCTCCTCGCAGCGGGCCGACCGCTGCGGATTGATCGTCGCCGGCATCGACGGCGACGGCCTCGGCCACATGCTGGAGGATGCGACCCTTGCCGGCGCGCGGCCGCAGGAATGGGCGCAAAAGGCCGTCGCGCTCTATCGCCGCCACGAGGCGGATGCGCTCGTCGTCGAGGTCAACCAGGGCGGCGAGATGGTCGAGAGCATCATCCGCGAGGTCGATGCCGGCGTGCCGGTGGTCTCCGTGCGGGCGACGCGCGGCAAGTATCTCAGGGCCGAGCCGGTGGCGGCACTCTATGCGCAAGGCCGGGTCCGCCATGCCGGCACCTTCCCGGAATTGGAGGACGAGATGTGCGCCTTCGGCCCGAAAGGGCTCGAAACCGGCCGTTCGCCGGACCGGCTCGACGCGCTCGTCTGGGCGCTGACGCATCTGATGCTCGCGCCCAAGCCCCGGCCGCGGGTCAGGGGCATCTAGCCTTCGCTTACTTCACGCTCCAACAGCGAGACATCCATGTTCGATTTCCTTCGCAGCCTGCGCGGCCTTGCCGCGCCGGACCGGAAGCGCTCGCGTGTCGGGCCGCTGATCGCGCTCCACGGGGCCGGGCGCGCCGTCTGGACGCCGCGCGACTATGTCGCGCTCGCCCGCGAGGGCTATGAGCGCAACCCGGTCGTGCATCGCTGCGTCCGCCTGATCGCGGAGGCGGCCGCGCAGACGGCGCTCGTCGCCAAGGTCGGTGCCCGCGAGATGCCTGAGCATCCGGTGCTCGCCCTGATCGAGCGGCCCAATCCGCGCCAGGGCGGCATCGCCTTCCGCGAGATGCTGGTCGGCCACCTGCTCGTCGCCGGCAACGCCTATGTCGAGGCGGTGAGCGCAGGCCACGAGCCGCGCGAGCTCTATGCGCTGAGGCCCGACCGGATGCGGGTCGTGCCCGGCCGCGATGGCTGGCCGGAGGCTTACGACTACACTGTCGGCGGCGACACGGTGCGCTTCCGGCAGAACGAGGACGGCCTGCCGCCGATCCTGCACCTGACGCTGTTCCACCCCGTCGACGACCATTACGGCCTTTCGCCCATCGAGGCGGCGGCGGTCTCGCTCGACATCCACAACGCCGCCGGCGGCTGGCACAAGGCCCTGCTCGACAACGCGGCGCGGCCGTCGGGTGCCCTGGTCTATGACGGGCCGGAAGGCGCGACGCTGACCGAGACGCAGTTCGAGCGGCTGAAGCAGGAGCTGGAGGATTCGTTCCAGGGCGCGCGCAATGCCGGCCGCCCGCTGCTGCTCGAAGGCGGGCTCGACTGGAAACCGCTCTCGCTGACGCCGGCGGAGCTGGATTTCGTCGCCGCCAAGGGCGTCGCGGCCCGCGAGATCGCGCTCGCCTTCGGCGTGCCGCCACTCCTGCTCGGCCTGCCCGGCGACAACACCCACGCCAATTTCGCCGAGGCGAACCGCGCGCTCTGGCGCCAGACGGTGATCCCGCTGGTGCGCCGCACGGCGCAGTCGCTGGCGCAATGGCTCGGCCCGGCCTTCGGCGACGAGCTCACGCTGGAGCCCGATCTCGACGCCATCGAGGCGCTGGCCGACGAGCGCGAATCGCTCTGGCGGCGGCTGGGCAGCGCGTCCTTCCTCGACGAGGACGAGAAGCGCGAGGCGGTCGGCTACGGCCGGCGTGCCCCCGGGAAGGAGACCTCATGAACCTCATCGAACAGATCGTCGCCGCCTTCGTCGGGCGCGCCGATGTCGGCCATCTCGGCCTCTTGCTCTGGGCGGCGAGCGCCTCGGGGCTGGCCTGGCTCGTCCTGCGCGAGCTGACCGCCGCCAATCGCCGCTTCGACGACTTCGTCCGCGAGCTCAACCGCTTCAACGCACGTCACGAAGGGGATCCGTCATGAAAGGCCGAAACGGCGCCGCCGAGCCGGCGTCCAAATCTCCCGCCAGATCTTCGTCCAAGGTTCCCGCCAAGGTTCCCGCGAAGGCTCCCGCCAGGCCGCCCGTCGAGACCTTCGGCCGTTTCGTCCGCCAGCTCGCCAGGCTCGAATCCGAGCGGGTGAAGGGCGGCGAGGGGGAGGCGTCGCGATGAGGCGGCTCGACCCCGCCGGCGCCGCCTTCGAATCCAAGCTCCTGCCGCTCCATCCGGAGCGTATCGGGCGCGACGGCGTCTTCGAAGGCTATGCCAGCCTCTTCCGCGTGCCCGATCTCGGCCGGGACGTCGTCGAGCCCGGCGCCTTCCGCGACAGCCTGCTCAGGCGCGGGCCGGGCGGCGTGAAGATGCTCTGGCAGCACGACCCGGCCGAGCCGATCGGCCGCTGGTCGAGCCTCGTCGAGGACGGGCGCGGCCTTTACGTGCGCGGCCGGCTGTCGCTCTCCGTCGCCCGTGCGCGCGAGATCCACGCGCTGATGCTCGACGGCGCCATCGACGGGCTTTCCATCGGCTTTCGCCGGGAGAAGGCCCGCACAGAGCCTCGCACCGGCCTGCGCCGGCTCGAGCGCATCGACCTCTGGGAGGTGTCGGTCGTCACCTTCCCGATGCTGCCCCAGGCCCGGATCGCCGCCGTGAAGGCTGAGCGGCCCCGCGCTTTCACCTGATTCGATCACCCCGAGGAGAGACCATGAGCCATCTCAATACCGCGCCCGAGACCAAGGCAGCCGGCGCCGATCTCGCGCTGGCCTTCGAGGACCTGCGCTACACCCTCGAAAACTACCGCGTCACCAATGAGGAGCGCCTCGCTGACATCGAGGCGCGCCAGGGCGCCGACCCGCTGACCGAGGAGAAGCTTACCCGCATCGATGCCGCGCTCGACGACACCATGCGCCGGATCGACCGGCTGGCGCTGGAGCGCGCCCGCCCGCCGCTCGGCCGGGACGGGCCGCGCGACCCGCTGGCGGCGGAGCACAAGGCGGCCTTCGCGGCTTATGTCCGCAGCGGCGAGGCCGGCGGGCTGAAGCGGCTGGAGGCCAAGGCGCTTTCCGCCGGCTCCGGGCCGGATGGCGGCTATCTCGCGCCGGCGACCGTCGAGGGCGAGATCCTGCGCCGCCTGGCGGGCGTCTCGCCGATCCGCTCGCTCGCGACGGTGCGCACCATCTCGTCCGGCACCTACAAGAAGGCCTTCTCGACCACCGGCCCCGCCTCCGGCTGGGTCGCCGAGACGGGGGCGCGGACGCAAGGTGCCGCGCCGACGCTGGCCGAGCTCTCCTTCCCGGCGATGGAGCTCTACGCCATGCCGGCGGCGACGCAGACGCTGCTCGACGACGCCATCGTCGACATCGACCAGTGGATCGCCGAGGAGGTCGAGAGCGCCTTCGCCGAGCAGGAGGGCAAGGCCTTCGTCAGCGGCGACGGCACCGACAAGCCCAAGGGCTTCCTCGCCTATCCGACGGTCGCCGACGGGAGCTGGAGCTGGGGCAATATCGGCGTGCTCAACACCGGCGTCGCCGGCGCCTTCCCGGCCTCCGACCCCTCCGACGTGCTCGTCGACCTGGTCTATGCGCTGAAGGCCGGCTACCGCCAGAACGCCTGCTTCGTCATGAACCGCAAGACGCAAAGCTCCGTCCGCAAGTTCAAGGACGCCAGCGGCCATTATCTCTGGCAGCCCCCGGCCTCGGCCGGCGCACCGGCGACACTGCTCGGCTTCCCGCTCGTCGAGGCGGAGGAGATGCCCAACATCGCCAACAACGCGATCTCGATCGCCTTCGGCGATTTCCGGCGCGGCTACCTCGTCGTCGACCGGGCGGGCGTGCGCATCCTGCGCGATCCCTATTCCGCCAAGCCCTATGTGCTGTTCTACACGACCAAGCGCGTCGGCGGCGGCGTCCAGGATTTCGCCGCGATCAAGGGGCTGAAATTCGCGGTCTGAACCGGAGTATCGGACCGAAAAATGGAATCCACTTTTCGGATCAATCCGATACGGGGAAAAGCTGGATCGCCGCTTCGCGTCCGTCAGGGCGCATGGCGATCTAGCGCGTGAACCACCAGGAAAAGGCGGCGGGTGGCTCCGCCGCCTGCGCCGCCGGCACCCCGTCGCGAAACGCGCGCAGCCGGGCGCTGGCCTCGGTGATCCAGCCGCGATGGTCGCCGATCGGCGTGATCGCGGTGAAGCCGCCGCAGATCCGGCGGGCCTGCGTCTTCAGCGGGCCGCTCGACCAGCTGACGATGCCGACGAGGTCGCGCGAGCGGGCCGGGCCCCTGAGCACCGGCCCGCCGGAATCGCCGCGGCAGGCGCCGGCGCCGGGCGTCTCGCCGCGGCCTTCGACGTCGACGGCGACCTTGACCGTGTTCTGCGTGGTGTAGTTGCCGGCATTGACGAGCTCGGTCTCGCGCAGGCGCCGGGCTGTGCCCTTGTTGTTCTCCAGCGACAGCCCGAAGCCCGCCATGGTGACGGTTTCGCCCTGCCAGAGGCCGCCGCCCAGCGTCAGCGGCTCGATGTCGCGCGGCAGCGGCTTCGCCAGGAGCAACAGGGCGAGGTCGGTGCCGGGCTGGGTGCGCGGCGTCGTGCCCGGCACGAAGCTCGGATGGGGCAGCACGGCGACGACCGCCTGGCGGCGCGCCCGGAAGCGGGTATCGAGGCTGACGACGCTGATCGTGCCGCCGCCCATCAGGCAATGCGCCGCGGTCAGGACGATCTCGGGAGCGATCACCGCCCCCGAGCAGAGTTCGCCCCGGCTCGTCTCGACCCTGACGGTCGAGGCGCGGGCACCGGATGCATCGCGCGAATCGACGCCGCCGACCACGGCGAGCGCCGGCTGGGCGGCGATCAGGAAACACGCAAGGGCGAATGACGAGCGAAGGATCATGAAGCGAACCAATGGACCAGCCGATCAATCTATGTCGTGTCGCGCCACAGTCCAGCCCCTCCGTCAGCGGCCGCTGATCCAGCCGGCGCTTTCGCCCCATCGCGCCAGGGTCTTGTCGATCCAGCCGCGCTGCGGCGCGACCAGCACGCCCTGGCTCAAAAGCCCGCACTGGCGCCCGGACGGCCCGGTCGACCAGCTCGTGACCGCGACGATGCCGGCCTCGCCGAAGATCGGCCCGCCGGAATCGCCCTGGCAGGCGCCGGCGCCCGGCTTCTTGCCGTCGCCCGCGCCGTCGGCGGCCCAGAGCAGGATGCGGCCCGGCCCATAGGGCTCGACGGTCGTCAACGCCGCCGAGCGATAGGTCCCGGTGCTGCGGGCCTCGCCTTCGCGGGCGACGCCGTAGCCGGCGAGCGTGATGCGGCTGCCGGCGCGTGGCAGCGGCCCGTCGACGAGGTCGGCGGCGCTGAACCGGCCGGGCAGGGGCTCCGCCAGCCGGATCAGCGCGAGATCGACCGAGCGGCGCCGGCTGCGGATCGCACCGGCGTCGAACTCGGGATGCAGCGCGACCGCCGCCGGCGTGACGAGGACAGGCTCTCCCGCCTCCCGCCAGTGGACCCTGAGCTCCGCGCCTCCCGCCGCGCAATGGGCGGCGGTCAGGATCGCCCGCGCCGAGACGACGATGCCGGTGCAGACCCCGCCGCGGGCGTTGAGCACCATCAGCGTCGCTTCGGCGTCGGGTCCGCCCTCCTGCCCCGCCACCACGGCCTCGGCCGGATGGCTGCCCAGCAGGGCGCAGGCGAGGCCGATGGCGGCGATCCTTTTGGCGATGGGCATCGGGCGTCTCCTCCGAGAGGGCGCTGATAGCGCGCTCCGCCCCGCAGATGAACCCTCCCGGCTGCGATTTCGCGGCCGGACCCGTGCAATCGACCTTTCGAACGGAGCGATCATGACGCCGCTTGCCCTGGCACCGCCGGCGATGGAGCCGGTGACGCTCGCCGAGACCCGCCAGTTCCTGCGCCTCGACCAGACCGACGAGGACGCCCTGCTGACGACCCTGATCACCGCCTCCCGGCTGATGATCGAGGCGCAGGCCGGCCGCTGCCTGATCGAGCAGCCCTGGCGCATCGTGCTCGACCGCTGGCCGGCGGCCGGCGAGATCCGCCTGCCGCTCTCACCGCTGATGCGGATCGAGGAGGCGCGCGTCTACGACGTGCTCGGCGAGGCGCAAGCCGTCGCACCTGCTTCGCTCACCCTGGAGATGGCAGCCGACCCGCCGCTGATCCGCGTGACGGGGGAGCTGCCCGAGATCGGCCGCAGCCATGGCGCGATCGAGATCGACATCGTAGCCGGCTATGGCGCGACGGCTGCCGCCGTGCCGGCGCCGCTCAGGCAGGCGGTGTTGCGGCTTGCCGCCCGTTGGTTCGAGCAGCGCGGCGATGTCGCCGGGCGCGACGGGCAGGCCCTGCCGGCCGCAATTGCGGCGCTCATCGCGCCTTTCCGCCGCGGGAGGCTCTGAGATGGCGGAGGAACCCGCCGCGATCGGCCGCCTGCGCCGCCGGCTCGTGCTGGAGGCGCCCGTCGCATCGCCCGACGGGCTCGGGGGCGCGACGCACGGTTTCGAGGCCGTGGCCGCGCTCTGGGCCGAGGTCGAATGGCTCTCGGGCTCCGAATCCTGGCGTCGGGGACGGCCGGAACAGGCGCGCGACTATCGCGTCACCATCCGCTGGCGCGGCGATGTCGATGCCGGCCGGCGCCTGCGCGACGGCGATCGCCTGTTCGACATCCGCTCCGCCGCCGATCCGGACGGGTCGCGCCGGCGGCTCGTCTGCCTGGTCGAGGAGGTGGTGCCGTGAGCGATCCCATCCTTGCGCTTCGCGCCGCCGTGCAGGCGCTCCTCGTCGCGGATGCAAGCCTCACGGCGCTGATCGGCCCGACCCGCGTCTTCGACGAGGCGCCACGTGCGGCGCGCGGGCTCTATGTCGTCCATGGCGAGGTCGAGGCGCGCGACTGGTCGACCGGCAGCGACGAGGGCTGCGAGCAGGAATTCGTGCTCGTCGTCTGGGCGGCCGAGAGCGGCTCGTCGCGCCAGGCGCTGGAGGCGGCCGGGCGGATCGTCGCGGCGCTGCATGAAGCCGATCTCGCCTTGGACGGGCACAGGCTGATCAATCTGCGCTGGCTCACGAGCCGGCTTTCCCGCGAGGCGCGCAAGGGGCTGCCCTCCGTGGCGATCCGCTTCCGCGCCGTGACCGAAACGCTCTAGGCGCATCCGCCGTCATTCCGGGGCTTCGCGAAGCGAAGAACCCGGAATGACGGAGGGAGCGAGCCTGCGGTCGTTCGCACCACCTAACCGACAAAGGAGAAGCCGCATGGCGGCACAGAAGGGCAAGGACCTGCTGCTCAAGGCGGCTGATGGCGCCGGCGGTTTCGTCACGGTCGCGGGCCTGAGGGCGCGCCAGATCGCCTTCAACGCCGAGACCGTCGACGTGACGCATTCGGAATCGGCCGGGCGCTGGCGCGAATTGCTGGCGGGCGCCGGCGTGCGCCGCGCCAGCATCAGCGGCGCCGGCATCTTCAAGGACGAGGCCTCCGACGCGCTCGTCCGCCAGAGTTTCTTCGACGGGACGATCCTGGAATGGCAGGTCGTCGTGCCGGATTTCGGCACGATCTCCGGCGCCTTCCAGATCACGGGGCTGGAATATCGCGGCGACCATGCCGGCGAGGTCACCTTCGATATGTCGCTCGAATCCGCCGGGCTTCTCGCCTTCGCGGCGCCGTGAGGAGGTGAGCATGGTCAATCGTCATCGCGGCGAGACCGCGCTCATGGTCGCCGGCGAAAGCCTGCCGATGCGGCTGACGCTCGGCGCGCTGGCCGAGCTGGAGCACGCTTTCGCGGTCGACAGCCTTCCCGCGCTGGGTGAGCGCTTCGTCGAGGGCAGGCTCTCCGCCCGCGACATCATCCGCATCATCGCCGCCGGTTTGCGCGGTGCCGGCCGGGCGATCCGCGACGAGGAGGTCGCGGAGCTCGCCTTCGACGGCGGGCTTAGCGGCGCGATTCAAGCCGCGATCGCCCTGCTCGAAGCGACCTTCGGCGAGGGAAACGCGGCCCGCCCTCCGCAGCCGCCGGCGTGAGCGCGCCGGCGGGTTTTCCCTGGGGCGAGGTGATGGCCTTCGGGCTCGGCCGGCTGGCCTGGCCGCCCGAGCACTTCTGGGCGGCGACGCCGCGCGAGATCGCGGCGGCGTTGCGCGCCCACCAGGCCCCGCAGCGCGGCCCCGCCCCGGAACGCGGGGCGCTCGCCGCGCTGATGGACGCCTATCCCGACGCAACTGAACCGAGAGGATGCCATGACGGACGATGACGGCTTCGATACGGGGCGCCTCGCCGATCTGAGGACGATGGACCGGCTGACCCAGTCGCTGAGCCGGTCCTCGGAGAGCTTCGGGAAATCGATCGTCGGCGCCTTCTCGCGCGGCATCGTCGAGGGCAAGCGCTTCGAGGATGTGCTGCGCAGCGTCGGCCGCTCGATGACCGACAGCCTGCTGAAGACGGCGCTGAAACCGCTGCAGAGCGGCCTGTCGAGCCTGCTCGGCTCCGGCATCCAGAGCCTGAGCGGCCTGTTCGGGGGCCTGAGCCTCGGCGGTGCGGGCGCGAGCCTGCCGGTCGCGCCCTTCGCCGAGGGCGGCATCGTCGCCTCGCCGTCCTACTTCCCGACCGGGCGCGGGCTCGGCCTTATGGCAGAGCGCGGAGCCGAGGCGATCATGCCGCTCGCGCGCGGGCCGGACGGCCGGCTCGGCGTGCGCGCCGGCGGCGGGCAGGCCCGGCCGCTCAGCGTGGTCGTCCAGGTCTCGACCCCCGATGCCGAGAGTTTCCGCCGCTCGGAGGCGCAGGTCTCCGCCGCCATCGCCCGCGCCGTCGCGCGCGGCGGACGGGCGCTCTAGAGGGAGGGCGGACATGCCGGATTTCCATGAGGTCCGCTTTCCGCTGGATGTCGCGCGCGGCGCGCGCGGCGGGCCGGAACGCCAGACCCAGATCGTCACGCTCGCCTCCGGGCGGGAGGTGCGCAACAGCCGCTGGGCCCATTCGCGCCGCCGCTACGATGCCGGCCTCGGCATCCGCACGCTCGACGCGCTGGCGGCGGTGGTGAGCTTCTTCGAGGAGCGTCGCGGCCGCCTCTACGGCTTCCGCTGGCGCGATCCGCTCGACTGGAAGAGCTGCCCGCCCTCGCAGGAGCCGGCGGCGACAGATCAGGTGATCGGGACCGGAGACGGCGTCGCCAGCGTCTTCCAGCTCAGCAAGCTCTACGGATCCGGCCCCTCCGCCTACAGCCGGGAGATCACCAAGCCCTGCGAGGGGACGGTCAAGGTCGCTCTGGACAGCATAGCGCTGGCGCCGGAGGACTTCTCCTGCGACCCCGCGACCGGCGAAGTCAGCTTCGCGCCGGGGGCGATCCCGCCCGCGGATGCCGTGGTGACCGCCGGCTTCGCCTTCGACGTGCCGGTCCGCTTCGACACCGATGCGATCGAGGTCGATCTCTCCGCCTTCGCGGCCGGCGAGATCCCGCGCGTTCCCGTGGTCGAGATCGTTCCCTAGAGGCTATCCCATGCGTGACATTCCATCCGGGCTTGCCGCCCATATCGCGGCCGGCGCGACGACGCTCTGCCATTGCTGGAGCCTGACGCGCCGCGACGGCCTCGTGCTCGGCTTCACCGATCACGACCGTCCCCTGTCCTTCGACGACATCGCCTTTGCCGCCGCGACCGGCCTCGAGGCGGCGGAAAGCGCAGCCGAGCTCGGCTTCGCCATCGGTGGCGGCGAGGTCGCGGGCGCCTTTGCGGCGTCCGGGCTGAACGAGGCCGATCTGGCACGCGGGCTCTACGACGATGCGCGGGTCCGGATCTGGCTGGTCGACTGGGCCGATCCCGGTGAGCGTCTCCTGCTGGAAGAGGGTTATGTCGGCGAGGTCAAGCGCGGCGAGACCGGCTTCACCGCCGAGGTTCGCGGCCTGGCCAAGGCGTTCGACGAGGAGCGCGGCCGGCTTTATCTGCGCGCCTGCTCGGCCGATCTCGGCGATCAGCGTTGCGGCGTCGCGCTCAGCGCCGCCACGGCCGGCGTCGACGAGAGCGACGGGCGCCTTTCGCTGTCGGCCGATGGGCTTGGCTCCTATGCGGACGGATATTTCACCGGCGGCCGGCTCGTCTTCACCGGCGGCGCGAATGCCGGCTTCGCGACCGAGGTCAAGCGCCACGGCCGCGAGGGGACGCGCGCGCTGTTCCAGCTCTGGCAGGCTCCGGCGGCTGCGATCCTGCCCGGCGACGGCTTCAGGGTGACGCCCGGCTGCGACAAGAGCTTCGCGACCTGCCGCGCCAAATTCGGCAACGGCGTCAATTTCCGCGGCTTCCCGCACATGCCGACGAACGACTTCATCATCGGCGGCGTTCGCCCCGGCGACGGGGGGCTCGACGGCGGGAGCCTGTTCCGATGAGGCGCGCCGAGATCGTCGCGGCGGCCCGGCTCTGGCTCGGCACGCCCTATCATCACCAGGCCTCGCTTTGCGGCGTCGGCTGCGATTGCCTCGGCCTGGTGCGCGGCGTCTGGCGCGAGCTCTGCGGCGCGGAGCCCGAGGCGCCGCCGCCCTATTCGCAAAGCTGGGCGGAAAGCCTCGGGCAGGAGACGCTGGCGCTGGCCGCCGCGCGCCATCTGCGCCCGCTTGCCGTGGAGCATGCGCGGCCGGGCGACGCGCTGCTCTTCCGCTGGCGCGAGCATCTGCCTGCCAAGCATTGCGCGATCCTGTCGGCGCCCGGGAGCCTGATCCACGCCCATGACGGCGCCGCCGTCGCCGAGGTCGCCTTCACCCCCTGGTGGCGGCGCCATCTCAGCCATGCCTTTTCCTTTCCCGGAGTGACGGACTGATGGCGACGCTTCTTCTCCAGGTTGCAGGCGCCGCGCTGGGCACGGCGCTGGGCGGGCCGGTCGGCGGCGCCATCGGCCAGGCGCTGGGCGGCCTCGCCGGGGCGAGCCTCGACCAGGCCTGGCTCGGCGGCTCCGGCGGCAACAAGATCGTCGACGGGCCGCGCCTCAAGGAGGTGAACGGGCTCGCGGCGACCGAGGGCGCCGCGATCCCGCGCGTCTATGGCCGCGCCCGGCTCGGCGGGCAATTGATCTGGGCGACGCGCATCGAGGAAGAGGTCACCGTCGCGATCACGCGCACCAAGAGCGGCGGCAAGGGCGGGCGTTCGACCAAGACCTACGAGACGACCTACAGCTACTACGCCAACCTCGCCATCGGCCTGTGCGAAGGGCCGATCGCCTTCATCCGGCGCATCTGGGTCGACGGGCGCGAGTATGATGTCCAGACCGCCGCGATGCGCCTCCATCGCGGCGACGAGGTGCAGGCGCCCGATCCCCTGATCGTGGCGAAGGAGGCGGGCGAGGCGCCGGCCTATCGCGGGCTCGCCTATGTCGTGTTCGAGCGCTTCCCGCTCGCCGACTACGGCAACCGCGTGCCGCAATTCGATTTCGAGGTCGTGCGGGCCGTCGAGGGCCTCAACCGCATGATCCGGGCCGTGGCGCTGACGCCGGGCGCGGGCGAGTTCGTCTACGACATGCGGCCGGTCAGCCACGAGCCCGAGCCCGGCGTCAGCGAAAGCCTGACGCGCCACCAGCTCTATGGCAACAGCGACGCCGATACGGCGCTGGTCCATCTCCTGTGGCTCTGCCCGAATCTCCGCCGCGTCTCGCTGGTCGTGAGCTGGTTCGGAGACGATCTGCGCGCCGGCGCCTGCAGCGTCGCGCCCCGGGCCGAGATCGTGCAGAAACCGACTGAGGGAGCGGACTGGTCGGTCGCCGGGCTGACGCGCTTCACCGCCCGCATCGTCAGCGAGGTCAATGGCCGGCCCGCCTTCGGCGGCACCCCCTCCGACGAGAGCGTCGTCGCGCTGATCCGGCGCCTGCGCTTCGATTACGGGCTCGAGGTCGTGCTCTACCCCTTCCTGATGATGGATATCCCGGCCGGCAACACCCTGCCGGATCCCTGGTCGGGCGCGGCGAGCCAGCCGCGCTATCCCTGGCGTGGGCGCATCACCTGTGATCCGGCGCCGGGCCGCCCGGGAAGCCCGGAGGGCGGCGCGGGCGCGGCGGCGCAGATCGCCTCCTTCGTCGGCACGGTCGGCCCGGCGGACATGACGGAGGTGGGCGGCGTCGTCGCCTGCGCCAAGCCGGGCGAGTGGTCCTATCGCCGCCTGGTGATGCATTGCGCCGCGCTGGCGAGGCTCGCCGGCGGGGTGGATGGCTTCGTCGTCGGCTCCGAGATGGTCGGGCTGACGCATCTGCGCGGCGCCTCCGGCTATCCCATGCCGGACCATCTCGCCGCCATCGCCGGTGACGTCGCGACCGTGCTGCCGGGCGCCGTCCTGACCTATGCCGCGGACTGGACCGAATACGGCGCGGATGTCCGCAACGGCGGGCAGGATGTCGACTTCCCGCTCGATTCCGTCTGGGCGTCCTCCGCCATCGGCGCGATCGGCATCGACTTCTACCCGCCGCTCTCGGACTGGCGCGATTCCGCCAGCCATGCCGATGCCGGCATGGCGCGCGGCCCGGCCGATCTCGCCTATCTGCGCGAGCGCCTGACCGCCGGCGAAGCCTATGACTGGTATTATGCCGACGCGGCCGGCCGGGCCGCGCAGGCGCGCCTGCCGATCACCGACGGCGCCCATGGCAAGCCCTGGACGTTCCGGCCGAAGGATCTCCGGGGCTGGTGGAGCAACGCCCATATCCGCCGCGCCGGCGGCGCGGAGACCACCGCGACCGCCTTTTCGCCCGGCGGAAAGCCGATCTGGCTGACCGAGATCGGCGTGCCGGCCGTCGACAAGGGCGCCAATGCGCCCAACATGTTCCCCGACCCCAAATCCGCCGAGAGCGGCTATCCGCCCTTCTCGAGCGGCGCGCGCGACGATCTCGTCCAGGCGCGGGCGCTGGAGGCGATCATCTCCGGCTTCGATCCGGCGCGTCTGGGCTTCGAGGCGGCGCGCAACCCCGTCCATCCGGTCAGCGGCATCCGCATGGTCGATCCGGCTCACATCTTCGTCTGGAACTGGGACCTGCGGCCTTTCCCCGCCTTTCCGGATTTGTCCGGCATCTGGGCGGATGGGGCGAATTTCGACACCGGCCACTGGCTGAACGGGCGTCTCGAAGGCACGCCGGTCGACCGGCTCGTGGCGCGGCTCCTCGCCGATTTCGGCCTGCCCGCGGCCAGCCGGATCACGGTCGACGGCTTCGTCGACGGCTATGTGCTGGACCGTCCGCTCTCGGCCCGGCAGGCGCTGGAACCGCTGGCCCAGAGCTTCGGCTTCGACGCGATCATGAGCGCCGGCGCCCTGCGTTTCGAGGGCCGGGGCGGCAAGGTCGCGCATTGGCTCGGGGCCGACGATCTCGTGCCCGACCGCGGCGGCGAGCCCTTCACGCTCAGGCGCGGCCAGGAAAGCGAGCTGCCGCTCGAGCTGCGCCTCGGCTTCAGCGACAGCGAGGCCGATTACCGCAGCGCCGCCGCGCGCTCGCGCCGTCTCGCCGGGGCAGCCCGGCGCGAGGTCGCCGTCGAGACCGCGATCGTGACCCGCTCGGCCGAAGGGCAGCGCCTGGCCGATCAGCGGCTCCAGGAAGCCTGGGCGGCGCGCGAGAGCCTGGAATGCGAGCTTTCGCCGCGCTGCGTCGCGATCGAGCCGGGCGATGTCCTGTCGCTCCCGGTCGATGCCGGCAGCCGCCTCTTCCGCGTCACCCGCATCGCTGAGGGCGCGACGCGGCGGATCAGCGCGCGGGCCGTGGAGCCTGCGGTCTATGTCGGGGCGGGAGCCGGCGGAAACCCCCGCCCGCCGCGCAATCCGCCTGCCCTGCCGGGGCGCCCGCTGGCCGTTCCGCTGGAACTGCCGATCGTCACCGTCGAGCCGCCGCCGCTTCTGTCGCTCGCCGCCTTCGCCGCCCCCTGGCCGGGCGCGCTCGCGATCTGGCGCGCCGACGAGGCGGGACTGTTCACCGTGGACGGTTTCGTCGAGGCGCCCTCGATCGTCGGCGA
The DNA here is from genome assembly GCF_023953965.1 of Bosea sp. (in: a-proteobacteria). NCBI lineage: Bacteria > Pseudomonadati > Pseudomonadota > Alphaproteobacteria > Hyphomicrobiales > Alloboseaceae > Allobosea > Allobosea sp. Next base: position 279,798 of record NZ_JAMLIX010000002.1, read on the forward strand.
GACCTTGACCGCGCTGCCGCCCGGACCGCTCTGGCGGACGGACCGGGGCGCCGTGCTGGAGGTCAGGCTGCGCGGCGGCATCCTCGCCTCCGTCCCGCCGGAGGCGGCGCTGTCGGGCGCGAACGCGCTGGCGCTGATCGGCGAGGACGGGGAGGTCGAGATCGTCACGGTCGCGGAGGCCGAGCTCGTCGGGCCGCAGCGCTTCCGCCTGTCGCGGCTGATCCGCGGCATCGGCGGCAGCGAGGCCGCGGCGGGGCGCCTTCTGCCGGAGGGCGCCCGTGTCGTCGTCCTGGATGGCGCGGCGGTTCCCCTGACGACCAGTCTCGCCGATCTCGGCCGCAGCCGGCGCTACCGTGTCGGCCCCGCCCGCCACGATGTCGGCGATCCGACGATGGTCGAGTTCGAGGCCGGTGTGACCGGCCGGGCGCTCGTTCCCCTGTCCCCGGTCAGGCCGCGGGCGCGCCGCGGCGATGCCGGCATCGCCTTGAGCTGGCTCAGGCGGACGCGAATCGACGGCGATTCCTGGGAGCTCACGGAGGTGCCGCTGGGCGAAGCGGACGAGCGCTACGAAATCCGCATCTTCGACGGCGACACCGCGCTCCATGCCGAAATCGTGAACGGTCCCGGATGGACCTATCCCGCCGCGCAGGAGATCGTCGATTTCGGCGCGCCGCAGCTGGAGATCGCGCTTTCGCTCCGCCAGCTCAGCACGACGGTGGGGGTAGGCGGCGAATGGCGTGGACGGATCCCGGTGCGCTGATCTAGTCTTCGCCCGGGAGGGGGCGATGCATTCATGGCGTATTCACGCGGATGGGACTAGCCGGTGGCGATGATGCCGGTCGAACCGATTCTCGCTTTTGCGCTCTTGGCCTCCTCGCCGCTGCCGGTCCTGCGCGTCGACGACGCGACGCCGATCGCCTGCCTGTCGTCCGAGGAAACGCGTGACGCCGTCGCCGAAGGGCGCGTCATGCAGCCGGCGGAAGCCTCCCGCCATGCCCGCCGCGCCGCGCCGGGCGAGGTCCTGCGCATCCAGCTTTGCCGGCAGGGTGGGGATTTCGTCTATGTGGTGACCACGCTGAAGCGCGACGGCCGCGTCGCGCGGGTGACGCTGGAAGGACAATCCGGCAAGATCGCCACCATCCGCTGATCTGAAGCAACTGGAGCGAACCGACCGTGAGATTGCTCGTCGTCGAGGACGACAAGGACCTCAACCGCCAGATCGTGACCGCGCTCGAGAATGCCGGCTACGCCGTCGACAAGGCTTTCGACGGCGAGGAAGGGCTCTATCTCGGCGAGAACGAGCCCTATGACGCCGTCATCCTCGATCTCGGCCTGCCCAAGGTCGACGGCGTCGCCGTGCTGCAGGGCTGGCGCCGCGCCGGCAAGGTGATGCCGGTCCTGATCCTGACGGCGCGCGACCGCTGGAGCGACAAGGTCGGCGGCTTCGACGCCGGCGCCGACGACTATGTCGTCAAGCCCTTCCATATCGAGGAATTGCTGGCGCGCGTCAGGGCGCTCCTGCGCCGCGCGGCGGGCCATGCCACCTCGGAGCTCACCTGCGGCCCCGTCCGGCTCGATACCCGCGCGAGCCGCGTCGTCGTCGACGGCAACCCGGTGCGGCTGACCTCGCACGAATACCGGCTGCTCTCCTATCTCCTGCACCACCAGGGCCGCGTCGTCTCGCGCACGGAGCTGGTCGAGCATCTCTACGATCAGGATTTCGACCGCGATTCCAATACGATCGAGGTCTTCGTCGGCCGCCTGCGCAAGAAGCTCGGCGTCGAGATCATCGAGACCGTCCGGGGCCTCGGCTACATCGCCGCCGCCCCGGAAAAGGTCTGATCGCGGGCGATGCCGCTCAAATCCCATCGCTATTCGCTGGGAACGCGGCTGTTCTTCTCGGCGGCCTTCTGCTGCGTCCTCATCCTCGTGCTGGCCGGCATCGGGCTGACCACCTTCTACCGCCGCTCGGCCGAGCGCGGCTTCGACGAGCGGCTGTCGGTCTATATCAAGCAGCTCGTCGCCGACCTCGCCGCCCCGCCCGAGACCGAACGCCAGACGGTCGGCGATCTCGGCGAGCCGCGCTTCGACCTGCCGCTGACCGGCTGGTACTGGCAGATCACCCGGCTCGACGGCGACCGGCCGAACGTGCGCGCCTCGCGCTCGCTGGTCGGCGGGCAACTGCCCAGGCTGCTCGATCAGGCGATCCAGCCCAACAGCCGGGGGCTGCACGAAAGCTATGTCCTCGGCCCCGATGATCGCCGCCTGCGCATCCTGGAGCGCGAGATCGATGTCGGCGAGGACGGCCGCTTCATCGTCGCCGTCGCCGCGCCCGCCGACGAGATCGAGGGCGACATCCAGGATTTCCGCTTCGCGCTGGCGATGACCTTCCTGCTGCTCGGCATCGCCCTGGTCGCCTCGACTTTGGTGCAGGTCCGCTTCGGCCTGCGCCCGCTGGTGCGCCTGCGGGCGGCCGTGGGGGCGGTCAGGACGGGCGAGACCCCGCGGATCGTCGGGCGCTATCCGCCCGATCTCGCGCCGCTGGCGAGCGAGCTCAACCAGCTCATCGACGCCAACCACGAGATCCTCGATCGCGCCCGCACCCAGGTCGGCAATCTCGCCCATGCGCTCAAGACCCCGCTCAGCGTGATGATCAACGAGGCCGACACCAGCCCCGGTGACGGGCCCTTGTCCCAGACCGTCCGCACGCAGGCCGCGGTGATGCGCGACCAGGTCCAGTATTATCTCGACCGCGCGCGGGCGGCGGCGCTTTCCGGAGCGCTCGGCGGCGTGACCGAGGTCGTCCCCTCGCTCGACGCGCTGCTGCGCACCTTCATGAAGATCGCGCAGGGCAGGGGCGTCACGGGCTCGCATACGGTTCCGCCCGGCCTGCGCTTCCGCGGCGAGAAGCAGGATCTGGAGGAGATGCTCGGCAATCTCCTCGACAATGCCTTCAAATGGGCGACTTCGCGGGTTGAAATCTCGCTTGCGGACGGCAAGGCGGCCGAGGCGGGGCGGATCGCGCTCGTGATCGACGATGACGGCCCCGGCCTGCCGCCCGACGCGATGGCCGAGGTGCTGAAGCGCGGGCGCCGTCTCGACGAGACCACGCCGGGCTCCGGATTGGGCCTCTCGATCGTCGTCGACCTCGCCAAGCTCTATGGCGGGGGGCTGAGTCTCGACCGCTCGCCGCTCGGCGGCCTCAGGGCGCGTCTGGAACTTCCTTCGGTTTAGAGGAATTCATCGCCGCGTGACCCTTTGTCACCATGAACCCGACCGGACGATTGGCTAAGAACGCCGCATGATGATCTGGGCCATCTTCGCAGCCATGACGGGAGCGGCGGTCTTCGCCCTGCTCTGGCCGCTCGGCCATGGCCGGATGCAGGGCTTTGCCGATGTCGCCGATGCCCGCAGCCTCTACCGCGCCCAGCTCAAGGAGATCGACCGCGATCTCGCCCGCAGGCTGATCGGAGAGGAGGAGGCACAGGCCGCCCGCACCGAGGCCGCCCGCCGCCTGCTGCGCGCCGCCGGCGACGAGGCCGGGCCCGCCGGCGAGACCGAGCCCTCGCTGCGCCGCCGCCGGGCGAGCTCGGCGCTGATGCTCTCCGTGGTGCCGCTGCTCGCGCTCGTGATCTACGGCCTCTACGGCGCTCCCGGTCAACCCGACCAGCCGCTGGCGGCGCGGCTGGAGAAGGCCGGCCCGCAGCAGGATTTCGCCGTCATGCTCGCGCGGATGGAAGCCCATCTCGCCGCCAACCCCGCCGATGCGCGGGGCTGGTCGCTGCTCGCGCCGATCTATCTGCGCCAGGGCCGCTATGACGAGGCGGCGAAAGCCTTCGCCGCCGCTGTCCGCTTCGGCAAGCCCGATGCCGAGCTTTACGCAGGGCTGGGCGAGGCCCGCATCATGGAGGCGGGCGGCGTCGTCACCGCCGCCGCGCGCGAGGCGCTGGCCGAGGCGGTGAGCCTCGATCCGAAAAGCCCGCGCGCCCGCTACTACCTCGCCCTCGCGAAGGAGCAGGACGGCGACGGCGCGGGCGCCGAGGCTGCGCTCGTCGAGCTCCTCGCCGAGGCGCCGGCGGATGCCGACTGGGCCGGCGCCGTGCGCGGCCGGCTGGAGCGGATGCGCGGCGATGCCGGCGGCAAGGCGATCGCGGCCCTGCCCGAGGCCGAGCGCCAGCAGGCGATCAGGGCGATGGTCGACGGCCTTGCCGAGCGCTTGAACGCCGGCGGCGGCAGCCTGCCCGAATGGAGCCGTCTGATTCGCGCCCGCACCGTCCTCGGCGACAGGGCGGCCGCGCTTCAGGCGATGAAGACCGCGCGCGAGCGGCTGGCGGGGGACGAGGCGGCGCTTGCGGCGCTCGGCGCTCTCGCGCAAGAACTGGCCTTGAAGGAGGCCGCGCCATGACCGTTGCCCAGCCGACGCGGCCGGCGAAGCGCCGCCTGACCCGCAAGCAGCTCAGGCTGACCCTGATCGCGGCGGCCGGCGCCGTGCTGTTCCTGGCGGCGGGCCTCGTCCTCTTCGCGATGCGCGACACCATCGTCTTCTTCTTCGGCCCGACGGAGATCGTTGAGAAGGGCGTTCAGCCCGGCACGCGCATGCGGCTCGGCGGGCTGGTCGAGACCGGCTCCGTCCAGCGCGGCCCGGGCCAGCGCATCTCCTTCGGCGTCACCGACGGCAGGACCTCGATCAAGGTCGGCTATGACGGGCTCCTGCCCGACCTGTTCCGGGAAGGGCAGGGCGTCGTCACCGAGGGTATTTTCGAGGGCGCCGGGCACTTCAAGGCGGATTCGGTGCTGGCGAAGCACGACGAGACCTATATGCCGCGCGAGGTCGCCGACGCGCTGAAGAAGCAGGGGCACTGGCAGGCCGGCGGCACTGCGCCTGCGCCGGTGAAGCCGTGAGCCGCGCATGATCGTCGAGATCGGCCATTATGCGCTGGCGCTGGCGCTCGGCGTCTCCGTCATCCAGACGGTGGTGCCGTTCTGGGGCGTGTTCCGCCAGGACCGGACGCTGGCCTCGGTCGGCGCAAGCGCGGCGCTCATCTCCTTCGCGCTGGTCGCGCTTTCCTTCGCGGCTCTGGTGACCTCCTATGTCCGTTCGGATTTCTCGGTCGCCAACGTCGCCGCCAATTCCCATTCGGCGCAGCCGCTGATCTACAAATTCACCTCGGTCTGGGGCAACCACGAAGGCTCGATGCTGCTGTGGGTGCTGATCCTGACGCTGTTCGGGGCGCTGGTCGCGCTGTCGCGCCGCTCGCTGCCGCCGCGCCTGCGGGCCGGCGCGCTCGCCGCGCAGGGCCTCGTCGCGGTCGCCTTCCTCGCCTTCACCCTTTTGACCTCGAACCCGTTCCAGCGCCTCAGTCCCGCGCCGGCCGAGGGGCAGGACCTCAACCCGATCCTGCAGGATCTCGGCCTCGCGATCCATCCCCCGCTCCTCTATGTCGGCTATGTCGGCTTCTCGATCACCTACGCCTTCGCGGTCGCCGCCCTGATCGACGGGCGCATCGACGCGATGTGGGCGCGCGCCGTCCGGCCCTGGACGCTGCTGGCCTGGACCTTCCTGACGCTCGGCATCGCGATGGGCTCCTACTGGGCCTATTACGAGCTCGGCTGGGGCGGCTGGTGGTTCTGGGACCCGGTCGAGAACGCCTCCTTCATGCCCTGGCTCGCCGGCACGGCGCTGATCCACTCGACCGTGGTGATGGAGAAGCGCGACGCGTTGAAAGTCTGGACGATCCTGCTCGCGATCCTGACCTTCTCGCTCTCGCTGCTCGGCACCTTCATCGTCCGCTCCGGCGTGCTGACCTCGGTGCATTCCTTCGCCACCGAGCCGGCGCGCGGCCTCTTCATCCTGTTCATCCTGATCTTCTTCGTCGGCGGGTCGCTCGCGCTCTTCGCCTGGCGGGCGCCGCTCTTGCGGCAGGGCGGGCTGTTCGCGCCGGTCTCGCGGGAGAGCGCGCTCGTCGTCAACAACGTCTTCCTGGCGACGGCCTGTGCCACCGTCTTCGTCGGCACGCTCTATCCGCTGCTGCTGGAGCTTTTGACCGGCGACAAGATCTCGGTCGGCCCGCCCTTCTACAACGCCACCTTCGTGCCGGTGATGGTGCCGCTGCTGCTGCTCATGCCGATCGGCCAGTCGCTCGCCTGGAAGCGCGGCGACCTGCTCGGCGCCGCGCAGCGCAATGCCGCCGCCTTCGGGCTCGCCGTGCTGGCGGCGCTTGCGCTCATCGCCATGACGCGCGGCGGGCCGGTGCTGGCGCCGCTCGGCGTGGGCTTGGGGCTTTTCCTCGTCCTCGCCGCCGGCTTCGACCTCGCCGAGCGCATCGTGACGCGCGCCAGCGGCCCGAAGGCGATGCTGTCGCGCGCCAGGGGCCTGCCGCGCTCGGCCTGGGGCACGGCTTTCGCCCATGCGGGCCTGGGCTTGAGCATCATCGGCATCGCCGCCGCAGCCTGGAGCAGCGAGGCGATCGCGGTCCTGAAGCCCGGCGAGCGGCTGACCAGCGGCCGCTATACCGTCGTCCTCGAGGCGATCTCGCCACGGACCGGGCCGAATTTCCGGGCCGAGGTCGCCCGTTTCCGGGTTTTCTCCGGCGACCGCGAGCTTCAGCCGGTCGAAGCCTCCAAGCGCGTCTACACCGCCCGCTCGATGCCGACGACCGAGGCCGGCATCCGCACGGATGGCTTGAGCCAGGCCTATATCGGCCTCGGCGAGGTGGAAGGCGGCGGCATCGCCGTGCGCCTCCACGACAAGCCGCTGATCCTGCTGATCTGGATCGGCGCGCTCGTCATGGCGTTCGGCGGCGGGCTTTCCCTGACCGACCGGCGCTTCCGGCTGGCGGCGCCCAGGCGCGCCGCGCCTGCCGCCGTCGCTGAGCCGGCGGAGTAGGCCGATGCGGCGGATCGCCCTCGCCCTTTTCCTCCTGCTGCTGGTTTCGCCCGCCGCCCGCGCGGTGCAGCCCGACGAGATCCTGCGCGATCCGGTTCTGGAGCAGCGGGCGCGGGATATCTCCGCCGGCCTGCGCTGCCTCGTCTGCCAGAACCAGTCGATCGACGATTCCGACGCGCCCTTGGCCCGCGACCTGCGCATCCTCGTCCGCGAGCGGCTCACCGCCGGCGACGACGACAAGGCGGTGGTCGCCTTCGTCGTCGCCCGCTATGGCGATTTCGTCCTGCTCAGGCCGCCCTTCAACGCCCATACGCTGATGCTCTGGGCCGCGCCCTTCCTCATCCTGCTGGCGGGAGCGGGTTTCGTCTGGCGCCGCGGCCGGCAGCGCGCGGGCGAGGAGCCCGCGACCCCCGCGCCACTGACGGAGGAGGAACGCCAGCGCGTCGACAGCCTGCTGCGGGACGAGCCGGAATAGGCGCCGGCGGGCGTCTCAACCTTACCAAAACGTCATCTTCAGGCCAAAGCCGCGTAAGGCGCCGGCCGCCATGGTCCTCCTCACGAGCAGGGGAAAGCGCCCTGTCACTCCACGAGGTTTCCGCCATGACGACACAGACTGAACATCGCAAATCCATCCTGAAGCGCGGCGCCCTTCTCGCCGGCACCGCCATTCTCGGCATCGGGCTCGTCGCCGGCGTCGCCGATCGCGCGCTGATGCAGGACCATGCCGCCCTCGCGCAGCCGATCCAGCTCTCCGGCGCGCAGGCCACGCTGCCCTCCTTCGCCGACCTCGTCGACAAGGTGAAGCCGGCCGTCGTCTCGGTGCGCGTCAAGACCGGCGGCGCGGCTTCCGACGAGCAGAGCCTCGACGACCTGCCGCCGGAGCTGCGCCGCTTCTTCCGCAACCAGGAGACCGAGCGCCCCAATAGGCCGCAGCGGCCCCAGGGCATGGCCCAGGGCTCGGGCTTCTTCGTCAGCCAGGACGGCTATGTCGTGACCAACAACCACGTCGTCGAGAAGGCGACCGAGGTCCAGATCGTCACCGATGCCGGCAAGACGCTGGAGGCCAGGGTGGTCGGCACCGATCCGCGCACGGATCTGGCGCTGCTCAAGGTCAAGGACGAGGGCAATTACCCTTATGTCCCGCTCTCCGGTGCCAAGGCGCGCATCGGCGACTGGGTGCTGGCGATCGGCAACCCCTTCGGGCTCGGCGGCACGGTGACCGCCGGCATCGTCTCGGCCCAGGGTCGCGACATCGGCTCGGGCCCCTATGACGACTTCATCCAGATCGACGCGCCGATCAACCGCGGCAATTCCGGCGGGCCGACCTTCAACCAGAACGGCGAGGTCGTCGGCGTCAACACCGCGATCTATTCGCCCTCGGGCGGCAATGTCGGCATCGCCTTCGCGATCCCCGCCTCGACCGTCAAGTCGGTCGTCGACCAGCTCAAGAAGGACGGCAAGGTGGCGCGCGGCTTCATCGGCGTGCAGATCCAGCCGGTGACCGGCGAGATGGCCGATGCGATCGGGCTGAAGGAGCCCAAGGGCGCGCTCGTCGCCGAGGCGCAGGGCGATGGCCCGGCCGCCAAGGCGGGCATCCGCCGCGGCGACACCATCACCGCCGTCAACGGCGAGGCGGTCAAGGACGCGCGCGACCTGTCGCGCAAGATCGCCGCCTTCGCGCCCGGCGCCAAGACCACGATCACCCTCTACCGTGAAGGCAAATCGCGTGACGTGACCTTCGAGGTCGGCCGCCAGCCCGCGGCCTGAGCGTAGCCGGCGGGTTCACCGGTTCCTGTCGCCCCAGTCGGGGGACCCGCCGTTACGGCGGCAGGTCGGATGCGTATGCTCCGGCCTGCCGTTCTCGTGATTCTTGCGATAGGGTTGGCCGATGCGACTCCTCATTGTCGAAGATGATGCCGAGGCTGCGGCCTATCTGACCAAGGCGTTCCGCGAGGTCGGCCATGTCGCCGACCATGCCGCCGACGGCTTGCAGGGCTATGCCATGGCCGAGGGCGGCGGCTACGACGTGCTGGTCATCGACCGCATGCTGCCGCGCCTCGACGGCCTCTCGCTGATCCGCTCGCTGCGCGAGCAGAAGGACGACACCCCGGCGCTGATCCTCTCGGCGCTCGCCCAGGTCGACGACCGGGTGAAGGGCCTGCGCGCCGGCGGCGACGACTACCTGCCCAAGCCTTATGCCTTCTCGGAGCTGCTCGCCCGCGTCGAGGTTCTGGCGCGCCGGCGCGGGGCGCCAGCCGCCGAGCCGACCTCCTACCGCGTCGGCGAGCTTTCGCTCGACCGGCTCGCCCACCGCGTCACCCGCCAGGGGCAGGAGATCGTCCTGCAGCCGCGCGAGTTCCGGCTGCTCGAATATCTGATGAAGCATGCCGGCCAGGTCGTGACCCGCACCATGCTGCTGGAGAACGTCTGGGACTATCATTTCGACCCCCAGACCAACGTCATCGACGTGCATGTCAGCCGCCTGCGCGCCAAGGTCGACAAGGGCTTCGAACCGCCGATGATCCACACCATCCGCGGCGCGGGATACATGGTCCGTGACAACGCCCGCTGACCCCCTTCCGAGGAAGCGCCAGAAGTTCCTGCCGACGCTGTTCCGCACGACCGCCTTCAAGCTGACGGCGGCCTATCTCGTCATCTTCGCGCTCTTCGCCGCCTTCGTGCTCGGCTATGTCTCCTGGAACGCCAGGCGCCTGCTGACCGACCAGATCCGCTCGACGATCGACGCCGAGATCCGGGGCCTGGCCGAGCAGCAGCGCCAGGGCGGCATCCGCCGGCTGGTCAACATCATCGAGCGCCGTTCGCGGGCGCCGGGCGCCTCGCTCTATCTCGTCACCACGCCGGTGGGCGAGCGCATCGCCGGCAATGTCGAGGCGATCCCGCCCGGCACGCTCGATCGCACCGGCGAGAGCGAGATCGAATATGCCCGCTCCAGCGAGGCGATGGATACGCCGGGACGCGCGCTGGTGCGCGTGTTCATCCTGCCGGCGGGGTTTCGCCTGCTCGTCGGGCGCGACCTTGAGGAGCGCGAGCGGCTCGGCATCGTCATCCGCCGCGCCGCCGGCTGGTCGCTGGCGCTGGTCTTCGTGCTCGGCTGCTTCGCGAGCTGGTTCGTGGCGCGGCGCGTCCTCAAGCGCATCGACGGCATGAGCGAGACGGCGCACGCCATCATGGCGGGCGACCTCGAAGGCCGGATCGCCATCACCGGCACGGGCGACGAGCTCGATCGCCTCGCGCTCAACCTCAACGCCATGCTCGACCGCATCGGCGAGCTGATGGCCGGCATGCAGCAGGTCACCGACAACATCGCCCACGACCTCAAGACGCCGCTGACGCGCCTGCGCAACCGGGCCGAGGAAGCGCTGCGCACGGCGAAATCGCCGGACGAGCTCCGGGCCGCCCTCGACGGCGCGATCGAGGAGGCGGACAACCTGATCCGCGTCTTCAACGCGCTCCTGATGATCGCGCGGCTGGAGGCCGGCCGCGTCAGCGACAATATGAGCGAGCTCGACATCTCCGAGATCGTCTCGGGCCTCGCCGAGCTTTACGAGCCGCTGGCCGAGGAGGCGGGCCTGTCGCTGGCGAGCGACGTCGCCCCGGGGCTTAAGATCCGCGGCAACCGCGAGCTGATCGGCCAGGCCCTCAACAACCTGATCGACAACGCGCTGAAATACGGTGGCCCGGAGCAGGGCGGCGACGGCACCGTGACCGTCGTGGCCCGGCAGGCGGGCGACCGGGTCGCGCTGTCGGTCGCCGATCATGGGCCGGGCATCCCGGAGGCCGATCGCGGCCGCGTCTGCGACCGTTTCGTCCGGCTCGACGCCAGCCGCAGCAAGCCGGGCTTCGGGCTCGGCCTGTCGCTGGCGGCGGGCGTGGTGCGCCTGCATGGCGGCGAGCTCAGGCTCGAGGACAATGCGCCGGGCCTGCGCGTGGTCATCCTCCTGCCGGCGAGCGGCCCCAAGCCTGTGGACACGCCCGTCCTCGCCGAGCCCGCCGCCTCGACACAGGCGCCAAACCCTGCTGGCGTGTCTTCCCACTGAGGCAGGAAGATGCGCGATGGCGGAACGGCTCTGTGACAGGCTCGAAGCGGCGCCGGTCCTGCCGGCGAAGGCCAAGGCCGAGACGCTGCTGAAGCGCGAGCTGATCGAGCGCCTCCACGACGAGGAGGCCGCCGCGGCGCTGAAGGCGCATCTGGCCGAGCATCCACGCTCGGCCGCGCTCATCGCCGGCATACTGAGCCATTCGCCCTTCCTCACCCAGATCATGCGCTTCGATCCGGCCGGACTGCTCGCCAGCCTGGTGCAAGCGCCGGAAGCGCGCCGCGACGCGCTTCTCACCGATATCGCGGCCTTCGGTGCGGCAGGCCCCGAGACCGCCGATCTGATGCGCGCGCTGCGCCGTTTCCGCCGCTCGATGGCGCTCCTGATCGCGCTTTCCGATATCGGCGGCGCCTGGGACGTCGAGACCGTGACGCAGGCGCTGACCGCGACCGCCGACATGGCCGCGCGGCTGGCCACCGACCATGTCCTGCGCCAGGCCGCCGATCTCGGCCGGATCAACCTCGCCGACCCCGCCGATCCCGGTCCCGGCTCCGGCCTCGTCGTACTGGCGCTCGGCAAGCACGGCGCGGGCGAACTGAACTATTCCTCCGACATCGACATCGTCGTCTTCTTCGACCCCGAGGCGGCGGAGGCGGCCGGCGTCGGCGAGCCGTCGAGCTTCTTCGTCAAGCTGACCCAGCAGATCGCCCGCATCATCCAGGAGCGCACGCCGGACGGCTACGTCTTCCGCGTCGACCTGCGGCTGCGGCCGGACCCGGCCTCGACCCATGTCGCGATCGCGCTGCCCTCGGCCTATTCCTATTACGAGACGGTGGGGCAGAACTGGGAACGCGCCGCGATGATCAAGGCCCGGCCCATCGCCGGCGACATCGCGGTCGGGGTGCGTTTCCTGAAGGACCTCGCCCCCTTCATCTGGCGCAAATATTTCGACTTCGCGACCATCGCCGACATCCATGCGATGAAGCGCCAGATCCAGACCGTGAAGGGCCACGAGACCATCGCGGTCGCCGGCCACAACGTGAAGCTCGGCCGCGGCGGCATCCGCGAGATCGAGTTCTTCGTCCAGACCCAGCAGCTCGTCTTCGGCGGCCGCCGCCCGGCCTTGCGCGGCCCGCGCACGCTCGACATGCTGAAGGAGCTGACCAACGAAGGCTGGATCACGCCTGCGGCCCGCGACGAGCTCTCCGAATCCTATCGCTGGCTGCGCACCATCGAGCATCGCCTTCAGATGCAGGACGACGAGCAGACGCAGACCCTGCCGAAAGCCGCGGCCGATCTCGAAGGCTTCGCCCGCTTCTGCGGCTATCCTTCCGCGGCCGCCTTCGGCAAGGCGCTGACGGCGCACGCCAGGCGCGTCGAGGGCCATTACGCCCTGCTGTTCGAGGAGGGGCCGAGCCTCGCCTCCGAGGCCGGGACGCTGAGCTTCACCGGCTCCGAGGCCGATCCCGAAACCATCGAGACGCTGGTCAAGCTCGGCTTCCGCGACGGCGCACTCGCCGCGGAGACGGTGCGCGGCTGGCATTTCGGCCGCCGCGCCGCCGTCACCAGCGCGCGAGCGCGGGAGGTGCTGACGGAGCTGACGCCGGCGCTGCTCGTCGCGCTCGGCCGCACAGCCGATCCGGATGGCGCGCTCGCCCATCTCGACAATGCCTTCGTGCGGATGCCGGCGGCGATCGAGCTTCTGACGCTGCTGCGCTCGCATGATTCCCTGCTGACGCTCTTCGCCGAGATTTTGGGCAGCGCGCCGCGCCTCGCCAAGGTCGCCGCGCTCCATCCCCATGTGCTCGACGGCGTCATCGATCCGGCCTTCGGGCAGGCGGCGCCGGATGTCGCAGCGCTCGAGAAGCGCATCCGCGCCTATGTCGGTTCGCCGCCGCCGAGCGTCGAGGACGGGCTCGATCGCCTGCGCGACGCTGCCCGGCAGGAGAATTTCCTGGTCGGCGCGCGGCTCCTCTCCGGCGCCTATCCGGCGCAAGGCGCGGGGCAGGCCTATTGCGCGGTCGCGGAAGCCTGCCTGCGCGTCGCCTTCGCCGATACGCGCCGGGCCTTCGCGGAAGACCACGGCGTCGTCGAGGGCGCCGAGACGGTGGTGCTCGGCCTCGGCCGGCTCGGCGCGGGCGAACTGACACCGTCATCCGATCTCGACCTGATCCTGCTCTACGACCGGCCCGAGGAGGCCGCCCAGAGCGACGGCGCGCGAAGCCTCGACCCCGTCACCTGGCATGTCCGGTTCACCCAGCGCCTCGTCGCGGCGCTGACGGTGCCGACCCGGCGCGGCACGCTCTACCAGGTCGACATGCGCTTGCGCCCGACCGGCAACAAGAGCCCGGTCGCGACCCAGTTCGCGAGCTTCGAGGCCTATCACGCCGGCGATGCGGAGATCTGGGAGGAGATGGCGCTGACGCGTGCGCGGGTCGTCGCCGGCGATGCCGGGCTCGCGCGGCGGGTCGAAGCCGCGATCCGCGCGATCCTGTCGCGCGAGCGTGTGCCCGCAAAGGTCGCGACGGCGGTGGCGGAGATGCGCGCGCTGATCGCGAAAGAGAAGGGCGATAAGGACCCCTGGGACCTGAAGCTCGCCGCCGGCGGCATCACCGATCTCGATTTCCTCGCCCAGTTCCTGCTGCTCGCCTATGCCGGCCGGCATCCCGGCCTGATCGTCAACGACACGGCCGCGGTCTTCGCCGCCGCGCGTTCAGCCGGGCTTCTGTCGGAAGGCGATGCGTCGGTCCTTCTGGAGGCGCATCGCCTGATCGGCGACGTCCAGCTCTGGCAGCGCTTCACCGTCGAGGAGGCGTTCGATCCCAAGGCCGTGCCGCCGCGTGTGCTGCGCCGGATCGCGACCGCGGTCGGCCGGCCCGACGCCAAGGTGCTGAAAGCGGAGCTCGACGAGGTGCGCGGGGCGGTGAGGGCGATCTTCACGCGGGTTCTGGGCGAGGCGCGGAAGAATTGAGTCTCCGCTGTGCGCAGCCCACACCTTTGTCATTCCGGGTTCTTCGCTTCGCGAAGCCCCGGCATGACGAGGGCAGGGTGAGCTGGACCTTTCAAGCCGCCTGCGCGGTGACGTGTTCGGCGCCGCCGTCGAGCGGCAGGTGAACCATGACGATGGTGCCGGCGCCCACCGCCGAGCGCAGGCGCAGCGAGCCGCCATGCAGCTCGGTCAGCGAGCGGGCGATGGCGAGCCCGAGCCCCGAGCCCTTGTAGCTGCGCACCAGATCGCCCTCGACCTGCTCGAAGGGCCGGCTGATGCGCTCGATCTTCTCCTTCGGGATGCCGATCCCGGTATCCTCGACGAAGATGTTGAGCGCGCCGGGGACGGAGCGGGTGCGCACCGCGATCCGTCCGCCTTCGGGCGTGAACTTGGCGGCGTTGTCGAGCAGGTTGCCGAGGATCTGGTAGAGCGCGTGCGGATCGGCCGAGAGCGGGGTGTCGAGCGGGCCTTCGATGGTGAGCACGATCTGCTTGCGCTCCACCTCGGGCTGGACCTTCAGCAAGACCTGGTCGAGCACGGGCTTAAGCGCGATCTCGGCCTTCTCCAGCCGCATCCTGCCGGATTCGATGCGCGACATGTCGAGGATGTCGTCGATAATGCCGAGCAGATAGCCGCCGCTGGAACGGATGTCGCGGACGTAATCGGTGTATTTCTCGCCGAGCGGGCCGAACATCCCGCCTTCCATGATCTCGGAGAAGCCGATGATGGCGTTGAGCGGCGTGCGCAGCTCATGGCTCATATTGGCGAGGAATTCGGATTTGGCGCGGTTGGCGCTTTCGGCGGCGGCCTTCTGCTCGAGATAGCGCTCGGCGAGGTCGGCGAGCTGCTGGGCCTGGGCCTCAAGCTTCTGGCGCGAGGCCTTGAGGTCGGTGACGTGCATCAGGAGCTGGTGCTCGGACTGGGTGAGCCGTTCCTCCTGCTGCTTCAGCTTGGTGATGTCGGTGCCGACCGAGACCGAGCCGCCGTCCTTGGTGCGCCGGCCGTTGATCTGCAGCCAGCGCCCGTCCGAGAGGCGGGCCTCGTAGGAGGCGCCGGCGGTGCCGCGCTGCACCCGCAGCGGCTCGCGGTCGATCTGCGGCTGGGCCGAGAACTCCATGATCTCGTCGTAAGGAGTGCCCGATTGCAGCGCCTCGGCCGGAAGCTGGTGGAGCTGCTGGTATTTCGCGTTGCAGAGCACGAGGCGGTTCTCGGCGTCCCAGAGCACGAAGGCTTCCGAGATCGCCTCGACCGCGTCGCGCAGGCGCGCGTCGGCGGTGGCGGTGCGCTCGGCCATGCGGCGCTGCTCGGAGATGTCGACGACGATGCCGACGAGATGGCGCGAGCGGGTGCGCCGGTCGATCACGAGCTCCGCGCGCGCCTTGAGCCAGAGCCATTCGCCCGAGGCGGCGCGCACCCGGAATTCGCGGTCGAGATGGTCTGCCTCGCCGCGGCTGATCGCGTCGGCGAGCGCGTAGAGGTCGACATCCTCGCGGTGGATGAAGCTCGAGACCTCGCCGAAGGACATGTACTCGCCCGAGCGGTCGTAGCCGAGCAGCGCATACATCGAATCCGACCAGTAGATCCGGCCGCGCGCTAGGTCCCAGTCCCACAGCCCGCAATGGCCGCGGTTGAGCGCGGTGTCGATGCGCTCGCGCACGCAGTCGCAATCCTGGTCGGCTGCGCTCGCCCGCTTCGACTGGAGCATGAAGGCGAGCGTGGTGACGCCGAGCACGAGGCCGGCGGCGCCGAACAGGATGGCCAGCCCCGAACGGCGGATCTGCCAGGTCGAGAGCGCCCGCGACACCGGCTGCAGCACCGCGACCTGCCCGAGCGGGGCTGTGAGGTTGCGCACGCTGGCGAAGGCGTCTGCGCCGTTGGGGAGCGTGATGCGCATCACGCCGGCGCGGTCGCCGAAGACGGTGAGCGGCTGGGTCTGCCCGAGCAGGTCGACGAGCGTGCGCTGGGTCTGGCCGATCACCGGCTCGCTGGCGACGACGCGCCCGTCAGCGCGGCTGACATGGACGATGCGGCCCTGCTTGGCGAGGTGGCGGGCGGCGAGCGCGGCGAGCGCGGCCGCCGGCTCCCGCTCCGCCAGCGTCGCGGCATCGAGCTCGCGTGCGACCAGCGCGGAGACGAGCTCCATGTCGCCGGCCGCGTCGATCAGGGCGTCGTCGCGCATGGCGGTGATCTGGATCAGCGCGCCGGCGCCGAGGATGACGAGGAAGATCCCGACCAGCGTGGGTATGGCGGTGCGGAAGGTCGGCTCGAAGCTTTCGAAGCGCTGGTACAGAGGATGCGTCAGCGATCGTGCCACACCCAGAATCGTGTCGGCGCGCACGGATGCGCAGCTCGCGTTGGCACGCGACATGCCCGTTCCCCTTCGGATACTTCACCGTCAGCAGATCGGGAGACGTGCCGCATCCCCGCGAATCACCGTCAGTTGAATCCGGGCGCTCCGGTTTGTCTAGCCTTGAGTTGAGTCAAGGGTGTCGAATTCTCCTTTAGGTTGTGGCGCTTGCGGCGATGAATCCTGTGCGGGTAATGAAACGTTAATGTTTTGGACAGGTCGGCATTAACCACTGCCGGAAGAGCGCTCAGGCGAGCGCCCTTTCGGCGATGTCGGCGACGTCGCGCGACAGGTTCGGCAGGTTTGCGACGGTGCCGAGCGCCTCCCGCGCCAGCTGCTTGCGGCCGGGCTCCAGCATGCGCCAACTCTTGAACGAGCCGAGCAGGCGCGAGGCGACCTGCGGGTTCGTCCTGTCGAGCGCGACGACGATCCCGGCGACGAAGCGGTAGCCGGCGCCATCGGCCCGGTTGAACTGTGTCAGGTTCGCCGCGAAGCCGCCGATCAGCGCCCGGACGCGGTTGGGGTTGCCGAGCGAGAAGGCGGGATGGCGCATCAGCCGCTCGACGCGCTCCAGCGTGGCAGGCTCGGGAATGAGCGCTTGCGCCATCAGCCATTTGTCGAGCACCAGCGGCTCGTTCGCATAGGTTTCCGCGAAGCGGGCGATCAGAGCCTCGCGGCGTTCGCCGGGGATCAGCGTCATCGCCGCGAGCGCCGCCAGCCGGTCGGTCAGGTTGTCGCCGCCGTCGAACTGCGCCTCGCAAAGATCGGCGGCCTCGGCCGGCGCGGAGAGCGCCGCGAGCCCGAGCAATTCGTTGCGCAGCGCCCGCCGCCCGGCGGAAGCGGAGTCGGGGCGATAGGCGCCGCTCGCGACGAGCGTCTCGCGCAAGGCCGGCAGCGCCTCGAGAAGGCTCGAGCCGATCGCGGTCGAGAGGCCGCGATGGGCGGCGAAGATCGCCTCGGGATCGACGTCCCGACCGATCTCGCGGGCGATGTCGGCGGGCGCGGGCAGCCGCAGCACCTGCGCCGCGAAGGCCGGGTCGGACAAGGCATCGCTTTGAAGGAAGCTGCGTAGCGCCGTGCCGAGCCGGCCCGCGGTCGCGGCGAGGAGGCCCGGATCGGCGCCGGGCCTGCCCGCGGCCACGAGCGCGCGGGTGGCCACGCTCTGCAAGGCTTGCCAACGGTTGAAGGAATCGCTGTCGGAAGCGAATTGCCGCACGAGATCGGCATCGGACAGGTCGAGTTCGAGCCGCGCCGGCGCCGAGAAGCCGCGCATCAGCGAGGGGATCGGCGCCTCCGGGACATCCTCGAAGGTGATCGCGAGCGAAGCCCGGTCGAGCACGACGAGCCCGTCGCCGGCATAGGCGTTCGAAGCGGTCTTCAGCGGCAGGTCGCCCCTGCTGCCGACGAGGCCGAGCCGGATCGGCAGCACCATCGGCTCCTTCCCGCTCTGGCCGGGAGTCGGTGGCGTGCTTTGCGCGAACTCCAGCGTGTAGCGCTTCCCCGCGGCATCGTAGCGGCCGGATGCCACGATGGTCGGCGTGCCGGCCTGCTCGTACCAGCGGGCGAAATGGGAGAGGTCCCGGCCCGCGCTTTCGGCGAAGCAGGCGAGAAAATCCTCGATCGTCGCGGCGGTGCCGTCGCAGCGTTCGAAATAGAGGTCCATGCCCCGCCTGAAGGCGTCGTCGCCGATCAGGGTTTTGAGCATGCGGATCACCTCCGCACCCTTCTCGTAGACGGTCGGCGTGTAGAAGTTGTTGATTTCCTTGTAGGCGCGCGGCCGGACCGGATGGGCGAGCGGCCCGGCATCCTCCGAGAACTGGGTCGAGCGCAACGTGCGCACATCGGCGATGCGCTTCACCGGGCGCGAGCGCTCGTCGGCGGAGAATTCCTGGTCGCGGAAGACGGTCAGCCCCTCCTTCAGGCAGAGCTGGAACCAGTCGCGGCAGGTGATGCGGTTGCCGGTCCAGTTGTGGAAATACTCATGCGCGATGATCGCCTCGATCGAAGCGTAGTCGCCGTCGGTCGCGGTCAGCGGATCGGCCAGCACGTATTTGTCGTTGAAGATGTTGAGGCCCTTGTTCTCCATCGCGCCCATGTTGAAGTCGGAGACGGCGACGACGTTGAATACGTCGAGATCGTAGCTCAGGCCGAAGACGCGCTCGTCCCAGCGCATCGAGCGGGCGAGGCAATCCAGCGCCCAGCCGGCGCGCCCCGCCTTGCCGGGCTCGACATGCACGGCGAGCTCGACCTTGCGGCCCTCGGCCGTGACGTAGTCCTGCCGGACATGGTCGAGCGCGCCGCCGACCAGCGCGAAGAGATAGGCGGGCTTGGGATGCGGGTCGTGCCAGACGGCGAAATGCCGCTCGCCGCCCGGCAGTTCCGCCGCCGCGACGAGATTGCCGTTGGAGAGCAGCACCGGCGCCTCGGCCTTCGCGGCTTCGAGCCTCACCGTATAGACGCTCATCACGTCCGGCCGGTCGAGGAAATAGGTGATGCGGCGGAAGCCGTCGGCCTCGCATTGCGTGCAATAGACCTGCGACGAGCGGTAGAGCCCCATCAGCCTGGTGTTGGCGGAGGGGTCGATCTCGGTCTCGATCGTCAGCGTGAAGTCGTGCGGCGGCGGGGTGGGGATCGTCAGCGCGCGCGGCGTCGCCGTATAGGCTGAACGGTCGAGCGGCTTGCCGTCGAGGCTGATCGCCTTCAGCGCAAGCTCGTCGCCATCGAGGATGAGTGGGGCGCCGGGCCTTCCGTCCGGGTTGGGCCGCAGCGCGAGCAAAGCGCGCACCTGTGTCTTGCGTGGATGCAGGCCGATATCGAGATCGACGGTATCGATCAGCCAGTCGCTGGGGCGGTAATCCTCGAGGCGGATCAGCGGGGCGTCGTCGGTCGGCATGGCAACCCTGATGGCGAAGGTCAGGCGGCGTTTCTAGAGCATGCCGGCGTGGGAGGGAAACACCGCCGTCATGTTCGGGCTTGACCCGAACATCTCGGAAACCAGTGCCTTCCCGTCCTGAGATAGATCATCGTGACCGCGTCCGATAGGACGCGCGATGATCTAGGGCGCCACCGCCGGCTCCGCATGGCTGACCAGCCGGCAGACCTGCGGGCGGGCGATCCGGACCGCCCGCTCGATCGCATCGACCGCTTCATGCACGGCGGCGACGTCGAGCCCGGCGTCGACCCGGCAATGGTAGTTGACCACCAGCCCCTTGGCGGTCTGGCGCACGCGCACGCTGTGGATGTCGTGGATCGGCCCGTCAAGCTTGCCGGCCTCGCCCGCCAGCGTCTTGCCGATGTCCTCGACCGTTTCCCAGGCGGCGTTGTGGCCGGCGGGCTGGCCGGTCTCCATCGGCTCGATATGGGTCTCGACCTCGGTTTCCCCGCCGAACTCGGCCCTGATCGCGCTTTCGAGCCGCGTCGCGATCTCGTGCGCGGCGCCGAGCGGCAGGGTGGCGTCGACCTCCATGTCGAGGCTGACCGAGAGCTTGTCGCCGATCGAGTGGACGGTGACGTGGTGCACCGGGATCTTGAGCTTCAGCGCGATCAGCAGCACGCGTTCGAGCGCCGTCTCGTCGTCGACCTGCACGGGGTCGGCCGTGATCGTGATCTCGGCGCCGGGCTCGGCCGCGGCCAGGGCCTCGCCGAGCTCGGCCTTGATCGCCACGACCCGGTCGAGCGGCAGCGTCCGCGAGACGCTGATGCCGATCTCGCCATGGACGCGCCCGCCGGCCGGGCGGATGCGCAGCCAGTTGAGGCCGACCACGCCGGGCACGCCGCGGGCCGCGTCGCGCAGCCTCTCGCCGACGCCTTCAGGGGCGGTGTCCATCAGCGTGTCGAGCACGCGCCGGGCGAGCCGGTAGGCGCAGAAGGCGGTATAGGCCGCGATCGCGAAGGCGGCGGCGGTGTCGGCCCGCTCGAGCCCG